>JAHEDW010000092.1 GCA_024641025.1 Gallionella sp.
AGGGGGTTACGTCAAGGTGGGTGGGCAGGTTATGCACGAGCTCGATCAGGGCGGCTTATACGAGATTCGGCGCAAGATGGGTATGCTATTCCAGTTCGGTGCCCTATTCACCGATATGTCGGTATATGAGAATGTGGCGTTCCAGATGCGCGAGCATACCGAATTACCCGATGAGATCATTCATGACCTGGTGTTGATGAAATTGCATGCGGTGGGATTGCGGGGTACTCAGAATTTGATGCCTTCAGAATTGTCTGGAGGTATGGCGCGCCGCGTGGCACTGGCACGCGCTGTAGCACTTGATCCTATGCTGATCATGTATGACGAACCATTTGCCGGGTTGGACCCGATCTCGTTGGGTTTGGTCGGGGAATTGATTCGCCGGCTGAATAATGCTCTGGGAGCGACTTCAATTATTGTCACCCACGATGTCCAGGAGTCCCTAAAGATCGTGGACTATGTATATTTCATGTCCGAAGGCGTGGTCGTTGCGGAAGGGACGCCAAGTCAGATCCGCGCCTCTGATAAGGAATATGTTCACCAGTTCGTACATGGTGAAATGGATGGTCCCGTACCGTTCCATTATCCCGGCAGAGATTACCGTCTGGATTTGGATCTGCGCGTTTGAACAGGGATTCATAAATATGTCAGCAGTCAATACAATCAGAATAATCGGGCATCGTGCCATCAACGCTGTATGGCGTATCGGCATGGCATCAAGATTCTTTGTTAATACGTTGTTATATTCTGGAAGCAGTTTCCGGCGTTTCCATCTGACCATCAAAGAGCTGTTTTCGACAGGCGTGATGTCCCTGATCATCATCATCGTGGCTGGGTTGTTCGTTGGGATGGTACTCGGCTTGCAAGGCTATGAGACACTCAAGCGATACGGCTCAGAATCTGCATTGGGAACCATGGTGGCACTAAGTTTGGTGCGCGAATTAGGGCCGGTGGTGGCGGCGTTACTGTTCGCAAGTCGTGCTGGGTCTGCAATGACCGCTGAGATCGGGTTGATGAAGGCGACTGAGCAAATTTCGGCGATGGAGATGATGGCGGTGAATCCGATTGCACGCATAATTGCACCGCGCTTTTGGGCCGGGGTGATATCGATGCCGCTGTTGGCTGCCTTGTTCAGCGCGGTGGGTGTGTTTGGTGGATATCTGGTTGGTGTGGTGCAAATCGGAGTGGACGAAGGATCGTTCTGGTCTCAAATGCAGGCGGCTGTTGATTTTCGTGATGACATACTGAACGGTGTTCTTAAAAGTTTCGTGTTTGGTATCGTGGTTACGCTAATTGCACTGTTCGAAGGCTTTGACGCGCCTCCTACCGCTGAAGGTGTCTCGGGCGCAACCACGCGTACCGTAGTGACCTCGTCACTAGCGATCCTGATGCTGGATTTCGTGTTGACCGCAATCATGTTTAGAGGGAATTGAGTTATGGAACGAACTACGCTGGATTTATGGGTGGGGATATTTGTTGTAGCGGGTGTCGCTGCGCTTGTAATGCTGGCGATGAAAGTCGGGAACCTGGGTACTTACAACGTGTCGGATGCATATCAGGTGCAGGCTTATTTCACTAACATTGGTGGGTTGAAGCCCAAAGCTTCCATCAAGAGTGCCGGGGTGGTGGTGGGTCGTGTGACGGGTATTTCCCTCGATACAGAACGTTATGAGGCCAAGGTGGAAATGAGCCTGGATCGCCGTTATCAATTTCCAAAGGATACTTTCGCCAACATCCTGACTTCTGGACTGCTTGGGGAGCAATACATCGGCCTGATGCCCGGAGGGGACAGCGAGATGATTAAGAATGGAGGAGTCATCAAGAAAACACAGTCGGCAGTGGTCCTGGAGGATCTAATCGGAAAGTTCATTTATAACAAAGCAGATGAACCAGCACAGTAAGTGAGGAGTCTTATGACGGTAATTAAGCAATTGATTCTGTGGGTGTTCATGTGCATTGTGCTTGACGCACACGCCGTTGTGATTGCGCCAGATGCCCTGATCAGAAATACCGTGGATGAAGTCACTGCGATCATCAAGCAAGACAAGGATATACAGGCTGGTGATCAGAAAAAGATTTTGGCTCTGGTTGATGCCAAGGTGTTGCCACATTTTGATTTTGCCCGAATGACGCAACTGGCGGTAGGTAAGTATTGGCGTACTGCGACGCCAGAACAGAAGCAGTCGCTGGTGATGGAATTCCGCAACATGCTGGTGCGAACGTATACTAAGGTGTTCACGGTTTATCGTGATCAGACGATCGAGGTAAAGCCTTACAAGCTGGCCCCGGACGATGACACTGAGGCTACTGTCAAGACGCTCATCTTAAAACCTGGCGCGCAACCAACCTTGGTGGATTATGAACTAAAGAAGACAGCCGATGGCTGGAAGGCTTTTGACATATCCATTGAAGGAGTCAGTATGGTAATGAGCTATCGTGGTACCTTCACGTCACAAATACAGGAAAGCGGGATAGACGGACTGATCAAGACCTTGGTCGACAAGAACGCGAGTTCTGCAGAAGCAGACTTGGCAAAAGTAGGTGCTAAGTGAACCAAGTTGAAGATGAACAGATGGTTCTTCAAGGCCACTTGAACATGGATACTGTTCCGGCCTTGTATGCGACGGGCTTGCAGCATCTTGCAGTCGAAGACTTGAAGGTTGACTTTGCGCAGGTAGAGTCGGTTGACTCTGCGGCGGTCAGCATGTTGCTTGGATGGGAAAGGGCTGCACAGCAAAGTGGCCGAGAGTTACACGTGACAGGATTGCCTGAAGATCTGCTTAGCCTGGCACGTTTGTACGGAGTAGACAAACTCCTGCCACAACAATCGAACTGAATCAAGTTTCAATTTGTCGGTGCAGAACGCTGTACCGCGAATCAGGCCCTATTTAATAACAAACATTGGATAATCCCATGGTAACCCCAGAAAGCATTCAAGCTAACATTGAGCAAGGTATGCCTACCGATCACTTGACGGTGGTCGGCGACGGAACGCATTTCGAGGCAATTGTAGTCAGTGAAGAATTTTCCGGTAAGAGTCGGGTTCAACGCCATCAATTGGTCTATCAAACTTTGGGTGACCGGATGCGCGAAGAAATCCACGCACTATCGATGAAGACCTATACGCCTCAAGAGTGGCAGAGTCTTAATTAGGTTCATGCAAAAACTAGCGATACAAGGTGGCTCCCCACTCAATGGCGAGGTGAATATTTCCGGCGCCAAGAACGCGGCATTGCCGATATTGTGTGCCAGTTTATTGAGCAGCGATTCTTTGCATTTCGACAATGTGCCTGAGCTCAATGACATAAGTACGATGTGCAAGCTGTTGCAGCAGATGGGTGTTACGATAGAAGCGAATGGCAGGCAAAGAGTATTGTCTGCTGCGCATATCGATAAGCTGGAAGCGCCTTATGACATGGTAAAGACCATGCGCGCTTCAATCCTGGTGCTCGGGCCGTTGCTGGCTCGCTTTGGTGAAGCGCGCGTCTCCCTTCCAGGTGGTTGCGCGATCGGTTCGCGTCCGGTGGACCTGCACATCAAGGGCTTGCAGGCGATGGGCGCAGAGATTCAGATTGAGCACGGTTATATCCATGCGCAATCAAAACGGCTCAAGGGTGCGAGGATATTTTTCGATCTGGTCAGTGTTACTGGGACTGAAAACCTGATGATGGCGGCTGCGCTGGCAGATGGTGTGACGATACTGGAAAACGCTGCCCGCGAACCGGAAGTGGTTGATCTTGCAAACTGTCTGATATCGATGGGCGCCAGCATTGAGGGTGCGGGCAGCGATACTATTTGCATTACTGGCACTGAAAGGTTGCATGGTGCTATCCATTGCATCATGCCGGACCGTATCGAGAGCGGTACGTTCCTAGTTGCGGCAGCCTCTGCGGGCGGGAACATCACCTTGACCAATGCTCGCGCCGACATTCTAGACAACGTGCTTGAAAAATTGCAGGAAGCCGGTGCATTGATAAAGGTCTCTGGCAACCTAATCAATCTTCAGATGCACAAGCGCCCGTTGGCCGTGAATGTCCGCACTGCGCCATACCCTGCATTCCCTACTGACATGCAGGCGCAGTTCATGGCGATGAATACAATCGCTGAAGGCAGCTCGATGGTGGTTGAGACGATATTCGAGAACCGCTTCATGCACGTACAGGAGTTGCGACGCCTTGGCGCGCAGATTGAGGTAGAGGGCAACACTGCGGTCATTAAGGGGTGTTCTCGACTGGAAGGGGCTACGATTATGGCGACCGATCTGCGCGCATCGGCCAGTCTTGTCATTGCTGGTTTGGCTGCACAAGGTGAGACTATCGTGGATCGTATTTACCACCTTGATCGCGGCTATGAACACATTGAGTCGAAGCTGTCAGCACTGGGTGCTCAGATTCGGCGAATCAAGTGAAAGTAGGAACGCAAATACGGTTCTGCTTTTCATGGCTTCATGTTTCACAGTATCATTTTCTCTTTTATGTTCCGCGTATTTGATTATGATAACGATCGCGCTATCGAAGGGTCGCATCTTCGAAGAAACACTTCCTCTGTTGAACGCTGCAGGCATAACCGCTTCGGAAGATCCGGAGTCCTCGCGTAAATTGATCCTTTCGACCAACCGTGCTGATGTGCGCTTGATTATCGTGCGAGCATCCGACGTCCCGACCTATGTACAATACGGAGCAGCTGATCTGGGTGTGGCGGGAAAAGATGTGCTGAACGAACACGGCGGCACCGGCCTGTACCAACCGCTAGACCTTAATATTGCTCGTTGCAGAATGATGGTTGCAGTACGAGCTGACTTCGATTACGAATCAGCAGTTCGCCAAGGGGCGCGTCTGCGTGTCGCGACCAAATACGTGCAGACTGCCAGGGCACACTTTGCTGCCAAGGGTGTGCATGTTGACCTGATCAAGCTTTATGGTTCGATGGAGCTCGGCCCGCTGGTCGGGCTGTCCGATGCGATCGTGGACCTGGTGAGTAGTGGTAATACATTAAAGGCCAATCACCTCAAGGCAGTCGAACACATTCAGGATATTTCTTCGCGTCTAGTTGTGAATCAGGCCGCCCTTAAGTTGAAGCATGCCTCGATTCAGCCGATGCTGGATGCGTTCGCAACTGCAATTAGTAAATAGCATGTTTAAGAATTACATGGCGACTAAAGCATGAACATCAGAAAACTATCCTCTCGTAATGCTGGCTTCAAAGCGGAGCTTGACCAGTTGCTGGCCTTCGAGGAGACCGCAGATGAAAAGCTTGAGGCGACCGTAGCTGTAATTTTGACGGATGTGCGAAAGCATGGCGATAGGGCGGTCCTGGAATACACACGCAAGTTCGATCGCCTTGCGCTTGAGAATGCCAGAGAGATGGAATTGCCGCATGCAGAATTGCGCAGCGCTTTAGACGGGTTGTCTGCCGAGCAACGTAATGCGCTCGAGCAGGCCGCAAAGCGCGTCACTGAATACCACAAGAGGCAACTGCAGGAATCGTGGAGCTATACTGATCGCGATGGAACACTGCTCGGCCAGCAAGTGACACCGCTGGACCGTGTTGGTCTTTATGTGCCCGGAGGTAAGGCTGCCTATCCGTCCTCTGTGTTGATGAATGCTCTGCCCGCGAAAGTGGCAGGCGTATCCGAGTTGGTCATGGTGGTTCCTACGCCGGATGGCATTAAGAACTCCTTGGTGCTGGCGGCGGCTTGCCTCGCTGGCGTGGATCGCGTATTCACGATCGGAGGCGCACAAGCGGTCGCGGCTTTGGCCTATGGTACTCCGACGATACCCAAGGTGGACAAGATCGTTGGTCCCGGGAATGCCTATGTTGCTGCGGCAAAACGCCGCGTGTTTGGTATTTGTGGCATCGACATGATCGCTGGCCCGTCTGAGATTCTTGTGATATGCGACGGGCAGACTGATCCTGACTGGATCGCGATGGATATGTTCTCGCAGGCTGAGCATGATGAGCTGGCTCAGGCAATCCTGTTGTCTCCTGATCTGAAATTCATCGATGCAGTGGCGCGGAGCGCCAACCGCTTGCTTGAACAGATGCCCCGGCGGGACATCATCCGCACGGCGCTGGAAAATCGTGGGGCGCTGATTCATGTAAACGATCTAGACGAAGCCTGCATGATCAGTAACCGTATCGCACCGGAGCATCTGGAGTTGTCGGTGGCCG
Source organism: Gallionella sp. (assembly GCA_024641025.1). Classification (GTDB taxonomy): domain Bacteria; phylum Pseudomonadota; class Gammaproteobacteria; order Burkholderiales; family Gallionellaceae; genus Gallionella. The sequence continues at coordinate 6,172 of JAHEDW010000092.1, forward strand.
ATCCGCAAGCCTGGCTTCCCAAACTTAAGCATGCTGGAGCCATCTTCATGGGTCGTTTCACTTCCGAAGCCCTCGGAGATTACTGCGCCGGTCCAAACCATGTGTTGCCGACCTCGGGCACCGCGCGCTTCTCATCTCCACTGGGGGTATACGATTTTCAGAAGCGAAGCAGTTTGATCCAGGTCTCTGCGCTAGGCGCTGAAAAACTAGGGGATATTGCCTCGGTTCTGGCATTTGGAGAAGGGTTGCAGGCGCATGCGCAATCTGCGTTATACAGAAAGAACCAGTCTTCTTGAGACCAGACTTTATGTCAAGGAAGTAAGACAGCAGTGAAGTTAATCTGCTCTGTTTCTCGGTCAAATGCACATGCGGCACATTTTCCAAAGTGACGAATCATTTTGCCATTAGATTAAAGATGCTCCGTTATATTTTTCAGTATAAACGTCAGTATGAGCATTTCCTGCGTGTTAAGGTTGAGTAGAT
>JAHEDW010000093.1 GCA_024641025.1 Gallionella sp.
CAGCTTGCAGCAACATTGCCTCAACCTGACGCCATGGTGTCTCATAGCCGATACCGACTGTCGTATGAAGTATTAGCCGTCCTTGTCGCGCCAGCGTACTGTAATTCACAACACTGCTGTTCAATATCGACGAATTTGGTACAACGATCTCTTCATTCTTGATTGTACGTAAATGAGTTACAAGTTGGCGAATTGCAGTTACATCGCCGACATCCTCCCCAACTCTGATGCGATCGCCCAATTTAAAGGCCCGTCGATAGATTACTGTATATCCTGCAATTGAGTTTGCAATGATGGAAGACGAACTTAAGGAAAATATAATACCTAGAAAAACTGAAATCCCCTTGAAAGCATCAGAATCCGATCCTGGGATATATGGGAATGCAATGACTAATGAAAACGCGATGATTAGAAGTTTTACAAGCCGATAGGTGGGCCATGCCCAGTCGGCGTCAAAGTTCTCAAACCTGATTGCTTGATGTGCAATTCCCCCAAAAAATATCTGCAATGCCTTAAGAATGAACCTGATCACAAAAAATAAAATGATAAGAAAAGCAAGGTCGGGAATGAATTCAACCACCCCTTTTACCATTATTTTGACGGGTTTGATCAACATTACTAAAAGGCTGTCACCAAAACTTCTGGTCCAGGGCAAGTTACTCAAAACAAACTCCAAATACCAAAGCCCGGTAAGTACGGATACCAAGAGCCAAGACAATTTCAGGAATCCTTCCAATGCAGACCAAATTTGCTTGGCACGTACGATTTGGAAGGATTGGGATTCGAGGCCATCTAATTTTGTGCGCAGGCGACGATCAAGCAAAGCGCTGGACCGGATCATGACGTGCCGCCCGAACCATAAAAACGCCAGGAATGCCAATGTTGCGATTGCGATGTATATTACATGTGTGGTCAGAGCCTTGGGGGTTCGCGCCTCGCGATAAGCCAAGATCATTTCACGGATCTTTGCCTGGTAGACGTTGGCTAATACCTTGCGATCCACTTTCTCCATTAGAGCATCTTCTTGGAAGACCGACATTACTTCTTCATCTTCAAGTGCTATGACGGATGCGCCATCCCCTTCTGAAACTTGCAATTTATCCGGATCAATCGTCGGGTTAGTTGCCAACTTCTCGATACGGGTTGCAATTTCTGTGGCTCGACGTTCCGCCGGATATGCTGAGACACCCCGGACTTGGAACAACGTTACCCCATCAATGCTTACAGGGGCCAGAACGATATCTTGTGCGCTCACTATTGCAGAAGTGCGGGTATTCGATTCCGCCAACACTGTTGCAGGCAACATAAACAAAACCAAGGTTAGTGTTGCTACCATCGTTGAATAGCTTGCAACCCGCAGAACCCTGGAACAGATATATAAAAGAATCATCACAATGCGTTAACAGTTATTCAAATATTTCATTTACATAATTTATGGAACGACTTTGCTTACCACGCTGGAGGTTGCGCCCGTGAGCATGCCAGCCAGATCAATCTCAGGAGGAACTGCAACACCCGTAGCGAGGCTTGAGTGGGAACGTGACCAAAGTGTCACGGTAATGCGCATCTTTCGAATGCCTCCTTCGACTTGTTGCACTATATCGTCCAACTCCGTAATCTCAGCATGGTAGTCATCAATTTGTGGTTTTATATGCTCCAGTAAGACATGGATATTCTGAAGCCTTGTCATCAGTTCATGTTCCATGGCGGCCATGTCTTGCTGGTTCACCTTTGTCCCCTCCTTCACAATCCTTTTAAGTGCCGGGTCGCTCTTAAACAGTACAGCTAGCGCGTCTGGATCCCCGGACTTGACACTGTTGAGGATTGAAAAACTCCTTATAGATTGCACCTCAAGAGATTCCAGGTTATTCCTACTTTCCAGGACATCTGCTGATTGGAGATAGATGTTGGTGGCGGTTGCCTCAGATATCTGGGCAACGAGTTCGTTCAAATTTTCCAAAGAGTGGCTAACGTATGTTTCCACTGCTACCACAAATGGTTGAGCAGACTCAAGTGCCTTAAGGAGAGTATCCTGGGAGCTGATAGTTTTCACCATCTCATCGAAATTCTCCTTTGAAATGTGAATGTCCGGATCCTTCTCATCGATCACTGGAGTCGCAAGCCTTGCTATGTAATTACCAAGTTCTGCAGCCTGTTCCTTTTCCGAAAGCCTTGATCGAGAAAGGTTAACGACTTGTGTCGAGTACAAAACAATTCCACCAAGTACTTTTACGACGTCATGCTTTTGCTTCTCATACTGACTCGTCGATTCGACTGGGAAATAGCGCTGAGTGAGAATGGGTCGCGTGATGGCAAGACGATTTTTCATGTCGGAAACCATCGCTGAAGTATTTTCACCAAACGCATTCATGTCGAGACGCTTGGATGACTGGAATTGCGTACAGCCGGAAAATATCAGGGTACAAAATGTGACGACGCACACAACGACTCTTGCATGAGAGATCATGGTATTTCCCCTAGAATAAATTGAACGGGAACTATATTTCCAAGCATTTTCTTTTCCCCTGAAGAATGCATAAAATTCTGCTTTGGTGAGTTAAACAGAATATTTCCTGTTGCAGGGGATAAAGTTCTCTGTTTGACATGCTGTCACGAATCACAGCAGCAAACTATTTCTTCGGGGGGAAATTCACAAGCATTGCCGCGATTACTTCGTCTATCATTTTTTGCTTCTCCTCTGCCGAGGCGGAGGGATTTACCGCTTCGGTGACAGTTGCACGCCAGACGAGCGACTTGGTTTTCGCATCCACGAAATCCAAGACGAGTGTCCCCTCCTTCTTTTCACGGGGTTTGCTTTTTCCACCACCAATGGAGATCCTACCTGCCCTGCCCACAGGTATACCGATGGACATGCCAACCCCAACGGAGCCACCAGAGATGGTCTTGCCAGAGAGCTCCATCCCAATTAGAAAATCTGGATTTTCCGATTCAATCTTCTTCCCCTTAGCCTGGAGTTGAACATCCATCGTATTTCTGATCCTCTTGACCAGCAATTCATCCCCAGCAGCATTGCCGGTAGCCGGCATCCAGTCATAAGAATTCAATGAATCGAAATTGGCCGCCGTATCATAATCAGAAACAACGTCAAATTGCGCTGCATATCCAACCGTGGCAATATTAAGCAAGAGTATCAGGATGATGTTCTTAAACAACATTTAACTTTTCTCCAAGTATGGGATCATTCCAATCAAATGGCAGGATAAACCTTACTACCTGAATTATCCCCCCACTTTTTACGAAGAATGGCAAATCATATATACCGTTTCTTCATCCATATAGTTTTATTGCTAACTATTAGAATCCTAGCATAATTAAGATGGAAGAATTTGCCTCAGAAGAACCATGACCCGTAAAGCTGCCAGCCACCGGTGCGCCAGTTCATTGAAGCAGAAGCATTATCTTTGTCATACTCAGCCTTTGCATTGAGCAAGCTATAGCCCGCTCCGACCCCGAAGTTCCTCAAAAGACGATACTCGGCAGCCACTCCCGCATCGACAACGGTAGCCTTCACATTATTGATCTTGATCTGGAAAGCGCCAAGATTTCCCTTCATGCGCCACCGCTCGTCTATTGCCCAGTCGCCGGCAAATCCGAACGCTGGAAGCGGAGCCGTGACCTCTGAGCCCGAAGTGGCACCAGTTTTGGTTGTTTGTTCCGCTGGAGTGGAGGGAGAAATTGGAGATACGATAAGTGTTCCGCTTAATTTGGTTCCAAGCTGCGCGACGTTGAGACCGACCTTGCCCGCAAGTTCCATGGTTTCAGATTGAAGGAAGGTATAGCCATAACCTAATATGTAGACCTGCATCTTGGACTTGCTGATAATGTTACTTCCACTTACCAAGTATACATTTTCCCCATCGATATCAATCGGGCCAACATCTTGTGGCAGAATCCTCTCCGCGTCACGGTCAAGTTGATAGTAGCCAAAGTATAGCCGATGTCGTTCGGCGAACCGCCAATAGCCATCGAACCGAGCAACTCCCAAGTTACTTTCAAGTCCTAAATCATCTTCACCACTAATATCTCCGGGAGGTAATGGGCTGCCCTTTATACCTTCCGAGACAACTGTGCTGAAATTCGGGCGATAGTAGCCAAGATTGATTTGAAACTTCTCCTTGCCGAAACCAATCATCTCGTCAGCAGCGTTGGCACTGCTTTCAGCGCTGATTACTATTGCGAAAGCTGCGGCAAATACAAAAATATTTCGTACCTTGTTTGCGAATTTCATGATTAATTTCTCCGATTTACTTGAAAAATTTATGTGGGTAAATAAAAAATCATGGTTGGATACTTTACTTCATAGGTAATATCAGAAACGCTCGCCTATTCTAATATAGATTGCCTCTTCATCAGTGCTGAAAGCGATATCTAGTCCCAGATGCATCTGTTTATTTTCCGTAACCTGCCAACGTAGGCCTGTCCCGTAACTTGTGATACGTCGTCCGTCAAATATGTCGCCAAGCTTGCTGTTAAACCATCCGACTTCATAGAAACCGATCAAGCCCCAGTGAGGTTTGAATTTGTAACGTCCTTCTGAATGGAATGACCATGTGTTCTGGTCGCGATATCGCCCGTTCGAGAAACCCCCCATTTGCAGGGAAGGCAAATCAAAGAATGGAACATCACCTGAACTGGTCTGCAACCGAGTTCGAAGCGCTACTATGACATTTTCATACAAAGGTTGGTAGTGGTTAAGGAAGGAAGTACTCTTGCTGTATGTCATGTCCCCTCCCCAGTTTTCGCCGTAATCGACCCACTTGCTCTCGAACCACTGACCTTGGGCCGGGAAATAATTATTGTCCCTTGAGTCGTATGTCACCATCAATCCAAGTCCGGCTGTCTTTATCGTACCATTGAGATCTGGCATACCAGGAATGATGTCGGCGGTTCTGACCGTGGTGTCGGAATCGATGTAGATGTAATTGATACCTGCGAACCAATGACTGGTATCCGGAATACGGATCTGGACTTTACCTGAAGTTACGATCATGTCGAATCCGTAAGGAATTGACCTGTCACCAATGATAGTGGAGTCACCAATACCATAAAAGTGAAGGTTCATATGAGCGGCGCCCAGAAATCCTGTATAACGAATTGTGTCATTTACAGATGATCCGTCGTGGAAAATACTTGTAAACCAGCTATCTGTATCTGTATACATCCCGACTAGACCAGTAGTCGAATTGTGGGTCGATTCTGCATGTTTCGGATGCAAGTACATAAGAACTGCCTGAAGTCCCGTACCGACAGTCGGATTGGAGACAGGAATCGGAACAGGTACCCACTGACCTTTGCTCTCATACACTGATGCAGTCTGAATACTTTCATCGATTATCTCGTCAGTGTTTTCCTTATCGGCTGCGTAAACAGGAACTACGACCAAAAGCAGCAAGAATTTCGTGATTTTGATGAAACGATGAAATATACATATCCTCATTATTGGATGAAGCCTTGTTTGAAGGGGCTGCATAGTCAGGAAGAAATATCTTATTGGGCTTTCGACCAGCTTTTGTCGGGATTGAAAAGTTTGACTGTCAATGCAGCATCAAGAGTGCCTGCGCCTAGGTTCTTTTGATAGACGATGCCGTCGTGACTGCAAGTGAAAGTCATTACCCCGGAAGTACCCCATAGTGACGGATAGGCAACAAGACCATAACCGCCAATCATGTGGCCATTGACGATATAGTCATATGCTCCGCCTTGTGCATCCTTACCTTGACCGGAAAGAATCTTGAAAAAATAACCGTGAAACGGTTCAGGCCCGCCATTTTTTGCTGAGTAACCCTCACGCATTGCCCGAGCGGCAAGTTGTCCGAGTGGTGAGTTAGGCTCACCCTTACCTGTTGGCCAATAAAGTCCATCTCGCTTGCCTGGGCTGCTCAGCAACTTTTGTGCGTATTCGATTATTCCGTCGCCGTTCCAATCTTGCTCAGCATACTCTTGTTGTGCGTCGCCATATGCAAGACAAAACTCGATCGCAAAGTGTTCATTCTCGCCAATGCGGCGATTGATAATCTCTTCAGCACCCGCCTTGGAATCAAAGTACCATCCTTTCGCACCTCTTACCAACGGAAAGGGAAACGGTGACTCCTTTTCACCAATCAATATGATTGTCTTACTGTCACCATTCGACTCGAAAATAACAGATTGTTCATACCCAGCAAGAAAGCGTTCACGCATTTCCTGGTCTGCAATTTGGTCACCGGTGTAAATAAGCTGTGCACTACCTGGGCCAAGTACCTTGTAGATGGACTTCACATCGTGTGTTTTGACAACCTCATAGAGTGCCTTAGCAGCAGCATCTTCTGTTGAGTATGTGGCTTGCGACTGCGCTGAACTGCTGGAAGCCTGCTCAGAAGCTATCACTGGTGAAAAACCTAATATCATAGTTAGCAAAATCAAAATCGCCACAATCACATTTTGATTTTTGGTTTGGTTCATAATGTTCCCCTTAGCGACCGCGATTGCCACCCCCGCGGTTCATCGACGCGCGGCTGGATGCGCCGCGGTTACTGTTGTTCTGAGTCTGTTGACGGGACTTGTTGGCATCAAAAGAAGGTCGTGCCTGAGAAGAACGGCCGGGTTCGCGACCTCCT
>JAHEDW010000033.1 GCA_024641025.1 Gallionella sp.
TTATGGCGCTAGCAACGAAGGGAATAAGGATCTCCCCGTTGTTGCTTTTCACGCTCAACACCTGGTTAGCACCGGTTTCCAACAAATTCGTCACGGTACCTAGCTGAACATTCTCTGCATTTACCACTGCCAGCCCAATCAGGTCAGACCAGTAAAACTCATCGCTGCCCTGTTGTGGCAAACTGCTGCGCGGGACAGCGATCAACAGACCTTTCAACTTTTCTGCTGCGTTGCGATCCGGACAATCTGGCAATTCAGCAGCGAGGATCTTGTTATGAACCTCGCACAGCTTTACTTCCACTTCATGCCACGGACCACCTTCCTGGCCGATCCACCAAGACTTGTATTCCAGCAAGCTATCAAGATATTCGGTATAAGGTTGGATCTTGACCCAACCCTTTATCCCATATGCTGCAGCGATACGCCCCATGATCACCATGGAGCCCTCTAAATCATCAGGCGGCTGCCGTGACACCGGCACGCTTGACCAACTTGGCAACCGCATCGCTCAATTGTGCGCCCTTGCTTTGCCAATGACCGACGCGCTCCAGCTCCAATCTCAACCCTTCATGCCCATCCGGCGCGAGTGGATTGTAAAAACCCAGACGCTCGATGAAGCGGCCGTCGCGACGATTGCGCGAATCTGCAACAACTACGTGAAAAAATGGACGATTCTTGGAACCGCCACGAGAAAGACGAATGATTACCATAATGAAACCTATCTAATTTAATTAGCCCAGCGAAAGGGCGCGGATTCTACGACATTTATGGTACTTCTTGCAAGTCGTAGCCCATAGGCAGGTTTTGTTGAAAAAAGCCTATTTACTCAGCAACACTTCAAGGACGAACTTGCTGCCAATATATGCAAGCAACAGAAGCACGAATCCGCTCACTGTCCAGCGAACCGCTATGCGCCCGCGCCAACCATAGAAATGATGACCCCATAGCAATACGGCGAACACGCCCCAGGAAATAAAGCCGAACAGCACCTTGTGATTAAACTCCAGAGCCTTGCCAAATATCTGCTCTGAAAACACCGCGCCTGATGCCAGCGTCAGCGTCAGCAACACAAATCCGATTCCTATCATACGGAACAGCAGCGTCTCCATGGTCATCAATGGCGGCAAACTCTGCAATACGCGCGGCATCATCGCATGATGCAGGCGACTTTCCACCTGCGATATCAGTACCGCGTGAAGCATGGCTATCGTGAACAGACTGTAGGCCAGCATTGCCGCAGCGATATGTGCCTTGAATGCGAAAAGGCCAGTATTTTCCAATTGGTGAGCTGTCGGGAAAAATTCAGGTAAAAGCACGACAATGGCTGCCAGCGGCAAAACCAGTGCCTGTAATCCGCCGATTGGATAAAAGAACCGCGCTATCCAGTACACTGCCAAAGTCAGCCAGATGATCATCGATAGCGCATTGGTCATGCTCAGGTTGAAGCCTCCACCGGAAAGCACATCCTGGGCAAGCAGGTAGGCATGCAAAGCCAGCGGGATCAAGACCAAGTGGCCGACCGCTCCACGACTTAACACATCACCCTCACCGCGAATGTTCGCCCGCCAAAAAAACACGGCCAGCACAGCATAGGCTGCAAAAGTAGACAATGAGAGGATAACGTTATGCATTTTCTATCAGGATGTTTTAGACTGCGCTGATTCTACACCAAACTGTTGCAAAACTCTCATGCTGGACAATCTATCGCAGCGCCTTTCAGGCGTCATCAAGAATTTACGCGGTCAGGCGCGCCTGACGGAAAGCAACATCCAGGATACGTTGCGAGAAGTGCGCATGGCTCTCCTTGAAGCTGACGTCGCGCTGCCCGTCGTAAAGCAATTCATAGCCCAGGTCAAAGAAGCGGCACTTGGAGAGGAAGTCATCGGCAACCTGAATCCCGGCCAAGCGCTGATCGGTGTTGTGCATCGTGAACTTACCAAACTGATGGGCGAACACAACGACGCGCTCAACCTTGCAGCTACCCCGCCGGTAGTCATCCTGATGGCCGGTTTACAGGGCGCGGGCAAAACGACCACCAGCGGGAAACTCGCCAAACTACTACGCGAGCAGCAGAAAAAGAAGGTGTTGCTGGTCAGTTGCGATGTCTATCGCCCAGCCGCAATCGAGCAATTGCGCACCCTTGCTCAACAACTCGACACAGATTTCTTTGCATCGGATATTAGCCAGAAACCTCAGGATATCGCACTTGCTGCACTGGACTATGCACGCAAGCATTACCACGATGTACTGATTGTCGACACAGCTGGACGCCTCGCCATCGATGAAGCAATGATGACGGAAATCCGCGATCTTCATGCCGCCCTCAAGCCGGTCGAAACCCTGTTCGTTGTTGATGCGATGACAGGTCAGGATGCCGTGAACACCGCCAAGGCATTCGGCGACGCCCTCCCTTTGACCGGCATCATACTTACCAAGCTAGATGGTGATGCACGCGGTGGCGCGGCGCTCTCGGTGAGACAGATCACCGGAAAGCCGATAAAGTTTGTCGGCGTAAGCGAAAAGTCAAACGGCCTCGAAGCCTTTCATCCTGAACGAATGGCCTCGCGTGTTCTAGGCATGGGCGATGTACTGACTCTGATCGAGGAAGCCCAGCGCGGCGTAGACCACGCTGAAGCAGAAAAGCTAGCTAAAAAAGTCAAGAGCGGCCATGGTTTCGATCTCAACGATTTCAAGACTCAGATCGTCCAGATGCGCAAGATGGGCGGACTATCGGCGATGATGGACAAACTGCCGGCACAACTAAGCCAGGCCGCTGCCAGCTCCAAAATCGACGACAAATCCATTACACGCATTGAAGGAATCATCAATTCGATGACTCCACTCGAACGCAGCAAACCTGAACTCATCAAGGCCTCACGCAAGCGCCGTATCGCTTTGGGAGCTGGGGTACAGGTAATGCATGTCAACCAGTTGCTCAACCAGTTTGAACAGACCCAGAAGATGATGAAGATGTTCAGCAAAGGTGGCGGCATTGGCAAGATGATGCGCAGCATGGCGGGAAAATTGCCGGGCTTGCGCTGATGCAATTGTAATCAACAATCAAGTGAAAGTGACAATTTCACAGGAGTTTTCGTGAGTATCAAGGCAATTATTTTTGATGTCGACGGTACGCTAGCCGATACCGAGGATGGACACCGGAAATCCTTCAACAAGGCATTTGCCGAGTGCGGACTCGACTGGAACTGGGATGTCCCGTTGTATGACAAGCTGCTCAAAGTAACTGGCGGCAAGGAACGAATCAAATACTTCATCAGCAATTTCCTGCAGGATTTTGCTTATCCACCTGATTATGAAAACTTTGTGAAAAATCTTCATTTGGTGAAGACCAAACACTACACCAGAATGCTGCGCGAGGGTCATATCACGTTGCGCCCTGGCATCAAGAAACTCATCAGTGATGCACATTCAGCCGGCATCACCCTGGCAATCGCAACTACCACCACGCCAGAAAATGTTTCCGCGCTTCTGGAAGTCGGTCTTGGTATGGACTGGGAGCGCTATTTTGCCGCGAATGGCTGCGGCGATATCGTGCCACACAAGAAACCATCTCCCGATATATATTTCTGGGTACTTGAAAAACTGGGCATATCCCCTGACGAGTGTATCGCACTGGAAGACTCCGAAAATGGGCTGCGCTCGAGTCTCGCAGCCGGCATCAGAACTTACGTGACCACCAACCATTACACCCGAAACCAGAATTTCACAGGAGCATCAGCGGTGTTTGACGACCTGAGCAACTTGAGCGCTTTTTACCGTGCCACCGGCTTGCAGCTTCCCAAACCGCATGTTTCTGTTTAGCATTCCCCGGATTTTGGGGGTGTAGCTCAGTTGGGAGAGCGTCTGGTTCGCAATCAGAAGGCCGTCAGTTCGATCCTGATCACCTCCACCACTAGGACAAGGCTTTAACGATACTTGGAAAAGGAAGCAATTTTCCACAGAATACTAAATTACGCTTGTTTCTTTTGCCGCACTGAGTTATGCATTCCAGAATCCCATGAAAATAGCTATTTAATTCCCACTTTCAATAGGGAATTTGGAGTAGTTGTACTTAATCATGATCTTGTTCACCATCCTCATTAACGCCACTGGCGTTCCTTAGTGTCACTTATCTCTTGATGGCATAAGTCGGCAGCGAACGCTTTCAGTAGGAATGATTATCCTAATTTGACTAATGGATTATCTGGTTTCAATTGATTTGATCAAGATCGAAAAGTAATATATCGTTGTATTTATATATATAATTCCTGCCAGCCGTCATGGAGGACAACATATTTATCAAATATATATTTCGCGCAGCCATCCGCCGATATATTGAGTAATGATTAAGTAACATGTTTTTAAGCTGAGTTTTATTCATTCTTCCGAATTCAGGGTACTCCCAAATTATGTAACGAATTCCCATCTTTTTAAAATATCGTGCCACATCGATAGGGTTGCCACTGAGGGGTATGTCTAACCATGGATTAAGCAATCCAAACGCTGTAACTACTTGTATTTCATTTCTGGTAAAGTCAAGTTGAAATGGGATGGATATCCATGCAAGGATTTTAGATCCAGCCTCGGTTTGATATTGAATGTTACGCAGGGTTTGCCGCGCAATTATCGAAAATGCATAATTATTCTGCCGAATTATGGCGTCGTTTATAGGAAAGGAATCTGTGGTGCGATTGTTGTAATCGCGTTCTATCCTATCAAAGAAATCACTTCCGAACAGGCCAAGCACTAAGCTAGCTGCAGTCAAAATCACCATTTCAAATCGTCTTTTCACATGTAATCTTTGCTGGGAGGAATAGCTGACCGTGGCATTAAAGCCAGCTACTAGAAAGGCAAAGGGAAGCGTCGCTATTAATACGGGACTTGCATATCGCACTGCGTTGTCCAAGTCAAAAAAGCTGAATTCAAGAATATAGGATCCGATAGCAGCCACACAGGCGGATGCAGCAACCAGAGAATATCCTTTTTGTGGTGATTGACTTCTGCTGCTCGGCAACATAAAGAAAATAGAGGCTACGCCGAGAACTGCCAACTCAATAATTATGGTTCCATAACCTAGCATTGACCCACCCCAATACAGGTTGTTCGTAGAGAACATTTCACTCACATTCCCTTTTAATACAGAAAATATACTTGCGTTGGCTCCGGCGGTCGTATGAGAGGGAACATTAATTGCAGCAACATAATTGGTTAAGTGAAGCAGCAACCATGGCAAAATGGTTACTGCTGCACAAAAGCCAGAAGTCGCAATTAGAAACAATACTAGGCGTTTTTTTGGTGTGACCACAAATAGGCCCAAGAAAAATAATGCACTGTAAATTACAGCAAAGAAAACAAGTGTTGACTTGAGTGCAACAAGCGAAGAAATAAGTAATCCAGCTATCGCTGCCATGCCCAGAGGTTTTTCGATTCCCGATTCATCTAAACTTTCAGTTAACAAGCAGCTGGCAAACAGCAACCCAAGAATTACGAACGTGCCGGAAAATAAAGCTGCGATATTTACTGATTGTGGGTTTATCACGAGAAAAGTTAGGATAGCAAGAGTCGTAAATACCCAGCTCAAATTTAATCTTTGTGCAATCGATATTAATAAGAATCCCGCCAACCCGAAGCCAAACACAGCATCAAATCCAGGCAAATAATCTACAGGAAGAATTAGGAGGAAAAAGCCTTGTAAAAAAGATTGGGCCCCGAGGCTATCTAGGCCAATCAGCCCAAACAAATCACCAGACAGTGTGCCTGTCTGTAACATGCGTACCGGTCGAAGAATGTACATATCAAAATCATCGACCCAATTAAAGACACCTGATGGCAGCAACGTAACAGTGAAAAATATTACAGCTATTGCAACGAGAAGTGTTGGAAAAATTAGATTCAGTAGACTCGCTTTTCTTGTAAGGAAATTTGATGGATGCGGGCGGTTCAACTGTGACCGAAACCTGTAACTGTCCATTAAAGCCAATACAAAACATGCAAGCCCCAGCAATATTAATACGTACATCGCGGCGGGATAGGCCATGCCTGCAAGATTTAATATCCCACCCATTACTATTAGGTCAGCTACACCAATCACCGTTAGAAAGGGAAATGTATTATTGTCAGCGCGGATAGCCCATCTCATGGTTACAAATCCCAAGCCGTAGCTTGAGATTAGAAAAACCAGTAGTGTCAGGAGCACAGAAAAAAAGAGCATACTTTAAGGATTATCCGGAAGTATTTAACTTCAACTTTTGTAATCGTTTGGGAACTTCAGGAAATTCAACTTATACCCACCCTTATAGACTTAAGTATTACTTTATAAGTATAAGATAGCGTATATTTGCTATATTTATTACATCAAGGCGATGATTACTAACTGAAACGGCAGGGGCTAACCCCTTTTTGTTAAGTAGCACAAAAAACCACCATCTGTTTTGCAATTTTTGATACTACCCTCAATTCAGCTCAATTGGCAAAACTTTGGAGGGTAATTTTTTCTTAGCAATTAGGAATATAAGTACTTTTCAAATGTTCGATTTTGAAGCACCCAATGTCTTATGTTGTTTTTTCCGATTCCATGTATCAGCGCAGGTAAAGTATCGGTAGAATAAGTGACTCAAATTACAACTTACATCGAAGGATCAACCATGTACCAGATCGCCCCGAGTATTCTTTCAGCGAACTTCGCCAAACTTGGCGAGGAAGTCGATAACGTTCTCGCCGCCGGCGCTGACATCGTGCACTTTGACGTAATGGATAATCATTACGTTCCGAATTTGACCATAGGACCCTTGGTATGTGAAGCCTTACGCAAGCACGGCGTAACCGCGCCAATCGACGTGCATCTAATGGTCAAGCCAGTGGATCGCATCATCCCTGACTTCGCCAAGGCAGGCGCGACGTATATCACTTTTCACCCCGAGGCCTCCGAGCACATTGATCGAACGATAGGACTGATCAAGGAAAGCGGTTGCAAGGCCGGACTTGTTTTCAATCCTGCTACACCACTGGATGTACTGGAATATACCTTGCCGAAACTGGACATGGTATTGCTGATGTCTGTGAACCCCGGCTTTGGCGGCCAGAAGTTCATACCTTTTGTACTGGACAAGGCGCGCAGGGTGCGCAAGATGATAGATGCGGGCAAGCACACCTGTCGACTGGAGATTGATGGCGGCGTAGGCCCAGCCAATATAAAGGAAGTTGCTGAAGCCGGCGTTGATACTTTCGTTGCAGGCTCTGCAATATTCAGCAAGCGCAGCGAAAAGGACAAAAATCGTTATGACAGCGTCATCAACGAAATGCGCGCGGAACTTGCGAAAGTAAAGTAGCTCATGCATAACAAGCTCGCTGCATCACAGAAAGATGCCATCACGAGATATTCAGTTCCAGTATCCGTCGAAGCAGTCGTCATCGATCTTGACGGAACGCTGCTGAACACCGCTCCTGAACTGGCAGCATCCGCTAATCGCATGTTGCGTGACATGGATTACGCCCCAGTTTCGAATGACTTGCTGACCAGTTATATCGGCAACGGCATCAGCTGGCTGGTCAAGCGTGCACTGACCGGGGAAATGCATGCCACACCCGATGCTGCGCTGTATGAGCATGCATTGCCCATCTTCGAAAGACATTATGCGGAGCTTTTGCTCCAAAGCAAACCATATGACGGCGTAATAGAAGGTTTGGAAATAATGAAAGCCGCTGGATTAAGGTTGGGTTGCATAACAAACAAGCTCGCACGCTATACCGAACCGTTGCTCAAGGGCACCGGACTGGCAAAATATTTTGAGATCGTACTGTCAGGAGACACTCTCCCGGAAAAAAAGCCACACCCCTTGCCCTTGATTCATGCAGCCGAGTATTTCGGTGTTTCGATTGAAAGATTGTTGTTGATCGGCGATTCGCTGAACGACACGGTAGCCGCCCGCGCAGCTGGCTGTCCGGTATTTTGCGTGCCTTATGGTTACAATCACGGAGAACCGGCGGAATTGCTCGACCAGGATGCAGTGATCGCCACCTTACCGGCAGCGATGCCACTGATCAAGCGCGCTAAAGCATGAAACATGACCGACTCAGCCACTTGAAGGAAACCGCCTACTGGCGATGGTGTTAGTTGCAGCGTGCGCATCGCGCATGATTCGACAGTGCGCAATGCGCACACAACTATCACAATATCAAAGGTATTCAGGAGGTTTCGAATGTCATATCCCATCACAGAACAGGAATTCAGCGCCCTTGCCCGACAAGGGTATAACCGCATTCCACTTGTTAGCGAAAGCTTTGCCGACCTAGACACGCCGCTGTCGTTGTATCTCAAACTCGCGAACCAGCCTTATTCTTATCTTCTGGAGTCGGTACAGGGAGGCGAGCGTTTCGGCCGCTATTCATTTATCGGCCTGCCGGCCGATACTCATATCACGGTACGCGACAAACAAGTCACGTTGACGCATAACGATCATGAGACGACCCATCAAGTAGATAATCCTCTGGATTTCATCAGAGATTACCAGACGCGTTTCAAGGTTGCCTCACTCCCTGGACTGCCTCGATTCTGCGGAGGGTTGGCTGGCTATTTCGGGTATGAGACGATTCGTTACATCGAGCCTCGCCTGGCAAAGACACATAAAACTGATGTGATCGGAACCCCTGATATCCTGCTGATGCTCACCGAGCAATTGGCGGTAGTGGACAATCTCACCGGAAAGCTTACCTTTATCGTATATGCGAACCCTGAACAGGCAGATGCCTATTCGTTGGCAAAGCAGCGCCTGAACGAATTGACTCGTCGATTAAGGTTGCCCGTTGACATCCCCCACGCACCGGCGATGCATGGCGGTGAGGCAAACTCGGAATTCGGTGAAGCGGCTTTCAAGCAAGCTGTTGTTAAGGCCAAGCAATATATCCTCGACGGCGACATCATGCAGGTGGTGCTGTCGCAACGCATGTCACAACCATTCCCTGCTGCTCCACTTTCGCTGTATCGCGCTTTGCGAAGCATCAATCCTTCTCCGTACATGTTCTATTACGACATGGGCGATCATCATGTGGTTGGTGCATCACCGGAAATATTGGTGCGACTGGAAAACGATACTGTAACGGTGCGCCCGATCGCTGGAACTCGGCCGCGCGGCAAGACGCCA
Organism: Gallionella sp.; assembly: GCA_024641025.1. Lineage (GTDB taxonomy): Bacteria > Pseudomonadota > Gammaproteobacteria > Burkholderiales > Gallionellaceae > Gallionella. The sequence continues at coordinate 9,138 of JAHEDW010000033.1, forward strand.
CAGCAGGATATCGAGTTCGCACAAGAGCTTCTGGCCGATCCGAAGGAACTTGCGGAGCACCTTATGTTGATCGACCTGGGACGTAATGACATCGGTCGCGTCGCACAAAATGGTACAGTGAAATTAACCGAAAAGATGATCATTGAGCGTTACTCACATGTGATGCACATTGTCTCTAACGTTGAAGCCAAGCTCAAACCAGGGCTGAATGCGATGGATGTACTCAAGGCCACTTTCCCTGCCGGTACCGTTTCAGGTGCGGCAAAGGTACGAGCAATGGAAATCATCTCCGAGATGGAGCCTTCCAAACGTGGGATTTATGCAGGTGCCGTCGGTTACCTCGGTTTCAATGGTGACATGGATCTTGCCATCGCACTGCGCACCGCCGTGGTAAAGGACAACATGCTTTTCGCGCAAGCAGGGGCAGGGATTGTTGCCGACTCGGTGCCCGACAGCGAATGGATGGAAACACTGAATAAGGCGCGCGCAGTATTGCGCGCCGCCGAGATGGTGCTGGCAGGCTTGGACAGCGGTGCAGAATAGTCATGCTGCGACTAACCGAAGTTAAGCTGCCTCTGGCTCATGCCAAAGGGGATATACAAGACAGCATAATAAAGCGATTGGGAATCAGTGAGGACGAGCTGGTCAGTTACCTGATTTTCAAGCGAGGGGTGGATGCACGGAGGACGAATGCCATAGTGTTCACTTACACCCTTGATGTCAGCGTGCGCAATGAAACCTCAGTCCTGGCACGCCTAAAAGACAACACGCATATAAGTATTACTCCAGACACAAGTTATCATTTCGTCGCACAAGCACCACAAAACTTGGCTTCACGCCCCATAGTGGTAGGCACGGGACCTGCAGGCCTGTTTGCAGGGCTGCTGCTGGCGCAGATGGGTTACCGTCCCCTGATCCTGGAACGCGGCAAGGAAGTTCGTGAACGGACTAAAGACACATTCGGATTGTGGCGGCAAGGAGTGCTTAATCCAGAATCCAATGTGCAGTTCGGCGAGGGCGGAGCGGGTACATTCTCCGATGGCAAGTTGTATAGTCAGATCAAGGATCCGAAGCATCTTGCCAGAAAAGTACTGGACGAGTTCGTCAAGGCAGGCGCACCGGAAGAAATCCTGTATGTGAGCCATCCGCATATCGGCACTTTCCGGCTTGTCGGCATGGTCGAAAGAATGCGCGAGACAATATGTTCACTGGGTGGAGAAATTCGTTTCCAAAGCCGTGTAGACGACATCGAGATCGAGAATGCGTCCGATGGCACTCGACGCGTCCGCGGCGTAATCCTTGCCAACGGGAATCAGATAGCCACATCTCATCTGGTTTTGGCTGTCGGGCACAGTGCTCGCGATACCTTTGAGATGATCTACAAACGTGGCATTTATATCGAAGCCAAACCTTTCTCGATCGGCTTGCGTATCGAACATCCACAATCTCTCATCGACCGAGCACGGTACGGCAAGAATGCCGGAAATCCTTTACTCGGTGCGGCTGACTACAAACTGGTGCATCACGCTAGCAACGGACGTTCGGTATACAGCTTCTGCATGTGCCCGGGCGGAACCGTAGTCGCTGCAACTTCAGAACCTGGACGCGTCGTGACCAATGGTATGAGCCAGTATTCACGCAACGAGCGCAATGCCAACAGCGGCATCGTGGTTGGCATTGCGCCCGAGCAGGACTACCCTGGCGGACCACTTGCAGGAATAGCGTTCCAACGTCGATGGGAGTCACTTGCATTCGAACTGGGTGGAGGGAATTATCTTGCGCCAGGACAACTAGTCGGCGACTTTCTGAAGGGTCGGCCCTCGGCCATACTCGGGGGCGTCATACCGTCCTATACGCCCGGCGTACATTTGACCGACCTTTCTACCGCACTCCCAGAATACGCAATTTCCGCAATACGCGAAGCCCTGCCTGCCTTCGCCAGGCAGATCAAGGGGTACGATCTGTCCGATGCGGTACTTACCGGTGTCGAGACACGCACCTCTTCGCCTGTACGCATCAAGCGCAACAATAACGATTATCAAAGCATAAACACTACAGGTCTATATCCGGCCGGTGAGGGTGCGGGATATGCGGGCGGGATACTTTCAGCAGCGATCGACGGGATCGAGGTTGCCGAAGCCGTGGCTTTGAGTATGATGCAAATGAAAAGTTAGGACTGGAAACAAACATGCTGCTGATGATCGACAATTATGACTCCTTCACCTACAACCTGGTGCAGTACTTCGCCGAACTTGGCGCGGATGTTATTGTTCGACGCAACGATGAAATCTCAATCGAGCAGATTGCCGCCTTGAATCCGCAGCACATTGTCATATCGCCAGGTCCCTGCACTCCAAACGAAGCCGGTGTGTCGGTCGCCACAATCAAGCATTTCGCTGGGAAAATCCCTATCCTCGGGGTATGTCTCGGCCACCAGAGCATAGGCCAGGCGTTCGGCGGGCACATCATTCATGCCAAGCGCCTGATGCATGGCAAGACTTCGCTGATTTACCACAACAATAACAGCGTGTTCACTGGCTTGCCCAACCCATTCACCGCAACGCGATATCATTCGCTGGTGATTGAGCGCGAAACATTACCTGACTCCCTGGAAATCACCGCATGGACCGATGACAACGAGATTATGGGAGTTCGCCACAGGACCATGGCCGTGCACGGAGTGCAATTCCATCCTGAGTCCATACTCACCGAGCACGGGCACGACATGCTGGACAATTTTCTGATAGGAAAAAAATAGCCATGATCTCACCCCAACAAGCATTGACCCGTCTAATCGAACAACGCGAAATTTTTTATGACGAGATGCTGTCTCTGATGCGTCAAATCATGAGCGGCGAGGTCACACAGGCCCAGATTGCTGGAATCCTTGTTGGCCTTCGCGTCAAAAAGGAAACCGTCGGTGAAATCTCTGCCGCCGCGCAAGTGATGCGCGAATTTGCCACCAAAGTACCGGTTACCAACCGCGAGTATCTGGTTGACACCTGTGGCACGGGCGGAGATTCGGCGCATACTTTCAACATCTCGACTGCCAGCGCACTGGTTGCCTCTGCGGCAGGGGCGCGTGTTGCCAAGCATGGCGGGCGATCGGTATCCTCGACTTGTGGTTCCGCTGACGTATTGGAAGCGCTTGGCGTCAACCTCAATCTCACCCCGGAACAGGTAGGCAAGTGCATAGACCAAGTCGGTATCGGTTTTATGTTCGCCCCAAATTTTCATGGAGCGATGAAATATGCAGCACCTGTCCGCCGTGAACTCGGCGTGCGCACAATTTTCAACGTACTAGGACCCTTGACCAATCCGGCCGGCGCAGACAATCAAGTGATGGGGGTATTTCATCAGGACCTGGTCGGCATCCAGGCGCGCGTACTGCAGCGCCTCGGTAGTCGCCATGTGCTGGTGGTGCATGGCGCGGACGGCATGGATGAGATTTCCATCAGCGAAGGAACCTACATCGCCGAGCTTAAAGACGGCAAGATCAGCGAATACACTGTGCACCCTGACTTGTTCGGGCTGACAACCGCACCAATCAATATGTTGCATGTTGCCAATATCGACGAGGCGCGCGAAAAACTATTGGGAGTATTGAACAATGAAGTTGGTGCGCCGCGCGACATCGTGCAACTTAACGCCGGAGCAGCGATTTATGTGGCGGGGCTGGCAAACACACTAGAGGACGGCGTCGCAAAGGCTGATCAGGTAATCGCCAGCGGCGCTGCTTTCCAGAAATTGCAGCAACTAATCAAGGCAAGCAGCAATCCCTGAAATTTCCAACAGCGAGGTAATTCACCTGAACCCTCTGATGACAACCTTTGCACTTGGCAACGCGTCTTCCCCAACGCCTTGCACTGAAGAGATTATTTCCCTTAAAAGGAGACTATAGATGCTTTATAAAGGTAGCTGCCATTGCGGACGTGTATCATTTGAAGTCGAGGGAGATTTGTATGCTGTAAAAGAATGCAATTGTTCAATTTGTCGCAGACTGGGAGCTTTGCGCTGGTTTGTTCCACGCAGCCAGGTACACTTCGTCAACCCGGAGAGCAATCTTTCCACCTATGAATTTGGCAAGCGAAAGATCCAACATCATTTCTGTTCCACCTGCGGTTGTGCACCGATGGGTACCGGTTCGCATAATGGGGTAGAGATGTTCAGCATCAATGTCCGCTGCCTTGAGGATGTCGACCTTTCTGCGCTAAAGATCAAGCAGGTGGACGGAAGGAGTTTTTGACCTCATTGCCTTCATGCAATCTTCTAAGCATATCCATTACTGTCGGATATCGCAGAACAACTTTCAATTCCTGTTTCAAGCGCATATTGGTCAAGCGACGCGATTCATTCACGAATGACAGCAACATCGGCGAAAGTACATGCTGCGCTTCAGCGCGGCTTATACGCGGAACATGCGGCAGACCAAATGCATCGGCCACGCTATCAAAATATTCGCCCATCTTTAAATGACTATCATCACTGGTGTGATATACCCTGCATGGTTTTCCATAGCGCAAAGCCGCGACGCTGATTCGCGCGAGATCATCTGCATGGATATGGTTGGTATAGCTGTCCTCACTGTCGATGATAGCCGGAGTACCTTGCCGCAGCCTGCTTAACGGCAAGCGATCCGCCGCATAGATTCCAGGCACGCGCAGGATGCTGGCATTAACCCGATTTCGTCTTGCCCAATTGCGAATCTGCATCTCTGCATCAACACGCCGTCGCGAGCGAGGTGAAGTGGAATTAGTAGGATAGTTCTCGCTTACCCATGCACCCCCACAATCGCCATAAACACCACTGGTGCTTATGTATACCAGACGTCTGGGCAATCTGCCTCTCGACAGGACGCTGAGCAGGTTGCGAGTACGAGTGTCGCACGACCCGCTACTGGGGGGAGGCGCCAAGTGCAATACTGCATCGGCCAGGCCGGCAATGCGCGCCAGACGTGCATGATCATCCAGGTCGCCTATTACTGGCGTAGCACCCAGCGCACGCAATTTTTCGCAGTAACCGGGATTTCGAATCAAAGCAAACACCCGATGGCGAGGAACCAGCAAAGGAATGGTTCGCAGTGCAACATCCCCGCTGCCCACTATCAATAATCTTTTCATGATGGGATTATGCGTTAAAATTAGGTCTTTCGCGCATCCCGCAATATTCAACATGGCTTTTCAAACTACTATACAGCCTAGCGGCCACAGCTTTACAAATGAACCACACGAGACCATCCTTGAAGCAGCAATCCGGCACGGTTACACCCTGCCATATAGCTGTCGAGATGGCGTTTGTGGGACGTGCAAGGGAAAAGTGTTGCAGGGCCAAGTAGACTATGGCAAGTACCAGGACAGCACTCTGACTGAACTCGAAAAGATTGCAGGCATGGCATTATTTTGTTGTGCCAAACCGCTATCGGACCTTGTTATTGAGTGCCGGGAAGTGAACGCGATAAACGACATTCCGGTGAAAATCCTTCCGTGCCGTGTTCAGGAAATGCACAGACCTGCAGCCGATGTGATGGTACTTTCGTTAAAACTGCCTGCCAATGAGCGCTTACAATTCATGGCGGGGCAATATATTGACATAATTTTAAAAGATCAAAAGTCGCGCAGTTTTTCCCTGGCAAATGCGCCGCACGATGATGAATTCCTTGAACTTCATATCCGGAATATCGCTGGCGGCGAATTTACAAAGCACGTGTTCGAAACCATGAAGCCACGAGATATCCTGCGTTTCAGGGGTCCGCTCGGCACTTTTTTTCTTCGGGAAGATTCCGAAAAGCCGATCATCTTCGTAGCCAGCGGCACTGGCTTTGCACCGATAAAAGCCATCATCGAGCATGCGCTGTATATCGGCATAAAGCGTCCGATGCATTTCTACTGGGGAGCGAGGAAATTGGCGGACTTGTATATGCTGGACAAAGCCCGAGAATGGGAAAAACTCGGAATCAAGTTTACCCCAGTACTTTCCGAGGCATTGCCAGCGGATGCCTGGCAGGGTCGTACCGGATTTGTTCACAGCGCAGTACTGGATGATTACAGCGACTTGAGTGGATATGAAGTTTATGCGTGCGGCGCACCAGTGGTTGTGGAGGCAGCCCAACGCGACTTCATGAGCCTTCGCAATCTGCCAAGCGAGTCCTTCTTCTCGGATGCATTTACCTTTGCGGCAAAAGTTTGATTTCTAAGCGAAGCATGTAATTCGCTGGGTGAAAATAAATCCTGTCTGTGAGGGCATAATTCTTCAGAACCGGCTGATATCGCGATCTAGACAAAATCCTTTGCCAGCTGATAATTCCTTGAAGCATCATCTGTCTTTCCCAAAATATCGGCAAGGCGGCCTAGTGCCTCAAATGCAGCACGACTGGGTTTCAGGCTAATGCTTGCATCAAGATAGCTTTGCGCCTTGCCCCACAATTTCTGATGCATGCACAATTTTCCGAGCGCAAGCAACAATCCAGCTTCTTGATCATGCAGTCTTAGCCACTTCTCGGCTTGTTCGATTTGAGTTAAGACATCTCCTGTCGGGCAATTTCCATAAAGCGCAACCAGTTCACTGTCCCATTGCGAATTAAGGCTATCGGTTAGAAGCTTATGTGCTTGAGCGCATCCCCCGAGTTCGATCAGCGCATTTGCGGCAGTAACTGCAAACTTGCTAAGCCTTCGTATATCGGCTGGAACAGTTTTCAAGCATGCGGTCAGCCCCGGCAGATCTTCCTGGATGCGTATCTTGTTCAGCCATGCTTGTTGGCGCATCTGAGCCTCATCGTCCGGATCAATGGCCTTAAGCTTCTTTAACTGATCAAGAAGCTTCAACACTTCGTCCCAATTACCGGCCTGATGCTGCGCCCTGAGCTCCAGAGTCAATGCGCCGGGATGTTTATTGACACCGCTATTGTGCAGTTCCTGCAATACCTTCAATGCAGCACCTGGATCGTGCTCATCAAGCATGAAACTGGTAGCTGCCATCAGGCGTAGCGTGGAATCACCTGGCTTTTTGCCTTCTACATCGGCAAGATAAGCATCACGCTTTTTGAATTCATGCAACTCATGTGCAGAACGCGCGGCAATAATCGAATGCAGGGTAGTAGCATCGCCAGACTTTATAGCCCGCTCGGCAGCCTTTTCTGCATCGGCATATCGACCCTCGAAGAACGCGCCAAGCATCTGGTCCATCAGCTTGCGCGTCTTTGCTTGAGCACGCTCCAGACGGAATAGCCGGACATTTTCAGGCAAACTAAGGAAGGAAATTGTCAGCCGGACCAGCCAATAACCCGTCACAAAGGAGAGCAACGAGAAGACTATAAATATAGTCAGTGACACTTCGATACGATATGGTGGGTACACCAGTTGGACATAAGCCGGATTTTGTGCGGCAATCGCAATCGCAGCAGCAGCTGCAAACAGTCCGACAATCCATAGTAAATATTTCATCGTACGGCTTTCTCGCTCATCAATCTGTAATTGCGCACCGCCTGCAAGCTTGGACCAAGATCTGGCAATTCAACGCTAATTCTGGTTGTCATCAGCTTCTTCATTCCAGCCAGAACTTCAGAAACCGCTGGTGAATTTGTGTCGAAATAGCGCGAAGTCCAAAGTTGAGTGCTTTTTAGCTCCTGCCTGAAAACCGTCTCATCGTGTGAAAGCAGCGCAATGCGTGCCGATAGCAGCCGCAACTTGAGATTTTCACGCAGCAAGAATTGCTGATCTGGATGCAACAGGGGAATCTCGTCCTTGCCGGTGTTTTCAATCTCTATTAACTGCTTCATCTCTTGCCAAATTTCCCGCATCAGTTTTTGGCCTGTTGTTTCATCCAGAGGTGGAATCGCATTCGAAGCAGGCTCGTTTACCGCGCGTTGCTGATAAGCCAGTGGCAAGTCATCTACTGCCGAGATTAATTTGTTGAGATGCCGATTGATGCCTGGTATATCCACGGTGGGTAATGCACGCAGTTTGTCCATATCCTTGCCAATAATCTTGCTTAATCCCCTGAATGAAGGTCGATTCAAGCGCTGCAACCGCGCATCGGCACTTTGCATGAAGATCAGGGCAGCCCTGACATTGGCGGACAACTGCAACTGTTCTGCTGCATTCAGCAGCATCTGCTCGACTTCCGCCAGCGCAGTTTCTTCGCGGTTTACCGATAAATCCGTATTGGCATGTTCCGAACCACTGGGCTTGTTTTGAAACTCGGCATTCTGCGACTCCAGTACCGAAACCTTTGCAGAAAGTTCATCGATCTGTTCCTGGCTTTTTGTCAGTAGTTGCAGATTTGCTCTGCTTCCGCTTCCCATCTCGTCAATTTTGATCGCTAGGTGTTGTTGCATGTTGTCAATGGTTCGCCGTCCATCGAACCATTGCCAAGCGAAGACAATCACCAAGATCCAAAGAATTAGTTGCGTGATGCTGATCCGTGAAAAAAAATCTGCACTCTCGTTTTTGACATTTTCATGATGAACCGTGGATGTACCCTTAACTTCATCGGGTTTCTCAGTTGACTGACTATCCTGCGGGGATTGCTCGCTCATACTGCATCCTCTGAAATAAATTTCATTGCTGATGTTGTGACATCAGATCGAAGAAGGATTATAGGGAGTTGCCGCGCAGCAGAACATACTAAATATTGGCATTCGAACCCTTATTCCATGCCGCCAAAGCTGACAATAATCCCTCATCCCCTGAACCAGTAAGCATTACCTGGTGCCAGCCTTGCTGCCTAGCCAGTTCGGCGATACGTTCATGGGGCACAAACAACGGCTTATCAAGCAAGACAGCTTGCACTTCGCCGCTCATCATTTGCCAAAGATAGCCAAGCGCTTCACTGCTGGTCACTGTGATCACATCCGGTGACATATTCAACAACGCACCAATATCCTGCGGGGGTTTGGTCCGTTGATAGCAAGCTGCATATTCGACAGTTGCTCCGCGCGTCCTAAGGGTATTGCCCAGCAATTCTCGTCCACCATCGCCGCGAAATATCATTACGTTCCACCCTGCGACATCCTGGAGTTCCGGCAATGCAAGCAGACCTTCGCTGTCAAAACGTTCGGTAGGTGCGATTACTTCTGTAATTCCCGCGTCTCGAAGTGCATGCGCGCTACCCTGACCGACGGTGGCGATTCTCAAGGAGGGCGGGAGCGTCCCCTTTTTCCTTATCGCAGCAATTCCATAGCGCACAGCATTTGGACTGATGAATATCGCGAGGTCGAATCGCGGAAGGCGAGCAATCTGCTCATTCAACAATCCGATATCCTTTATCGGCGCGATATCCAGCAACGGGAACAGCAGCGCCTTCCCCCCGGCATGCTCGATTCGCTGTGCAAGTTGCACTGCCTGGTCACTCGGCCGGGTTACGACGATCTTGAGTCCGGTCAACGCAAATTCGTTAGTCATCTGCTGCTGGTTAATAACCATTTAGACCGACCGAATGTTGATGAATCAGGCGCTCATCAGAGGGCAAGGGCTGCAAGAATCTCGTCTGCGCCTTGGGAACGCAATGCATCGGCAACCTGATTTCCTAACACTTCAGGATTGGCGATATCGCCGGTCAGTTCAGAACTTGTCATGCGCTTGCCATCGGGGCTGGCGACGAAACCACGCAGGCGCAGTTTTCCACCCTTGACCTCTGCAAATCCGCCCAAAGGCACTTGACAGCTTCCTGCTAATGCCCGACTCAAGGCACGCTCAGCCAGAACACAGGCTGCAGTGTCAGGGTGATGCAACGGCTGCAGCAATGCTATGACGTCGTCACGATCGGCCCGACATTCTATGCCCAATGCACCCTGCCCTACCGCGGGCAGGCTTTCCTCGCTGGTGATCAGCGTCCGTATACGTTGGCCCAGTCCCAAACGTTTCAATCCGGCAGCAGCCAATATGATGGCAGCATATTGGCCTTCATCCAATTTGCGCAAGCGAGTCTGTACGTTGCCTCGCAACGGTTCGATTTTGAGATGTGGGAACCTTGCTCGCAACTGGCTTTCGCGGCGCAAACTGGAAGTGCCAACCACACTTCCGGGCGGCAGCGCTGCAAGGTTTTCATGGTTATTCGAAACGAAAGCATCATGCGGATCCTCTCGTTCACCAATGGCGGCCAGTACAAAACCTTCGGGCATATTCATCGGCACATCCTTCAAGGAATGCACGGCAAGGTCGGCACGACCGTCTTCCAGTGCCGTTTCCAGCTCTTTTACGAACAACCCCTTGCCCCCTATCTTGGACAGGGTCACCTCGAGAATTTGGTCACCCTGTGTAGTCATACCCAATATACTGACTTCAGTTTGCGGATATAATGCACGCAGCCTGTCACGTATATATTGTGCTTGCCACATCGCCAGCGCGCTTTCGCGCGAGGCGATCACTAAACGGGATGGTGCGGTCGGAGATTTCTGGCTCATCGGATTTCCTTGATTATTTATTGATATTTCGCGGCGCATTCTAACATAAGGTGCGCCTTGCTTTTGTCCCGAAAATTTAATGAACTTATTTTCTGCTACCACTGATATTTCCAGCAAGGACGTGCCATTGCGCGAAGATGTACGCTTGCTGGGCCGCATTCTTGGTGATACGTTGCGCGAGCAGGAAGGCGATGAAACCTTCCAGTTGATCGAGAATGTGCGCCGTGCCGCCGTACGTTTCCGCAAGACCCAGGATGAACGTGATGGCCAACGTCTTGAACAGATGCTGGAAGCGCTTTCACCTGGAGAGACCCTGGCTGTGGTTCGCGCGTTCAGTTATTTCTCGCAACTAACAAACATCGCTGAAGACCTCCATCACAACCGCCGTCACCGCGCTCATCTTGCAGCACTTAGCCCACCCAAGGACGGCAGTTTGATGCTGGCCCTGGATCGCCTCGAAAACAAGCCGGTAGACAAGGCAACATTACAAGCGTTTCTCGACAATGCCATAGTTTCGCCGGTACTGACCGCGCATCCCACTGAGGTTCAGCGTAAAAGCATCCTAGATTGCCATCTCATTATTTCAAGCCTTTTGTCCAACCGGGACCGGGTGAAGATGACACCTGATGAACTTTCGGAAAATGAAGTTGCGCTTCGCCGATTTATTTTGATCTTGTGGCAAACCCGTATGTTGCGCCCCTCGAAACTGACTGTGCATGACGAAATCAACAATGGCCTTGAGTATTACCGTTACACCTTTCTGAACGAGATACCCAAGATCTACGCCAACCTGGAAAAACAACTTGAGGAGCGCTTTGACAAAGACATAAGAATACCTCCATTGTTACGCATAGGTAGCTGGATAGGTGGAGACCGTGACGGCAACCCGTTCGTCACCCACGAAGTGATGCTTGATGCAATGCAGCAGCATTCTGCGTTGGCATTCGAACACTATCTGAGTGAAACGCATGTCCTGAGTCAAAGACTCAGCCTGACTGACCGTCTAGCCGATGTCAGCGAAGAATTGCGCAAGTTTGCCGATACTTCCCCCGACACCGATCCCGCCCGCGCAGATGAACCCTATCGCCGGGCGCTGAACCTGATCTACTCGCGCCTTTCCACAACTTCCAGACATCTCGGACACAAGATCACTCATCTCCCCCCGTTGAGTACCGATGTCAAGCCATATGAAACGCCACAAGACTTCATCGCAGATCTCGACGTGTTGATCGATTCCTTGTTCAAGCATGGCGCGGTTTATTTGGCACGCGGGCGGCTTGCCAATCTGCGTCGCTCGGTTGAAGTATTCGGTTTCCATCTTGCCCCGCTGGACATGCGACAACATAGCGCAATCCACGAGCAGACTGTAAGCGAACTTTTCGCCCGCAGTTCTGGTAAAGCAAACTACCAGGATTTGAGCGAGGTCGAACGCCGCAAAGTCCTGCTTGCCGCATTGCAAGCCGGCAAGCCGCTGCTTTCAGATATCGGACAATATTCCGATGTTGCACAAAGTGAACTTCTCATCATGCAGGCAGCAGCCCGGATTCATCAACGCTATGGCCGTGAAGCTCTGCCGAACCACATCATCTCCAAGACCGACGCAGTGAGCGACATGCTTGAAATCATGCTGATGCTGCAGCAGGTCGGTTTACTGGAAGGAAGTGACAAACTACACGTCAATATCATACCGCTGTTCGAAACCATAGAAGACCTTCGCGGTTGCGGCATTATCATGGACGAACTTTTCGGTATCCCCTATTACCGCAAGTTACTAAAAACTCGCGGTAACACTCAGGAAGTTATGCTTGGCTATTCCGACAGCAACAAGGATGGAGGCTATATCACTGCCAACTGGGAACTGTATAAGGCCGAGGTCGAGCTGGTAAAGGTTTTCGAGAAGCATAACGTCGAACTACGCCTATTCCATGGGCGCGGCGGCACTGTAGGACGTGGCGGTGGACCTAGCTATGACGCAATCCTTGCACAACCGCCCGGAAGTGTTAACGGACAGATACGCATCACCGAACAGGGTGAAGTGATTTCCAGCAAATATTCCAATCCAGAAATCGGTCGCCGCAACCTGGAGACTCTCATCTCAGCGACGATGGAGGCGACGCTACTCCATCACCACGGCGCTGACAGCACCATGCCAGAATATCATCGCGTCATGGAGGAATTGAGTCTCGATGCATTTGCCGCTTATCGCAAGCTTGTTTATGAAACACCGGGTTTCAACGATTATTTCTTCTCTGCCACCCCGATCAGGGAAATCGCAGAACTCAATATTGGCAGCCGCCCCTCGTCTCGGAAGCCATCTAACCGCATCGAAGACCTACGTGCCATCCCATGGGTATTCAGCTGGGGACTGACCCGCACTCTGCTTCCAGGCTGGTTTGGTTTTGGCAGCGCAGTGACTCGATTCATCGAGCGAGAAGGCAAAGCAGGGTACGCACAATTACAGGAGATGTACAAGAACTGGGCGTTTTTCCGCGGACTGATGTCGAACATGGATATGGTCCTGTCCAAGACCGACATGGGCATCGCTTCGCGTTATGCTGAACTGGTCGACGATGAAGCATTGCGGGACAACATCTTCAGCGCAATAGAAAATGAGTGGGAAAGAACCATCAAGATGTTATTTGCTGTTACGGGCAACTCCACACTGTTACAGGACAATCCGGCATTTGCACGCAGCCTTCTGACCCGCACACCATATATCGACCCACTCAATCATTTACAGGTAGGCCTCCTGGAGCGCCACCGTGCTGGCGACAAGGACGAACAAGTGAAGCGCGGAATTCATATCACGATCAACGGTATCGCCACCGGACTGCGCAATAGCGGATAACCAGCCCGAAGTGATATTCAAGTTAGAAAAATGTACCGCTTGGGTCTTCACGGTTTCAACTAGGGTTATCCTTGGCTTCACAGATGAATGTGAACCTGCGTGGCCAAATTTGTAAAGCAAAAGCTACTGTAGAAATGACAAAATCAAATGCGGCACGACTTAATGCGTTTCAACCGCATGAATCCAATAGTGATGTTCCAGAATTTGCGCAGCACTTTGTCCTATGAAGCAAGCCATAACCATCTGCTGATGGAAAACATCTATCAAGAGCCTTATTACAACTTGTAAAATACTGTTATCTTATATTATATCAATGATTTATCTTCATTTTGAATGTTGGCACTTGGCTACCGGTGATAGTCTATCAAGCAACTGATCTAACAAACACCACAATCGAAAATAGGCTGATAAATCATGTATCCCGAAAAGATATTGAAGTCCTTGCAGCGTGCGAGATCGCTTATCCAGGCAGGTAGGCCCTCGCTGGCCTTGCTAGACCTTGAAAAATCGGTGCAAAAGTTCCCAAGTGGATTTGAGGGATGGTTCCTGCTCGGTCATGCGAAGGGAATGCTAAACGATCATGCTTATGCAGAGGCCTGCTTCAAGAAGGCCGCAGTTATTCAACCAAAGAACCCTGATGTCTGGTTCAACCTTGGTATTGGATATTCTGCACGCGGGATGCACTTGGAAGCAATCCCGTGCTTTGAAAAAGCCATTGAGTTTTCTGGCCGACGCAAAGTCGATGCATACCATAATCTTGGCTCATGCTTGCTTGCGTTGGACAGATTTACCGAGGCTTCAAACGTATTCCAGGATATGCTGAAATTCGGCAATTCAGCAGACATACTGGCCAGCCTGGGTATCGCATATCAGGGATCGGAAGACTTTACAAAGGCGATCTCAGCATACATGAAAGCCAAAGAAATGGGCATGGATACCTATACGGTCAACCTGAATATAGGTACTTGTCATTTCATGCTCAACGATTTTCAGAGCTCCATTCAATATTCAGAATACGCGCTGGCAATCAAGCCTGGTGATTCGGTGGCTGAATACAACATCGCAAGAAGCCTTTTTGAACAGGGTGAGATTTCACGCTCGATAGCTTTGTTAAAACAATGCGCATTGCCCACTGCTGACCATGCTCGCTTGTTTGCTCTCAATTTCTTGGAGCCGTATGATCCTGCTTTCTTGCTTGAAGAACATCGCAACTGGGCAAGCAGACAGCAACCTGACATAACTTTTCCAAAAGATCTTGATTTAAATCCGGAAATTGATCATACCTTAAGGCTTGGATTTGTATCTGCCGACTTGCGACATCATCCAGTGGCATTTTTTCTCGAGCGACTGATCGAAAATATCGACAGAACGCGATTCTCTGTTCACTTCTACTCTGACGTCCGATCACCCGATGAGACGACCGAGCGGTTCAAGAGCATGAGCGATAGTTGGAACGACATTTCTGTCATTTCTGACAATGCCAAAGTTGCCAGACTGATCAACGAGCAGAAAATTGACATATTGTTCGACCTTGGAGGTCATACTTCAGACCGCATCAAATTGTTCGTTAACCGTATCTCGCCAGTACAAGCCACCTATCTTGGCTATAGTGCAACGACTGGCTTACCCGAAATGGATTACTTCATTACCGATACTGTTCTGGACCCACTCAACAGTACTGAAAGCCACTATACG
>JAHEDW010000094.1 GCA_024641025.1 Gallionella sp.
TTGTGTGCTGATGGCAACCGGTTTCTACATTGTGCAACGCACAGGTGCGACCAAGCTGTGGAGCAATACCCTGGCATGGCTGACATTCTGGGGTTGGAACCTGATCATTGTCTGTGCAGTTATCACGCTGCCACTAGGCTTGTCACAAGGCAAGGAATATGCCGAATTGCCATGGTGGGTAGATATCATGATCGCTGTGGTGTGGCTGGCCTATGGCTTCAACTACATCATGACCATCGGGATCCGCAAGACCTCACACATCTATGTTTCCAACTGGTTCACGATGGGCATGATCGTCATGATCACCTATCTGCATGTTGTTAATAGTATGGCGATCCCTGTGGATTGGGCAACTTCATACTCTATCTATACTGGTGTTCAGGATGCAATGATTCAATGGTGGTGGGGCCACAACGCGGTGGGTTTCTACTTGACCGGCGGTTTTCTTGGCATCATGTACTACTTCATTCCAAAACAAGCACAACGTCCTGTATTCTCGTATCGCCTGTCCGTGCTGCACTTCTGGACACTGACGTTCGGTTACGTTTGGCTTGGTGCGCATCACCTGCAATACACTGCATTGCCTGACTGGACAGGTTCCTTGGGCGCAGCGATCTCCTTGGCGATGATCATCCCATCCTGGGGTGGTGCGATGAACGGTATGATGACTTTGTCCGGTGCATGGGACAAGCTGCGTACCGACTACATCCTTCGTTTCCTGGTGACTGCGATGGCGTTCTATGCAATGTCCACATTTGATGGTCCGGTTATGGCGATCAAGACGGTGAATGCATTGTCTCACTACACTGACTGGACTGTGGGCCACGTACATGCCGGCGCGTTAGGCTGGATGGCGATGATCTCCTTCGGTGCCTTGTACCACATGGTGAAGAAACTGTGGAATACCGAAATGTATTCTGACACGCTGGTAAATGTTCACTTCTGGGTGGCATTGATCGGTGCGGTGACATACATCGTTGCAATGTGGGTATCTGGGATCATGCAGGGCTTGATGTGGCGTGATTACGATGAATACGGCACGCTGACCTACACTTTCGTTGAGTCCGTGTCTGCCATGCATCCGTACTATGTGATGCGTGCTGTTGGCGGCGCGATCTTCAATCTGGGTGCATGGATCATGCTGTACAACGTCGTGATGACTGTACGCCAAGCAAGCGCAAAACGCGGCGTTGTTGCTTCGCCAGCTAAAGCATAAAAAGGGAGAAATAACATGTCAGATCACGGCAAACTATATTCGACAAAACTGCAGGACAAGGTCGAGCGCAGCACGATCCTGATGTTCGTCTTTACCGCGATTGCGGTGGCGATCGGAGGTATCGTCGAAATCGTCCCTTTGTTCTACCTGCCAAACACGGGCTTGGGTGTGGATCGTAACGGTCAGTTTACTGACTTCAACAAGACTTCACACAAAGACCTGCAAGGCAATCCCATTCCGATGGATAAGATCGTGTGGAATCCGGCAACGTCCGCACACAAGACCATGGATGAATGGCAACCTGGCGATGGCGTACGTCCTTACAAGCCTTTGGAATTGGCAGGACGTTATGTGTTTATCCGCGAAGGTTGTTTCCTTTGTCACTCGCAGATGATCCGCCCGTTCCGAGACGAGAAGGACCGTTATGGTCACTACTCGATCGCAGAAGAGTCGATGTACGACCACACTTATCAGTGGGGTTCCAAGAGGACAGGCCCGGATATCGCCCGTGTCGGAGGAAAGTACTCTGATGAATGGCATCGCAAACATTTGAAATACCCTCGCGATGTTGTTCCCGAGTCAGTGATGCCGAACTTCTTCTTCCTGGATAAGAACCCGATTGACGCGGTCAAGCTCGAGAAGACTATGGTGGTCATGACCAAGATGCCATTCAACCCTGTTCCCAAGAGCATCTATACGGATGCTTACATTGCCAATGCGAAAGCTGAAGTCTCAGGCAAGACAGAGATGGACGGGGTTATCGCCTATCTTCAATCCTTGGGCAATCATGTGAAGTTTGAGGAAGGTGTCAACTACCGTGACTAAGCTGATGGACTACCTGCACACGGACTGGGCAGCGATGAGCCGTAATGATTGGCTGGGTGTTTTTTTTACCCTCGGTGCTTTTATTGCGATGATCGTAGTCTATGTGCTGGTGTTCAATCCTAGGAACAAGGATGCATTCGACTCGCAGAGCGATATGGCTCTGCGGGATGAAGGTGACTACAAAAATTCGGGAGATAAATAATGAGCAACAATCAAAACTCCGCTGGTGATGATAAAACCACGGGGCACGTATGGGATGATGATTTGCAGGACTTTGCCAATCAACCACCAAAATGGTGGATGCTTGGACTGACTGCCAGTGCACTTTGGGTAGTGATATATTGGCTGATGTACCCAGCTGTCCCCATTTCAATTACAGGGACCCATTTTAAGGGGATAGGTTTACCGGGCTCTGGCCAATGGACTGCTATAAAAGAACTGGCTGAAGACCAGAAAGTTCTGGATAACGTTCGTGGCAAGTATGAAGACAAGTTGAAAGGCTTGACTCCTGCTGCGATTTTGGCTGACCAGGAATTGTCAGAGTATGTGGTTCGTTCCGCAAGGGTGCTGTTCAGCGATAACTGTGCTGCCTGTCACGGTCAGAACGGTGTGGGTACGGTGCAGAAAGGCAAGTTCTCGATGCGTGAGCGTGGCCTGATGGCACCGATCCTGAACGATGATGACTGGCTTTACGGGGGCACCATCGGAACAATCCAAGAAACCATCACGGGTGGTCGTCAAGGCATGATGGTTGCACATAAGGATACCTTGTCTGCACAGCAGATCGATGATGTCGCACACTACGTCAAGGCTTTCGTTGAAGAAGGCAAGGACAAGGCTGATAACGACCCCGCAGTTGCTGCCGGCATGAAAGTGTTCATGGAAAGCGATTGCACAGCCTGCCATGGTACAGATGCACACGGCATGCAGGCTATGGGTTCAGCTAACCTGACTGACAAGATCTGGCGTTTTGACAGTTCTATTGAGGGCATCAAGCATACGATTACCTATGGCGTGAATTCGGGCGATCCAGAAGCACGCGTTGCTATCATGCCTAACTTTGGAACATCAGGTAAATTGTCAGAAACTCAGATTAAGAAGTTGGCTGTTTACGTTTACAAACTCGGTGGCGGACAACCTGAATGAGTTGGTACCAAGCTTAAGTGAATGTCCATTTGACTGCACGGTGCCTAGCCGTGCAGTCTTTATGAAAGGAAAACGAAATGTCACATGACTTTGTATTTTGGGGATTGATGATAGGCACAGCCGGAGCGTTTGGGGCGATGATATTCGCCTTGATCTTCTTGTTCGTCAAAGCGAAAACAAGGAATCGCGGCGATAAATAATTCCGCTAAGGTATGGAAGGAGGAGGCTAGCCTCCTCCTTTTTTATTTTCACGAATTCGAATTGTTGCAGTAACAGGAATGTTCCGCATAAATTTTTCCAGCACAGGGGGAATCTATTCGGAAATTTCCTGCTTTAGGTTAGTTCTACAGCAACAGGCAATAAAAGTTCCCAGGAGTAACAGATGACCGAGCCAGTAACAAAGCCAAACAAGGAAGTCGTTGGCTTAACCAGTCTTTACCATGAGCATGCGGAGTGGAAGGTTAATAGTGGCGAGAGTACCGTGCATGCGAAACGCATGCCGGGACGATTCCGCACGCTTAAATATATTACCGAGTCTTTTTGGCTGATTTTTTTCTTCGGGCCCTATCTGCGCTGGGAAGGCAAGCAAGCGATATTGCTAGATATCAACAATCGTCAGTTCCATATATTTGATCTCACCATCCTACCTCAAGACATCTGGATGGTTTCTCTGCTCCTGCTGCTGCTCGCAATGACTTTGTTTGCGGTCACATCGGTCGCATCACGGGTATTTTGCGGTTACTTCTGCTTCCAGACTTCATGGGTCGACCTGTTTACATGGATAGAAGAGAAAATCGAAGGCAACCCCAATGCACGGCATAAACTGGATGCAGCTCCATGGACTGGCGATAAAATCCGCAAGAAAGTAATAAAGCATCTCATCTGGATTGCGGTTTCCATCTTTACCGGGATCAGCTTCACCATCTGGTTTGAGGACGCGTATCTGTATTGGCATGACCTGCTGAATTTCAACCTGACATTGTTGGAATGGTCGGTGCTGATCGCTTTCATCCTGGGTACTTATTATCTGGCTGGATTCATGCGCGAACAGGTTTGTATGTGGCTTTGTCCATATGCGCGCATTCAGGCGGTGATGGCCGACTCACAGACGATTCTTCCAGCATATGACGATAAGCGCGGTGAGCCACGCGGTAGATTGCATCGCCAAGGTAGCGGCCAACCCGAAACCGAAAAGGGTGATTGCATTGATTGCTTCCAGTGTGTGCAAGTTTGTCCTACCGGCGTAGACATACGTGATGGTCAACAACTCGGTTGCATTACCTGTGGTCTATGCATAGATGCATGTGATTCCGTGATGGACAAAATCGGACGTCCACGGGGACTGATCCGCTATGCCTCTCTGGATGAAATGGAGGGTCGCCCGGTACACAAGCTTTACCAACATCCACGAACGTGGGTGTACGTTGCGATCCTGTTACTATCGCTTGGTGGGATCATTTATGGCTTGACGCACCTCGGAGCGCTAACCTTGAGAGTAGCGCCTGAGCGTCAACCACTATTTGTGCGCATGAGCGATGGTTCGATTCAGGATAAGTACACGTTCAAAGTGCTTAACAAGACCGGAAAGGACATCCATGTATCCGTCAGGACCGAGGGAGGCGTGAAGGGGCAAAAGATTATCGGTGCTGAAGAGCCGAAATTGGTTGCACATGGAAGAGCTACCTCCTTTACCATTTTCGTCAAGGCACCTGAGGAAAATATCGAGAAGGAAGTTACCGAAATTGAGTTCTATGTGGTGAACACTGAAGATCCTTCGATGGAGGCAGAATACACAACCAAGTTCACTGCTCCAGAGCATTGATCTTCGATTTTGAATTTGGGAGTTTGATCATGATTTCACAAAAAAACAAACAGGGGTGGCGCAACCCATGGTTACTTGGATTAATTGTAATCGTGCTTTCCGGCGTGCTGATCAATGCCCGTATGCTGTGGAATGTGATGAATCACCCTACCCGCGTGCTTGATGATCACTACAGTGTCAAGGCTCATAACCAATACGATGCGAAGTGGCTACAACAGCAGGCTGAAAGATCCACCTTGGGTTGGCAGGCCAGGATACATTCGCCTGACCAGTTGGAAAACGACAGCAATGCGATTGCTAGTACAGTGCGTTTCATATTGATGGCAAGCCCTGCAGTATTGAATTTTGAGTTGAATGATCGCAACGGGCAGCCTGTACAAGGTGGTCAGGTCGAGATCAATGCGCAATGGCCTGGTGATCCAACTTTCGATTTCAAGGGATCTCTGCATGAGGCAGCCCCGGGACACTACCAAGGGAGCATCAAGTTCCCGCGCGCAGGTAATTGGGATCTTCTCATCAGGGCTGAACTAGATGGCCGCCAGTTTGACATGGAACAAAAGGTCTTTGTTTCCATCCCGAAATAAATACAGGGATTTCCTGGATGAATCAGAGTGAAGCAAGCCACCTCGCACATGCGGGGTGTTTTCATTGTGGCTTGCCTATTCCAGAAGACACTGATTACCATAGCGTGCTTGATGAAAAGCAACGTTATTTCTGTTGCTTTGCATGCAAATCTGTATGCGAAGCAATTTACGATGCAGGACTGCAAGGTTATTACCAGCGTACCCCGCAGGGCGTATTGCTTGCTCCTCCTCCAACGCCTCCGAATGACATCGAGATGTACGACCTGGACGAGGTGCAGCAGGAATTCGTCAGTCGCAAGGATACGTTGAGCGATGCTCACCTGTTGGTCGAAGGAATACATTGTGCTGCCTGTGTGTGGCTGATCGAACGCGCAATGATGCACATTCCCGGAGTGATTTCGGCTAATGTTAATCTGGCTGGAAAGCGCCTTCATCTGCGCTGGGATAACCAAAGTGTCAAACTTTCTGCACTTATAAATCGCTTGTCTCAAATCGGATATGCCGGTGTTCCTTACGATCCCGAGGTAGCAGAAGGCGCAATGAAGAAGGCCAATCGTGCTATGTTGTTTCGACTGTTCTTTGCTGCTTTCACCATGATGAATCTTAACCTGATTGCCATCGCGCTATATAGCGGTGCAGACAGGGGTCAGTTCGTAGGATTTTTTCAGTGGATGGCCTTGTCGTTGGCGACGCCAACTTTGGTATATTCCGGCTATCCCTTTTATAAGGGGGCATGGAGTGGCCTGCGCAACGCGCGCTTGACCATGGATCTACCCATTGCGATAGGGCTGTCTGTCACTTATGCATATTCACTGTATGTCACCCTAGGGGGTGCCGGCGTAGTCTATTACGATACCGTTACTAACCTGACATTCGTGATATTGATCGGGCGCTATCTGGAAGGGATGTTCCGTCACCAAGCAGTAGCAGCGACCAATCGCCTGATGGACATGCAACCACGCGTCGCGACAGTGCTTCACCAAGGCGTAGAAAAAA
>JAHEDW010000034.1 GCA_024641025.1 Gallionella sp.
GTGGTGTTGCGCAGCTATGATTAAGCCACTCACTGGGGTGCCTCCGCAGGCGCGGTCATGCGCGATGGGTTGATGCAGTTCCAAGATTGATTGTGCGGTTTCTTTATCCACACGTTGTGCTGTGGCATAGGGAAGATAGTGAGACAAGTCTGAACTGATCACAATCAGTGTTTCTTCGCCACCCCAAACGGCTTCAATTACCTCAGCCACTTCCTCTGCTGTTGCCATTCCGACTGCCAAAGGCAACAACGTAAACTCTGATAGCACGCGCTGTAAAAATGGGAGTTCAACTTCCAATGAATGCTCCAATGCATGTGCTTGGGCGCTGACGGTGACTTGAGGAAGGTGGGAGATTGCCGATACTGCAGCTTTATCCAACATGATACGTCCCATCGGTGTTTCAAAAGCTTCTACGTCAGGCAAGGCTAAGCCGCGAACTGCAACTCGATGGGTGGGGCCGAGCAGTACCACACGTTTGATACGCTCGGCGATTGGAAGTAGTGTCGCGTAGCCAGTTGCAGCAACCGTGCCAGAATAGATGTAACCTGCATGCGGCACAATTAATGCTTTCGGTAACAGATCCTTGGGGCGTGCGTTTTCTAGCAACTGCTGTACTTCAAGCGCAAGTTGCCCGGACTCTGACGGGTAGAACATGCCTGCGACGGCGGGTTGCCTGATATTGGCCATTACGATCTCCATTGATTCAATGGATGATAAATGAGGGCTTTCTTCGTAGAATCAAGTAGCAATTTAGACTCAGGCATCGCTGATGATGCTGTCGATTTTGAAGTTGCGCATGTGGTAGTGAAACCAACTAAAGGCTTGCAAGAATGCGGCGAGCACTAACCCAAATACACTGATCAAATATGCCAATAAATGCCATGAACGTGACTTATATCACATACAAAAATTGCTTAAGCGCATAATGTTGTGCTTGGGAACAAAGCAGCATTCATTTGAAAGTTAATCCAAGCAAAACTTGAGTTCGCTAATCAATTTAGAAGACTATTTGATCCTGTGGAATATATTTCTATAGCGGTTCTGAATTGATGATTTTGATAAAGGGCTGACATAGATATCGTTTCTCAGGAATATTTTCAAGACTACGTTAATACAGGAGACCATCATGCGTAATCAAACATTGGCAATGACTGCTTTGGCCGCCGCACTGGCATTTGCTTCCGGGATTGCCCTGGCTGCTGAACAAGACAGGGATCGCATTCAATCTCAGGATCGATCCATGGAACAAACTAGGGACCAGGATCGCGAACAAGCAATGATTTACGGTAGCCAGTTGATGACTGAACAAGAACGCAATGAATACCGCACAAGAATGCGTGCCGCAAAAACTTCTCAGGAGCAGGAGAAGATTCGTATGGAGCACCATGAGCGCATGAAAGTTCGCGCCAAGGAACGAGGTGTCTCAATTCCGGACGAACCACCAGAAAAAGGGCGCGGTATGGGGCCTGCCAGTGGAATGGGAGCTGGTGGCGGAGGTGGACGTTGAACTGTAAAAGGTAAAAGTAGAAACTAGCCAATAGAATTGGGATTGACGGCTTAGTCAGAGGATGTATGCTGTGAGCATATACAATATGCTTCAATACTGAGCTTGTCGTATTCGACTCAAGCTGGTGATACTTTATGAAGACTTTAGGGTGCAACATGAAAAACAATATATTGGCAATTTTATTGATTGTTTCCTTGAGTAACGCTACGGCATTTGCATCTGATTTCAAGAATGCAAGTTTGTCCGCAGGTTTTGAATTCAGTTCCGGAAATTATGGGCTATCCTCAAATACCAACATTTTCATTATCCCTGTAGAGGGTATGTATCGAACCGGACCATGGGTTTTCAACGTTGCCATACCTTACATCTGGATTACCGGTTCTGAGGGAATACTGCCCAATGGTATTCGGTCAAAAGCTCCTCCAATGTCAACCAATACGACCCGTTTTGGTCTGGGAGATATTGAAACGTCAGCAACCTATAATATTCTTTCAGAGCAGGAGCGTGGCACGCGGATAGATTTGACCGGCAAGATTAAATTCGGAACCGCGGAGAAATACCTTGGTACTGAAAAGGAGGATTATGTGGTTCAGTTGGACATGTATAAGATGCGGGAAAAGTTCACGCCTATGTTATCCCTTGGATATGAATTCCTTGGTAGTACAGCTGATCTAAAGTTAAATGATGTGGCTTACGGAATCCTTGGGGGTGATTACTTGGTCGACGACCAGATGCATGCTGGCTTTGAATTGTTGTTGGCCCAGAAAAATTCGGCCGATGGAGCAAATCGAAGCGAGCTGTCCTTGTATATCAACCGAGATATCGGCAATGATATATATATGCGTGGTTACGTCCTCAAAGGATTTTCTGACGGGAGTCCAGATGGCGGGCTCGGGGTAAAGTTTATTTCATATTATTGACTTGGTCTGAAAACATCTTTGTTTAGTTGTCATCAGGCCAAGCCTATGAACCAGGGTTGTATTAATATCACCTTGGCCGGAGCTATTATCCCAATAGCTGCTTCACATGTTCCCGCTCGTCGAGTAATTCCTTGTAACTTTCTTCCATGTGCTGATGTCCTAGCGCACTGATAGAGAGCCCCTGAACAATTTTATAATGTCCGTTCTTGCAGGTAACAGGGAAGCCGTAGATAACGCCTTCTGGAATGCCATAACTGCCATCGGATGGAACACTCATGGTTACCCAGTCATTATGGTGCGAACTGAGCATCCAATCGTGCATGTGTGAAATCGCCGAGTTGGCCGCGCTAGCAGCACTAGATAATCCACGCGCATCGATGACGGCGGCACCACGCTTTTGTACCGTGGGTATGAAAGTGTTTTCTACCCAATCTTGGTCAGGAAGCAGTTCCCGCACAAGGCGGCCACGGATTTCGGCATGATCCAGATCGGGATATTGGGTTCCAGAATGATTGCCCCATACGACCATCTTTTTTATGTCGCGTATAGGCTGGAACAGTTTTAGTGCGACTTGCGCGATTGCTCGGTTATGATCGAGACGCATCATTGCAGTGAAGTTTCTTGGGTCTAGGTCTGGTGCGTTCCTCATCGCGATCAGAGCGTTGGTGTTAGCCGGGTTGCCTACCACCAGAACTTTGACGTGGCGGGCGGCATATTCATTGAGCAGTTTGCCTTGGGCTGAGAAAATCGCTCCGTTGGCTTCAATCAGATCCTTTCGTTCCATGCCTTTGCTTCGTGGGCGGGCACCTATCAAAAGAGCGATCTCGGTATCCCTGAATGCGACTTTAGGATCGTCGGTGATGATAACCTGCTGCAATAGGGGAAATGCGCAATCTTCCAGTTCCATCATCACCCCGCGCAACATCTGTTGTGCTTGAGGGAGATCCAGTAATTGTAAAATGATAGGCTGGTCATTTCCTAGCATGTCGCCGTTCGCGATGCGAAACAGAGTGGCGTAGCCGATTTGACCGGCTGCACCGGTAATGGTGATGCGGATGGGTGCTTTCATGGGCAGGCTCCTTTTTTTGCTGACAATGTCACATGATAGTGCTTTTGGTTTTCTCACGCCATGCAAAAAGGTGTAGGATTGCGTTCGTCGGTATCACTTCATTGCGGGGAGAATAAATGAATAAAAAACGACCGAAGCACCTTGCATTGCATCTGATCAAATTGCCTTTGCCCGGTTTCGTCTCGATACTTCATCGAGTCAGCGGCTTGGTTCTGTTTCTAGCACTTCCCGCTTTGCTCATGATGTTGCAATACAGTCTTCGTTCCATTGAGACTTATACAGAATTGAAGGAAATCCTGAACCAACCGATGTCTAAACTGGTGATATTTGCCTTGTTGTGGTCATTCTTGCATCATTTTTGTGCTGGTTTGCGCTATCTGGCGATAGATTTGCACTTGGTCAGTAATCTGACACAGGCACGTAATACCAGTTGGGCTGTGTTGTTTACCAGTTTGGCACTGACGGTCCTGCTGGGAGTTAAGTTATGGTGAACCGAGTTGTCACTGGTGCGCATTACGGAATGCGCGATTGGCTGATCCAGCGCATCACTGCTGTGGTTATGGCTGCGTACTGCTTGGTATTGGCTGGCTATCTGCTGTTTGTGCCGCAAACTAACTATGACCTATGGACTTCTTTGTTTTCCAGTCAGGTAGTGCGCACTTTTTCGCTTCTGTTTCTGATGAGTCTTTTCTATCACGCGTGGATAGGTATCCGCGACATCGTAATGGATTATGTAAAGCCAGCAGCGGTGCGCTTGGCGATTCATGTGCTGGTGATTCTGGCATTGTTGTTATATACCATCTGGTCGGTACAGATACTTTGGGGAATGTGATGGCAGTAGCAAAACGAACTTTTGATGTGGTGGTGGTCGGCGCGGGCGGGTCCGGAATGCGTGCGGCATTGCAACTTGCCCATGCCGGTTTGAAAGTGGCCGTGCTATCCAAGGTATTCCCGACCCGTTCTCATACTGTTGCAGCACAGGGTGGTATTGCCGCTTCGCTGGGAAATGTAAAGGAGGATAACTGGCACTGGCATATGTATGACACGGTAAAGGGTTCGGACTATCTCGGCGATCAGGATGCGATCGAATTCATGTGCCGTGCTTCTTCAGAAGTTGTTTATGAACTGGAGCATTTCGGAATGCCCTTTGATCGCCTTGACAGCGGCAAGATATACCAGCGTCCGTTCGGCGGTCACATGCAGGAATATGGCAAGACGCCTGTAGATCGTGCTTGTGCTGCGGCAGACCGCACCGGACATGCCTTGCTGCACACCTTATATCAGCAGAATGTTAAAGCCAATACACATTTTTTCATCGAGTGGATGGCACTGGATCTGATTCGAGATGAGGATGGTGATGTGCTTGGTGTTACCGCGCTTGAAATTGAGACTGGCGAGATGATGATGTTTCAGGCACGTGCCACGCTTTTTGCAACAGGCGGTGCTGGAAGAATATTTCAATCCAGTACCAATGCATACATAAATACCGGGGATGGACTCGGAATGGTAGCTCGCGCAGGACTTCCACTGGAGGACATGGAATTTTTCCAGTTCCACCCAACCGGAGTTTATGGAGCAGGTGTGCTGATCACTGAAGGGGTGCGTGGAGAAGGTGGCTATCTTGTAAACAAGGATGGCGAACGCTTTATGCCGAAGTACGCTCCGAATGCAAAGGATCTCGCGAGTCGAGACGTAGTATCGCGTGCCATGACAATAGAGATCAATGAGGGAAGAGGTTGCGGGAAGCATGGAGATCATGTGTTTCTCAAGTTGGATCATCTCGGCGATGAAGTGATACGGCAGCGATTGCCGGGTATCCGTGAGATAGCGCTGAAATTCGCTCACGTAGATCCTGCTAAGAAGCCGATCCCGGTAGTTCCTACCGCTCATTACATGATGGGGGGTATACCGACTAATTATCACGGACAGGTGGTTGCCCCATACAAGACCGGACCTGATGAAGTTGTTCGGGGTTTGTATGCAGTGGGCGAATGTGCTTGCGTGTCCGTGCATGGCGCAAATCGTTTAGGCTGCAATTCCTTGCTTGACTTGATCGTGTTTGGCCGTGAGGCTGGCAGACAAATCATCGAGGATCTGCACAATGACCCTCACCCAAAGCCACTTCCAATCGATGCTGCTGAACGGCCTTTGGATCGTTTGGCAAGACTTGAGAACCAGGTAGATGGAGAGCGTGTTGCAGATGTCGGCGATGCAATGCGAAGGACCATGCAAAAACACTGCGGCGTGTTCCGTTTTCCGGCGTTGCTGGCTGAAGGCGTGAATCAGATAAAACAAATTGCAGAACGAGTAAAACACACAGAAATTAAGGATAAGAGCAAAGTTTTTAACACTGCTCGTATCGAAGCATTGGAACTGGATAACCTGATCGAGGTTGCCGAGGCAACAATGATAGCTGCGAATGCTCGACAGGAAAGTCGTGGCGCACATTCCAGGGATGATTTTCAACAACGCGATGATGTTAACTGGCTCAAGCACAGTCTTTATTTCCGTGAGGGACACCGGCTTGATTACAAACCGGTGCGATTGAAGCCGATTTCAGTTGAATCGTTCCCGCTCAAGGCAAGGGTTTATTGATTGGGCGCAGCAAAATATGCGATTTAAGGATAATTTCTATCGTGCTGCTTGCTGTAGCGCATGTTGTATTTTTCTGGCAAAGGCCAGCGACGAACTGAAAGTCGAACATCACTCTACCATGGGAGCGGGTAATGAAATTTAGTATCTATCGCTACAACCCGGATGTTGATGCCGCACCTTACATGCGGGACTACGATCTGGATGTGGAACCTGGCGACAAGATGTTGCTGGATGCGATCTTGTTGCTAAAGGAACAGGATGATAGTTTATCTATCAGAAAGTCCTGCAGGGAGGGTGTATGTGGATCGGATGCGATGAACATCAACGGCCGCAACGGACTTGCATGTATCACGCCGCTTTATTCACTTAAAGAGCCCGTGGTATTGCGTCCCTTGCCGGGGCTGCCGGTGATTCGAGATCTGATTGTGGACATGACCCAGTTCTTTAAGCAATACCATTCGATCAAACCCTATTTGGTCAACAATGATCCACCGCCTGAAACGGAGCGTTTGCAATCTCCAGCACAACGAGCGCACCTAAACGGTTTGTATGAATGTATCTTGTGTGGTTGTTGCACAACTTCTTGTCCCTCGTTCTGGTGGAATCCTGACAAGTTTGTAGGTCCGGCCGGATTACTGCAGGCCTACCGTTTCATTGCAGACTCACGCGATCAGGCAACAGCTGAGCGACTGGATGATCTGGAAGACCCTTACCGCTTATTCCGCTGCCATACAATCATGAATTGCGTGGATGTATGCCCAAAGGAACTGAACCCGACCGAGGCCATCGGAAATATTAAAGACTTGATGGTAAAACGCTCGGTATGAAAGAATTGGAACGCATGCGCTGGCGCTCTCGGCGCGGGCTGCTGGAGCTGGATATCGTCTTGGGAAGATTCATCGAAACCTGTTATCAAGGGCTTGATCCGACCGAACGGAAGGCTTTTGAAGAAATGCTTGATATGCCTGACAATCCGCTATGGGATATGATTGCGGGCAGGCTTGAGGCGACGCAGGCTGATCAACAAGCGTTGCTGGAAAAGATCAGGGCGGCATAATTGTAAACGCTGGGGGATTCATGGAAAAGAAACGGATAGCAACACTTACACTGGATGATGGTCGCAACATAGAGTTGCCTATTTTGTCCGGAACACTGGGACCTGATGTCGTTGATTTGCGCGGCATCAACAAGCTGGGGATATTCACCTACGATCCAGCATTTTTCTCCACGGCCAGTTGCTCATCCGAGATCACCTTCATCGATGGCGACGCTGGGTTGCTTTACTACCGTGGTTATCCTATCGAGCAACTAGCAGAGAATTCCGACTTTCTGGAAGTTAGTTACTTATTGCTGAACGGTGAACTGCCAAATGCATCCCAGAAAGAGCAGTTTGACGCCAAGGTGAAAGAGCACACAATGGTTCATGATCAATTGGCACGGTTTTATAACGGCTTTCGCCGCGATGCTCATCCTATGGCAGTGATGGTCGGGGTGGTAGGTGCGTTGTCTGCGTTCTATCACGATTCACTGGACATCAATAATCCTGAGCACCGCGCGATATCTGCAATGCGGTTGATCGCCAAGGTCCCGACGATTGCCGCGATGGCTTACAAATACAACACTGGCTTTCCGTTCATGTATCCAAAGAACAAATTCAGTTATGTCGAAAATTTCATGTACATGATGTTCGGCACGCCTGCAGAGGACTATATCCCGAATCCTGTTCTGGTGGATGCGCTGGAGCGCATCTTCATTCTGCATGCTGATCACGAACAGAACGCCTCTACTTCAACGGTTAGATTGGCAGGCTCCAGCGGAGCAAATCCATTTGCTTGTATCGCCTCCGGTATAGCTGCTTTGTGGGGCCCTGCTCACGGCGGTGCAAATGAAGCAGCCTTGAACATGCTGGAAGAGATTGGTGATGTATCCCGTGTTAAGGAATATGTTCAAGGAGTGAAGGATAAAAAGTACAGGTTGATCGGATTTGGACACCGGGTCTACAAGAACATGGATCCTCGTGCCTCAGTGATGCGCCAGACTTGTCACGAAGTGCTCAAGGAGCTCAAGCTTGAAAACAATAAACTGTTTGGGCTTGCGATGGAACTCGAACGTGTTGCGCTTAATGACCCGTATTTCATTGAGCGGAAACTGTATCCTAATGTTGACTTTTATTCAGGCATCGTTCTGCGTGCTTTGGGTATTCCAACCAACATGTTCACGGTTATCTTTGCAGTAGGGCGCACCATAGGCTGGATTTCACAATGGATCGAGATGGTAGCGGATGCTGAACAGAAGATCGGCCGTCCTCGCCAATTGTATCGCGGTGCGGTTAGACGTGATTATGTACCGGTAAATAAACGTTGAACGAACCAGCAAATTTTTTGCGATTGATGCAGGATAGCTCGCTGCTGTTCGGTACCAATGCGCCTTTCATCGAGGAATTGTACGAACAATTTCTTGTTGATCCAAGTTCAGTTCCTGAGGCTTGGCGTTCCTATTTTGATGCGCTTCCACCATTGCCAAACGGCGCACATGACCAGATCCACTCTCAGATTCAGCGTACCTTCGCTGCCTTGCCAAAGGTAACTGCAAGCCCTTTATTGCCGTCAGATGCAGAATTGGAACGCAAGCAGGTTTATGTGCTGCAGCTAATTAATGCGCATCGCTTCCTGGGCGTACGTGTCGCCAATCTTGATCCGCTGTCACGCAACGTCAAACCTGTTGTTGCCGAACTTGACCCTGCACATTACGGACTGGTCGAAGCAGATATGGATACAACTTTCGATACTGGTTCTTTGGTGGGTGGGGCGCGCATGACATTGCGCGAGATCCTCAAGTTGTTGCGCCAGACTTACTGTGGGAGCATCGGAGCCGAATACATGTATATCGGCGATGTTGCAACGAAGCGATGGTTGCAATATAGGTTAGAAAATTCGCGCGGACAGGCTGATTATGATGCTTCAAAGCGCCGACGCATACTTCAACGGATCACTGCAGCAGAAACCCTTGAACGGTATTTGCACACCAAATTTGTTGGTCAAAAACGCTTTTCCCTGGAAGGTGGCGAGACATTAATCCCTTTGCTTGACCACTTGTTGCAGCGAAGTGGAGAACAGGGCGTTCAGGAAGCCGTGATCGGAATGGCGCATCGTGGCCGTCTGAATGTTCTGGTTAATATACTTGGGAAGCAACCTGGAATGCTGTTCGCAGAATTCCAGGGTATCCACGCAGATCACCTGACGTCAGGTGATGTAAAGTACCATCAGGGTTTTTCAGCGAACGTTGCTACACCAGGCGGGGAATTGCATATCGCTTTGGCTTTCAATCCGTCTCATCTGGAAATCGTCAATCCGGTAGTGGAGGGTTCGGTACGTGCGAGACAACATCGACGTAAAGATCTTGACGGTTCCAGGGTAATTCCAATACTGATTCACGGAGATGCGGCGTTTGCTGGTCAGGGCGTGGTGATGGAAACGCTCGCGATGTCACAGACACGAGGTTATGGTACTGGTGGCACGGTGCATATCATCATCAACAACCAGATCGGGTTTACTGCTTCCGACTCCCGAGACACCCGTTCCAGCACACATTGCACCGATGTGGCGAAGATGATCGATGCGCCGATATTTCACGTGAATGCGGATGACCCGGAAGCGGTATTGTTGATTACCGAGATAGCGCTTGATTATCGTATGCAATTCAAAAAGGATGTAGTGATCGATATGGTGTGCTTCCGTAAGTTGGGGCATAACGAACAAGATGAGCCTTTGGTCACGCAGCCTTTCATGTATCACTTCATTAGGCAGCATCCAGGAACACGTGCACTCTATGCGCAACGATTGGCAGATCAGGGGGTGATACGCGCCGATGAGGCAGAAGAAATGATTTCTACCTATCGCAAGGCCATGGATGAAGGTCGCAACTCCATTGAACCAGTGCTAGAAAAGAGCAAGACCCGGACCATCTCAGACTGGTCACCTTTCAAAGGGGGGAAAAGCTGGAAAATCCCAGTTGACACTTTCGTTCCAAAGGATCGCTTGCAACAATTGGCAATTCCTTTAACCACCGTTCCTGAGCATATGGTGCTTCATTCGCGCGTTCAGAAAATCGTCGATGATCGTGCTGCAATGGCACGAGGCGAATTATCGCTGGACTGGGGCATGGCTGAGACCCTTGCTTACGCCACGTTACTTACTGAAGGCTATCCGGTGCGCCTTAGCGGACAGGACAGTCGCCGCGGGACATTCTTTCACCGTCACGCTGCATGGCATGACCAGAATCGGGTTGAGACAAGCGATGGCGTGTATACACCCCTGCAACACTTATCACCGGAACAGGCGGATTTTGTGGGGATCGACTCTCTATTGTCAGAAGAGGCGGTGCTTGGATTTGAATATGGATATGCTACTGCCGAACCAGGTTCACTGGTGTTATGGGAAGCGCAGTTTGGTGATTTTGCCAACGGTGCACAGGTGGTTATAGATCAATTCATAGCCTCTGGCGAAGTCAAGTGGGGTAGATTATGTGGACTTGTAATGTTGTTGCCTCATGGATATGAGGGGCAGGGCGCGGAGCATTCCTCAGGTCGCATCGAACGGTACCTGCAATTATGTGCAGATTATAATATCCAGGTTTGCATCCCTTCGACACCGGCGCAGATGTTCCACTTGTTGCGTCGTCAGATGCTTCGTCCATATCGCAAGCCGTTGATCGTGTTCACCCCGAAGAGCTTGTTGCGCAGCAAGGATGCTGCCTCGCCGCTTGAAGAATTAACTCAGGGTGGCTTCCAGCCGGTGATCAGTGAAGTAGATACTCTGGATAACGCTAAGGTGCGCCGTATCATCGCCTGTAGCGGGAAAATATATTACGAGCTGCTAACAGCAAGGCGTGCCAAGGGTATTGGCGACATGGCAATCATCCGTATCGAGCAGGTTTATCCATTTCCGCACGATGAATTTACCGCGCAAATCGCCTCGTATCCGAACGCGACAGAGGTATTGTGGTGCCAGGAGGCACCTGGCAATCAGGGTGCTTGGCATCGAATCCAGCATTACTTGCTGCGTCATATGCGCAAGGGCATGCGCCTTGATTATGCACTTCGCCCTTCATCGGCAGCACCCGCTGCTGGTTATCTGGCAGTCCATCTTGAACAGCAGAAAGCAGTGATCGAAGCAGCTTTCCGCGACGATTTAGATAAAAAACCCAATCCCGGAGTTGCACACCATGAGCATCATTGAAGTCAAAGTACCGCAGTTGTCTGAATCCGTGTCCGAGGCCACACTAATTGCGTGGCATAAAAAAGTCGGGGAGTCTGTCACTGAAGGCGAGAACCTGATTGATATCGAGACCGATAAAGTGGTGCTAGAACTCCCCGCAGTCAAAAGTGGTATTTTGACAAAGATCATTAAGGGTGACGGAGAGAAGGTCACAAGCGAAGAGTTGATTGCGCAGATTGATACTTCTGCTGTTGCTTCGCCGACTGCTGTACCGAAGGCAGCGGCTCCATCTGCAGTACCGCCCTCAGTGCGCAAGCTCGCACGTGAAAATGATATCGATCCTGGCAGTCTTCAGGGCAGCGGCCGCAGCGGTCGAGTCACAAAGGAGGATGTGCTTAGCGCAATGCAACAGGTATCACAGGTTAAGACCACTGACAGAGAAATTAACCAGGCGGTTCCGGGAATCGCGCCATCTGGACATCGCCCAGAGCAACGCGTAGCAATGACGCGAATTCGCCAGCGGATTGCCGAGCGTCTGCTCCAATCCCAACAAAATGCTGCGATACTGACCACTTTCAACGAAGTCAATATGCAGCCAGTGATGGACCTTCGCAATAAATATAAGGATGAGTTCGAAAAGAAGTATGGTATCAAACTTGGATTCTCATCCTTCTTTGTCAAGGCGTCAGTGCTGGCGTTACAGAAGTTCCCAATTGTCAATGCATCAGTGGATGGTAGCGACATCATCTATCATGGATATTTCGACATCGGCGTTGCAATCGGTAGCGAGCGAGGCTTGGTCGTGCCCATCATCCGCGACGCAGACAAACTTTCGTTCGCCGATATAGAGAAGCAGATTGCTGATTTCGGGGCACGCGCAAAGGTTGGCAAGTTGACTATGGAAGAACTTTCGGGCGGCACCTTCTCGATTTCTAACGGGGGGGTATTCGGTTCAATGCTTTCGACACCAATCATAAATCCCCCTCAATCAGCCATACTTGGAATTCACGCAACCAAGGACAGGGCAGTTGTAGAGAACGGGCAGATAGTGATCCGCCCGATGAATTATCTTGCTGTGTCCTATGATCACCGTATCATTGATGGTCGCGAGGCAGTGCAGTTCCTATCCACTATCAAGGAGGCACTGGAGTATCCTGGGCGGGTGCTTCTGGATCTATAAGATGAGTTCATTTTCAGCATACAGAATATTCGAAGAGGGTGGGAAATCGACCGGCCGTTTCGTCGAATTGAAAATGGAAGATCTCGATCCTGGCGAGGTCGTAATCGAAGCACTTTATTCGAGTTTGAATTACAAGGATGCACTTGCTGCCACAGGTGTCGGCAAGGTGATTCGTCGATTTCCATGCGTCGGGGGTATTGACGTCTGCGGAGTGGTGAAAAGCTCTTCTGATAATCGATTCGGGGCGGGTGATACAGTATTAGTCACAGGTTATGAAATGGGCGTGGCTCATGACGGGGGTTTTGCCGAATACGTGCGTGTTCCCGCTGATTGGGTGGTTCCACTACCTCAAGGCTTGACGCCAATCGAGGCAATGAGTATCGGGACTGCGGGATTCACAGCGGCGCTTTCCATCCATCGCATGGAGTTGAACGGATTTTCACCTGATAAGGGCAAGGTGATCGTAACTGGCGCGACTGGAGGGGTATCTAGTCTGGGAATCCAGATGCTTTCGCAACGTGGTTATCATGTCGTAGCAATGACAGGCAAGGAATCTGAGCATGGTTATCTAGAGTCGATTGGGGCTAATGAGATTCTGTCACGCAAGGATTTGGTAATGGGGACTCGTCCGCTCGAGAAAGCGCTATGGGCTGGCGCCTTGGATTCTGTGGGGGGGGAGACTTTGGCGTGGTTGACGAGAACTATGCAACAAAACGGTACCATCGCCAGCTTTGGGAATGCAGGTGGAATTGAACTGCATACCACTGTACTGCCTTTCATCTTGAGAGGCATTCATCTCATCGGAATTGACTCTTCAGCTACTGCAATGTCTTTGCGCAGCCAAATCTGGCAGCGCCTTGCAAGCGACTTACGCCCCAAGATGTTGTCTCTAGTAACCCAGATCGTTAAATTCAACGAGTTCCCGCAAATTTTCCCTTTAATGCTGCAAGGCAAGATCCTCGGACGAAGAGTGGTAGAAATAAAACAAGCGGGAAGATGATATAATCGCTCCCAAAGCTGGAAACAATCAGCGCGAAAGTGGCGGAATTGGTAGACGCACTGGATTTAGGTTCCAGCGCCGCAAGGCGTGAGAGTTCGAGTCTCTCCTTTCGCACCAGTGGCCGATTCAACTTCAATCAAGGAAATGCAGCATGATCAGCGTAGAAACCGTAAGCGCGTTAGAGCGACGTCTTAACGCCTCAATTCCACAACAGTCCATTCGTGGCGTTGTCAGCGCTCGCTTGAAAAATATCGCGCGCAACGCAAAAATTGCCGGGTTCCGTCCTGGCAAAGTCCCTGCAAAGGTAATCGAGCAACACTATGGAGCAAAAGTGCATCAGGAGGCACTGGAAGAGGCATTGCAACGCTCCTTTCAGGAAGTTGCGTTGTCCAACAACCTGAGGGTAGCAGGCAGCCCCCAATTCGATATCAAGAGCGATGATCCGAATGCAGAAGAAGTCCAATACAGCGCTACTTTTGAGGTTTATCCCGATGTGGTTATGGGCGACTTATCTGTCGTGCCGATTGAGCGACTCGTCTACCAGTTGAAACCAGTTGATGTAGAAAGCACGATTCTCACGCTTCGTAAGCAGCGTGCTACCTTTGAAAAGGTGGATCGTCCAGCGCAAAATGAAGACCGTGTGCTTGTTGATTTTACCGGTATGCTTGATGGTGAGCCATTTGAGGGCGGTGAAGGCAAGGGTATTTCAGTTGTGCTCGGCGTTGGTCGCATGTTGCCCGATTTTGAGGCGGCAATCATCGGGATGAAGGCGAACGAGACCAAGAAGTTCGAGATGAAATTTCCCGATGACTATCATGGTAAAAATGTAGCAGGGAAACAAGTGACATTTAGCGTTGAACTGCACCAGGTAGAGGCTGCCAGATTGCCAGAAGTGGATTCTGAATTCGCCAAATCAATAGGCATCAATGGTGGCGATGTTAGTAAGTTACAAGAAGAGTTACACAAGAACTTAACTCGAGAAGTCACTCGCCGCTTGAAATTGCGAAACAAGGATATCGCAATGGAAGCCTTACTTAAAGTCGCAAAGTTTGACGTCCCGAAGGGTCTGGTTGATTCAGAAATCCAGGCCGTGATGAATAGCACATTGCAGGAGATGGAGTCACGTGGAATGAAGATGAAGGATATGTCATTTCCCCCTGAAATGTTCAGAGAGCGTGCCGAAAAACGCGTCAAGCTTGGCATTATTCTTTCTGAAGTTGTGCACAAATTTGGTCTTCAGGCCAAACCTGAACAGACCAAGGCAATGATTGAGGATTATGCTCAAGGCTTTGATGAAGGTGAGCAAATTATCCGCTGGTATGCGGCCGATCCAAAGCGAATGGTCGAGGTCGAAAATCTCGTGATGGAAGAGAATCTTGTGGAATGGGTAATGGCACGTGCCAAGACGACTGATAAAGAGATCGAGTTCAACGATCTGATGGAGAGCAACTGATAATGGCGCATTTTCAAGATCCTCAAACATCAGGCATGTCCCATTATCAGGAGCCGAAGAATATAGGTTTGATTCCCATGGTTGTCGAAACCAGCGGTCGCGGCGAACGTGCATATGATATTTATTCGCGACTATTAAAGGAGCGAGTCGTATTTTTGGTTGGCGAAGTCAATGATCACACCGCGAATCTGATCGTTGCCCAAATGTTGTTTTTGGAGTCTGAGAATCCTGACAAGGACATTCATTTCTATATCAATTCTCCGGGAGGTTCTGTTACCGCCGGGATGGCGATTTATGACACCATGCAATTCATCAAGCCCAGTGTAAGTACACTTTGTATTGGGCAGGCAGCAAGTATGGGTTCTTTCCTGCTGGCAGCTGGCGAAAAGGGCAAACGCTTTTGTTTGCCGAATTCACGGGTAATGATCCATCAGCCGATGGGTGGGTTTAGAGGTCAGGCTTCAGATATCGAAATTCATGCACGTGAGATTTTGTATTTGAAGCAGAAATTGAATAAATTACTGGCACAACACACTGGTCAATCAGTAGAAACAATTGAACGCGATACAGATCGCGATAATTTCTTGAGTGCCGAGGAAGCCGTAAAGTACGGGCTGGTAGACCAGATGCTTGAAAAGCGAATTTGAAGTGTCCGTAATGCTGATATCTTGATGGAGGGTTACTTACGATGAATGACGACAATAAAACAGGAGAAAAATTGCTTTATTGCTCGTTCTGCGGAAAGAGTCAGCACGAAGTGCGCAAATTGATCGCGGGACCTTCGGTGTTTGTTTGTGATGAATGCATCACTTTATGCAACGACATCATGCGCGAGGAAATACAGAATGAAAACAGGAAGTCAGGCAAAGCTGATCTGCCAGTGCCTAAGGAGATTCACCAAGCTCTCGATGAATATGTGATTGGTCAGGAACAGGCAAAAAAGATATTGTCAGTGGCGGTTTACAACCACTACAAGCGTCTGAAGAGCGACGACAAAGACGGTGTGGAGTTGTCCAAGAGCAACATCTTGCTGGTAGGCCCTACAGGTTCCGGTAAGACACTGCTCGCCCAAACTCTGGCACGCTTGCTTGATGTACCTTTTGTAATGGCGGATGCGACGACACTAACCGAGGCCGGTTATGTCGGTGAGGATGTCGAAAACATTATCCAGAAATTGTTACAAACTTGTGACTATGATGTCGAGCGAGCTCAGCGCGGTATCGTATATGTAGACGAGATTGATAAAATTTCACGCAAATCCGATAACCCATCGATCACGCGTGATGTCTCTGGTGAGGGGGTGCAGCAAGCATTACTAAAGCTAATCGAGGGTACCAAGGCTTCCATACCGCCTCAGGGAGGCCGCAAGCATCCGAATACCGAGTTCTTGCAGGTGGATACGACCAATATCCTGTTCATCTGTGGCGGAGCTTTCGACGGGTTGGAGAAGATTATTCGCAACCGATCTTCAAAGGCCAGCATCGGCTTTGGTGCAACTATCAACAGCAAGGACAAACAAAAAACTGGCGAGATCTTGCGAGAAGTAGAACCTGAGGATCTCATCAAGTTCGGGTTGATACCGGAATTTGTCGGCCGTTTACCGGTAGTTGCCACACTGGAAGAGTTGGACGAGAATGCACTGGTGCAGATTCTGACTGAACCAAAGAATGCACTTACCAAGCAATATCAGAAACTATTTGCTATGGAAAATGTCATTTTGGAATTCCGCGAGGGCGTTCTACAGGCCATCGCGCGTAAGGCTTTGTCACGCAAGACAGGTGCTCGCGGACTTAGGTCTATACTCGAGCATGCGCTGCTTGATGTGATGTTTGACCTTCCTTCAATGGATAATGTCAGCGAGGTCGTTCTGGAAATTAATGCTTCAAACGATGAAATCAAGCCCATCGTCGTTTATGCGGATGCTCACAAGGTGGCCTGATCAAGGCTGATTCCGCCCGTTCTTTATATCTTGTCCAGATGGGAAGCTTGAATCTTTTCGAGCTGCCCCCATCTAATCCTCCAATCAACAAATAGGTGATTGCCATGTTAGAACAAGATATCCCGAGTATTCCTGCTGTAAGCGATTTACATCCACTATTGCCGTTGCGCGATGTTGTGGTTTTCCCACATATGGTTATTCCTTTGTTTGTCGGGCGCTCAAAATCTATCAAGGCCCTTGAGACAGCGATGGAATCGGATAAAAGTATCGCATTAGTTGCACAAAAGTCTGCTGCCAAAGATGAGCCAGGTACAGACGATCTGTATTCCATTGGCAGCATGGCCAATATTCTGCAAATGCTGAAATTACCTGACGGTACTGTAAAAGTTCTGGTAGAGGGAACTCAGCGAGCAAACGTGGTGCGTGTGTTTGATGCCAAAACGCATTTTGATGCCGAAGTCCAGATCGTTCCGGCAGAAGATGGAACTGATAGCGAAGCTGAGGCGATGCGTCGAGTCCTGATCGCTCAATTCGATCAATATGTGAAGCTCAACAAGAAGATTCCCCCGGAAATCTTGACTTCTTTGGCAAGCATTGATGATGCAGGTCGCTTGGCTGATACCATTGCAGCACATCTTCCACTCAAATTGGAGCAAAAACAGGAGGTGCTGGAAATATTTGGCGTTCGCAAGCGCTTGGAGCACTTACTCGGACTCCTCGAGGGAGAAATCGATATTCTCCAGGTTGAGAAACGCATCCGTGGTCGCGTAAGGCGCCAGATGGAGAAGAGTCAGCGCGAGTATTACCTGAATGAGCAAGTCAAGGCGATTCAAAAGGAATTGGGTGAAGGTGAGGAAGGCACGGACTTTGATGAGCTAGAGAAAAAGATCAAAGCTGCGCATATGTCTAAAGAAGCACGTAATAAGGCAGAATCCGAGCTTAAAAAGCTTCACTTGATGTCACCGATGTCTGCAGAAGCAACAGTGGTGCGCAATTACATCGATGTGTTAATTGGTCTTCCGTGGAAGAAGAGGACGAAGATAAGTGCCGAGCTAAATAAGGCTGGAATAGTTCTTGAAGAGGATCATTACGGCCTGGATAAGGTCAAGGAACGAATATTGGAGTATCTTGCGGTGCAACAGCGGGTTGATAAGCTCAAAGCACCGATACTTTGCTTGGTCGGTCCGCCCGGTGTAGGAAAGACATCGCTGGGCCAGTCTATTGCGCGAGCAACCAACCGAAAATTTGTGCGTATGTCATTGGGCGGGGTTCGTGATGAATCTGAGATACGAGGTCATCGACGCACCTACATTGGCTCCATGCCTGGCAAGATATTGCAGAATATGAGCAAAGTGGGGGTAAAGAACCCATTGTTCCTGCTTGATGAAGTAGACAAGATGGGCATGGATATGCGCGGCGATCCTTCATCAGCATTGCTTGAGGTTCTTGATCCCGAACAGAACAGCACATTTGTCGATCATTACGTCGAGGTTGAGTATGACTTGTCTGACGTGATGTTCGTGGCGACTGCGAATACATTGAATATTCCAGATGCTTTGCTTGATCGTATGGAAATCATCCATGTTTCCAGTTACATGGAAGATGAAAAGATCAACATCGCCACGCGCTATTTGGTTCCAAAGGCTGTTAAAAACAATGGCTTGAAACCAGAAGAAATTCAGATTTCTGACACGGCACTACGAGACATCGTGCGTTATTATGTTCGCGAAGCAGGCGTACGTGGACTGGAGCGTGAAATTTCAAAAATCTGCCGCAAGGTGGTGAAATCTCTTTCGTTGAAGGAGCGTGACAAGAAAGTAGTGATCAATTCACGCAATCTCGACAAATATCTGGGTGTTCGCCGCTATTCCTATGGGGTTGCCGAAAAGAACAACCAAGTAGGTCAAGTTACTGGTTTGGCATGGACAGAAGTGGGCGGCGAACTACTGACCATAGAAACCGCTGTACTACCGGGCAAGGGTAAAACTACTACAACCGGCAAGTTGGGTGAGGTGATGCAAGAGTCTATCCAGGCTGCTTTGAGCGTTGTGAGAAGTCGCGCAAGACGCCTAGGTATAGATGAAGACTTCTACCAGAAGAATGATTTGCATATCCATCTACCGGAAGGTGCTACCCCTAAGGATGGGCCAAGTGCAGGGATTGGGATGTGCACTGCAATAGTTTCTGCCCTGACAGGTATTCCTGTTCGGGCTGATGTAGCTATGACCGGTGAAATCACGTTGCGCGGCGAGGTGTTGCCGATCGGTGGCCTGAAAGAGAAGCTTCTGGCAGCGCAACGGGGCGGAATTAAGGTTGTGTTGATACCGGAAGAAAATACCAAAGATTTAGCCGAAATTCCCGACAATATCAAAAACAAACTGGACATTCATCCGGTTAAGTGGATAGACCAAGTGTTTGAAATGGCACTCGAAAACATGCCTGAGCCTTTGGCAGAGCACGTTAAAAAGGTTGATGTTGTTGCCATGTCGGGAGATAACAAGCAGGCAGATCCTTCCATTGTGACGAAACACTGAAGGGTAATTCCCTAATAGTTTGCATTTTGCAATGCAAGGAGAAAAATTTTTCAGTAATCGCTTGACCAAAGCCCTGCAGCCTTGATATAAAGCCGCTGCAGGGCTACCCTGTTTTTTTTTACCACTTGTAATATTTTAATCACTCGCAAAGGGGACATACGTGAATAAATCTGATCTGGTTGATGCAATTGCAAAATCTGCCGAACTTTCCAAGGCTTCTGCTGCACGCGCACTAGATGCTACTGTAGACACAATCAAAAAAGCGCTGAAAAAAGGCGATACTGTGAGTTTGGTTGGTTTCGGAACATTCAAGGTAGGTAAACGAGCTGCACGTAACGGCCGCAATCCACGTACTGGCGCAACAATCAAGATCAAGGCAGCTAAAGTGCCAAAATTTAGTGCAGGCAAAGGTCTTAAAGATGCTGTAAACTAATCAGCTTTGTCGGGTGCTTAGCTCAGCTGGTAGAGCGTCGCCCTTACAAGGCGAATGTCGGCGGTTCGATCCCGTCAGCACCCACCAACTTAGTGTTTTCTGGAGTGGTAGTTCAGTTGGTTAGAATACCGGCCTGTCACGCCGGGGGTCGCGGGTTCGAGTCCCGTCCACTCCGCCAAATCTAGGCGAACGCAAGTTCGCCTTTTTCTCATCCTTTATTTTTGAATCATTAGTCGGGTGGTAGCTATATGTTTGGTTTTGTTCACAACAACAAGCGCTTCGTACAAATTATCTTTGCAATCATTGTCTTGCCATTTGCGTTATGGGGTGTGGATTCGTATAACCGATCTGGCAACACGGCAGATGAGGTGGCCGGTGTAAATGGTTCAAAAATCACCCAACAAGAATTTGGCAATGCGTTGAGTCAACAACAGGACCGTTTGCGCCAGCAACTTGGGAAAAACCTTGATCCTGCATTGCTTGACAGTCCTGAAATGAAACGCTCCGTGCTCGAAAACCTTATTTCTCAGCGAATGATGTTGTTGAGCGCAAAGGATCTCAGGTTGGTTGTAACTGATGAGCAGTTGGCTAGCGTGATTAGTGGAGTCGAGGCATTTCAAGATAGTGGGAAATTCGACAGGAAGCGTTATGAATCTGTGCTTGCGAACCAAGGTAGATCGACCATCGCATTTGAAGAGAACCTTCGTAATGACCTGATGTGGCAGCAGATGGAGGAGGCTTACCTTCAAAATGGATATTCGCCGAGCAGTACAGTGGAGAACATTATTCATTTGAACGAACAACAGCGCACTGTTACGGTGTCACCGGTTCTTTTCCAATCTTTCACCGAACAAGCCAAAGTTGATGAGGATGATCTAAAGAAATACTACAACCAGAACCTACAGGAATTTCAGGTCAAGGAACAGGCAAAAGTCGAGTATGTCAAATTCACGATGGATGATCTGCTGAAAAATATCGAAGTAAGCGATGAAGATATTCGAAAGTATTACGAAGAGCACCAGAGTCAACTTGGCACGCCTGAAGAGCGAAGAGCAGCACATATTTTGATAACGGTAGCAGCTGGTGCTTCGCAGGAGGAGCAAGAAGCTGCAAAGGCTAAGGCAGAGCAAATACTCCAGAAAGTTATCCAGAGCCCTGCCAAGTTTGCCGAACTGGCTAAGCAGAACTCACAGGATCCTGGATCTGCTGCTGAGGGAGGGGATCTTGGATTCTTTGGCAGAGGTATGATGGTCAAGCCCTTCGAGGATGCTGTCTTTTCACTTAAATCCGGAGAAATTAGCGCTCTGATAAAGTCTGATTTTGGCTATCACATCATCAAACTGTTGGAAATCAAACCTTCTAAAGCCATTCCGTTTGCCGAGGCTAGAGAAACCATCTTTAGCAAATTGCGTGAACAAAAGGCTGCAGGAAAATTTGCCGAACTGGCGGAGAAATTCAGCAATACTGTTTATGAGCAAAGTGATACTTTGAAGCCAGCAGCTGATCTGGTTGGCGGAGGTATCGAGCGGAGCGGATGGATCGTCAACGGTGTTGAGGCAGGCGAACCTTGGACAGCTAAAATGTTGCAGGCAATTTTCAACGATGAGGTTCTTAAGAACAAGCGTAATACTGCAGCAATCGAGGTGGCACCAAATGTGCTGGTTGCTGCTCGATTAATTGAATACAAGCCAGTTGCTGTTAGTGAATTTGCTGATGTTCGCGGATTGATACGACAAAAGCTGCTGCTTGACCAAGCTTTTAAAATGGCAGTTGAGCAGGGCAAAGCAACTTTGACTCGATTGCAGAGTGGCAAAGACAGTCCAAAGATATCCTGGGGGCCCGTACAGGACATAACCCGCGCAAAGCATGGAAGTCTGGATCCAATATTAGTGAATACAATATTTCAGGCTAATCCGGTAAAACTTCCTTACTATGTGGGTGTAGAGGTCGTTGGGAAGGGTTACTTGTTGGCACGTATTGATTCAATCGTCGATGGTGATTCAACGTCTGAAGAAAAGCGCTTGCGCTATGCGCAGCAATTGCGACAGATGACCGGAGAGGAAATGTTTCGGGCCTATCTTGCAGATGCAAGAAAGAACGCAGACATAAATATCAAATTGGCAGATATCGTCCCGGATCAACCTTGATTTTGAGTTATCGCAATAAAAACGCCACCTTTAGGTGGCGTTTTTATTGTTCGTTTGATGTGGGTCAGGGCTCTGTTGTTCCTAATGCTGTAGTGTTGAATCCACCATCCACATAAGTAATTTCGCCAGTGATACCGCTAGCTAAGTCGCTACACAAAAATGCGGCAGCGTTGCCAACCTCTTCGATTGTGACATTGCGTTTCAGAGGGGCATGCTTTTCATTGTAACTAAGTAATTTGCCGAAATCACCGATACCTGACGCAGCAAGGGTTTTTATAGGTCCAGCAGATATCCCATTTACGCGAATTCCTTGACGTCCCAATTGCATGGCGAGATATCGTACGCTGGCTTCAAGGCTTGCTTTAGCCATACCCATAACATTGTAGTGTGGCATGGTGCGCACTGCACCGAGATAGCTCAACGTTAGCAGGGATGCTTTGCGCCCTTCCATCATGGGTAGCGCAGCTTTGGCCATTGCAGGAAAGCTGTAGGCACTTACATCGTGAGCGATACGGAATGCCTCACGACTGAAACCATCAAGAAAATCTCCAGCCAATGCCTCCCGGGGAGCAAATCCAATTGCGTGAACAAAACCGTCAAAGCCATCCCAATGCTTCTTTAAATCAACAAATAATTGATCGATGTCATTGTCGTTGCTGACGTCGCATTGGAAAACCAGCTCGCTGTCAAATTCCTTGACCAAGTCAAGCAAGCGGCCTTGCACTCTTTCGCCCTGATAAGTAAAGGCCAGTTGAGCGCCTTCGCGATGCATCGCTTGGGCGATGCCGTAAGCAATCGAGCGAGTGCTAATCATGCCGGTAATTAAAATCCGTTTATTGGCCAGAAAGCCCATGCTGATCCTCTATATTTGGTTTGTTCGGATTATCGATAATTATAACCTTAACTAACTATAGTTACACAATAAATCACTTTAAAGGCATTATCGTAGATAACCTGCAGGGTAATTGATGAGCCGGACAATAATTCTTTCCTTTCATCGTTTTTTACACCAGCATACAGGAATGAACATGATGCCTAAAGTTAAGGCCCTAAAGATTGCAGATTGGCTCAAATTTCAATGAAATGGAAATATCGGTTTGATGCCAACTTGAGGCAAACTGCGGCATAATTCCAATGTTGTTTCCATTCAATCATCAATTCTCTATTTTGATATGGTAATGCAATTATTAAAGAATTGGTTGCGTCCTCCTGTGCTTGGGCCTCGTCACTATCCGTCAGGCAGTAACGGGACAGTAGAAATGGGAAGAACACCCTTTGCTGTATATGTGGCGCAATCTCGGGAGATGCTGCGGAAATTTCATTCCAGAAACAATCAAATCAACGTGGATAAAGTCGTCGATGGGAATGCTCCATTTGAATTGAAACCTACTATTGAGAATACAAGTGCGGGTAATAAAC
Organism: Gallionella sp.; assembly: GCA_024641025.1. Classification (GTDB taxonomy): domain Bacteria; phylum Pseudomonadota; class Gammaproteobacteria; order Burkholderiales; family Gallionellaceae; genus Gallionella. Next base: position 23,413 of record JAHEDW010000034.1, read on the forward strand.
TTTTCCGGCGGGGGGTGTTGCTCACGCATGGATTGTCTGACTCTCCGTATTTCATGAGACATCTTGGAGCATTCTTCCAAGAGAATGGTTTTCGCGTAATGGCAATTTTGTTGCCGGGCCATGGAACTCAACCTGGAGATTTGCTGGATGTCAGTTGGAAAGAGTGGGCAGAAGCAGTTGCGTATGGAACTGAAATGTTGGCCGAGGAGGTTGATGAAGTCTATCTTGGCGGATTTTCAGCCGGTGGAGCTTTAAGCATATACCAAAGCCTCCAGGATAAGCGGGTGTGCGGATTATTCCTTTTCTCTCCAGCCTTAAGGATTTCATCTCGGGCAGCTTTTGCACGATTCCGCAGAATATATAGCTGGTTGATTCCTTCAGGAAAATGGCTGGAATTGAAACCTGATAATGACATATACAAGTATGAGTCATTTCCAATCAATGCTGTTGAGCAGATATATGCTCTGACTAATAAGGTAAGTAAACTACTGCATCAGTATAATGTTGAGATTCCAGTATTCGCGGCAGCTAGCGCGGATGATGTGACCGTAGCAGCATCGGCTACCCTGGATTTTATTGCGCATACAAG
>JAHEDW010000035.1 GCA_024641025.1 Gallionella sp.
GTTCGAACTGGAATCGAGTTTCAGGCAATGCGTCATTGGCACAGGACTCGATCCATCCCTGGATCGTCGTGAGCGAAGTCGGGTTTAGATAGGTGCAGAAATCAACCTCCTTATCTGCATCCGGTTCCGGTACGGTAAACAAACGGTCATACAAACGTATCTCCACAGGTATCGCATTCACGCATGCCAGCCAATGGATCACACCTTTCACCTTGCGACCGACTGGGTTCTTTCCCAGCGTGTCATGATCGATACTGCAGCTCAATTCGATGATTTCGCCATTTTCATCCTTGATTACATCGTTGCAGCGCATCACGTAGCTGTGTCGCAATCGCACCTCTCCACCAATTGTGAGTCGTTTCCATCCGGATGGAGGTTCCACTGAAAAATCATCTTTCTCGATATATATTTCTTTACCGAAAGGCACAATCCGTTTACCGAACTCGGGATGATTGGGATGAAAATCCGCTTCGCGTGCTTGGGCACCCTCCGCATTCGTGATGATAACCTTGAGTGGATTCACCACAGCCATAACACGTGCAACCTTATCTTCAAGGTCGTCGCGAATCGCGCTTTCCAACACTGCCATATCCACAATATTCTCGCTTTTTGACACACCTATCCTCTTGGCAAATTCACGAATGCCCTCAGGCGTAAAACCGCGTCTACGCATGCCACTGATAGTCGGCATCCGAGGGTCGTCCCAGCCGTTTACATGTTTATCGTTTACTAATTGCAGGAGCTTTCGTTTGCTTGTTACGGTGTAATGCAACTCTAGACGCGAAAATTCATACTGACGTGGGTGGCACGGGATAGTGATATTGTCGAGTACCCAGTCATACAGTGGTCGGTGATCCTCAAATTCCAGTGTACACAGCGAGTGCGTGATCCCTTCCAGGGCATCAGATATGCAATGCGTGTAGTCATACATCGGATAGATACACCACGCATCCCCAGTGCGAATATGATGCGCACGTCGGATACGATAGATGGCAGGATCACGAAGATTTATATTTGGGGATGACATATCTATCTTGGCTCGTAATACACGGCTACCATCAGCAAACTCACCCGCTCGCATCCGCCCGAACAAATCAATATTTTCAGTGACAGATCGTTCGCGATATGGGCTATTTCTTCCTGCCTGTGTCAGTGTGCCGCGATACTCACGCATCTGCTCAGGAGTAAGGTCATCAACGTAGGCCAAACCCTTATTTATTAGTTCAACGGCGTATTGATACAAATTCTCGAAATAATCAGATGCCCAGCGGACTTCTCCATCCCATTGGAATCCCAACCAGCATACATCGTCCCTAATGGACTTCGCAAACTCCTCATTTTCCCTTTCGGGGTTGGTGTCATCGAAGCGGAGATTGCACCGCCCCTTGTAGTCCTGAGCGAGTCCGAAATTCAGACAAATTGATTTAGCATGTCCAATATGCAAATAGCCGTTGGGCTCCGGTGGAAAGCGTGTAACTATGCTTTCGTATTTGCCATTTGCCAGATCAGCATCAATGATGCTGCGAATAAAGTTGGAAATGGGCGTTTGGGAATCACTTCTCATCACTTGACTCGATATAGAGTTCGAAGAATTTTGGATGAGGCGAATTCTACTCGAAAATGCGTTGTAACTCAGTTGGAGATAAGCAATGAAAATGCTCGGGTTATTTGGTAGAATCCGCCGCTATCTTAGTAATTATGGGCGCATAAAGCGATCTCATTGATACACGACTCATTATGAATTTTTTCCGCCATCTTCTTTATCTGCTCATCATGCGCAGTTTCGCGCTGGTGAACAGCTGGCAAGCATGCTGACAGGTATGTCAGCTATTCCAAAGTCACCAATCATGTGGCTGGCTATTTTGTTGTGCTCCAGCCAGATTGCATATGCAAGTAATTTAGATGAAACGAAAAGGCTATACAAAGAGGGTCAGTATAGTCAGGCACTTGAAAGTTTGAACAGTTATCTTTCCGACACGCCGAATGATTCAGATGCTCTCTTTCTCAAAGGCCTGGTTTACAATGAGCAAAACAGGACCGAGGATGCCATCAAGGTTTTTACTGCATTAATTGAAGACCATCCTGAGTTGCCAGAACCCTATAATAACTTGGCGGTACTCTACGCCAACAAGGGTGAGTATGAAAAAGCAAAATTGGCACTAGAAATGGCTTTAAAGACGCACCCCAGTTATGCAACCGCTTATGAAAATCTCGGCGACATCTACGCCAAGATGGCAAGCGAAGCTTATGGCCGTGCATTACAACTGGATAACCACAGCGCAGCAACGCAAACAAGATTGACGATGATTAAGGAACTGTTCAGGAATGGTGGCCACATAAATTATTCATCTAGCAATACAAACCATAGTGTTGCCATTGGCGCAACTTCAGTACAATCAACCTCAGTCGAAGAGGTGAATGGTACTGTCGTAAACCTAGCCGCTCCCCAAAAAATAGTTTCAGTCAGTTCCGAATCTATTCCGTCACCTACCCTTCCTGAGCTGCAAAAGGAAGTCTTAGAAACGGTCAATGCATGGGCTGCAGCATGGTCATCACAAGATGTTGAAAATTATCTATCTTTTTATGCATCTGATTTCAAGACACCGAACAATGAGAACCGTATTCTCTGGGACGAGACTCGAAGAAAGCGTGTTACAACGCCAGAATTCATTAAAGTCAGCATCACAAATGTGATAGTAAACTTTAACGATGCCGGAAATGCCGAAGTGAGTTTTCACCAAGCATATCGTGCAAGCCACCTGAAGGCTTCTGGAAAAAAGACATTACTGATGGTGAAATCTGGCGATAAGTGGCTGATTCATGAAGAACGATCAAGATAAACCATGTTACGGTCAAAACTTAAATCACTGATATTGAGCTGCATGCTGGCAACTTTTGCGCATGCCTCACCGGAATTGCCCGAAGAGAATGTGCATGGCAGCGAAGCGCTGTTAGTGAAGAGCATTCAAGCTATTAACAACAACCATCTTGACATTGCTCTCAATGAGGTAGACACCCTGTTAAGTGTCAATCCGAATTTTAAACTAGCACAACTGGTGAAAGGTGATCTACTGATGGCTCGTGCAGGCGCTATCGATAATTTCGGCAGTGCACCCAATGCACCACGCGATCAGATTGACGACCTTCGCGACGAGGCCCGGATTCGGCTTCAACGGGTCTTAACCCGGGCCGACAACAACCTAGTTCCAAAGTTTTTGTGGAAACTTGATGGCAGGCAGAAGTTCGCGTTGGTGGTAGATACAACACGTGCAACCTTATTCGTATATCAGAACGTGGGTGGCAAACCCCAATATGTCACAGACTTTTATATTACCATCGGAAAGCTTGGGGCTGAAAAAGTCATTGAAGGAGATCAGCGCACGCCTTTGGGTGTTTATTTTGTCAAAACCGAGGTACCCAACAGCCAACTCACAGACTTGTATGGCAGCGGTGCTTATCCGCTCGACTACCCCAATGAATGGGATAGGAGAAACAAACGCACTGGGAGTGGCATCTGGCTGCATGGAACCCCTAGCAATACTTATAGTCGCCCGCCAAGAGCAAGCAATGGTTGCGTTGTGCTCGCTAATGATGACTTGGAAAAGTTGGCTCCTTATCTCCAGGTCGGCATCACTCCGGTCATCATTGCCGATCGGATAGACTGGAACTCCGAGCAGAACGAACGTGAACGCGATGCGCTGCTCCAGGAGTTTGAGCAATGGCGAATAGATTGGGCCAACCTTGATACCAAAGCATATCTTGAGCATTACTCAAAGGATTTCTCCAGTGACAACATGGATTACCAGTCATGGGTAGATAGAAAGAAACTAGTAAACAGTACGAAATCATGGATCAAGGTCGGCATCTCCAATCTAAGTGCATTCACCTATCCTGGACAACCAATGCTGGCAGTAATCAACTTTGATCAGGACTACAGCAGCAGTAACCTATCCAATCGCATGAAGAAACGGCAGTACTGGATCAAAATCAATGATCGCTGGCAAATCGTCTATGAAGGGTCCGCATAAAATGAATAAACTGATATTTGTAATCTTAGCATTACTGCTTTTTTTCATCTCCCCGCTTTCATACTCACTCGACAAAGGAACTAAGACCATGGTCAAACTTCACACGAATCACGGCACCATCACCTTGGAACTGGATGCCACCAAGGCACCCAATACTGTCAATAATTTTCTTGAATATGTAAAAAGTGGTTTCTATACCAACACCATCTTCCATCGTGTCATCGATGGCTTCATGATCCAAGGCGGCGGATTCGAACCGGACATGAAACAAAAGCCAACCAATGCACCCATAAAAAACGAAGCCGCAAACGGCTTAAAGAATGACATCTACACTGTTGCAATGGCGCGAACGAATGACCCTCATTCTGCTACCGCACAATTCTTCATCAACGTCAAAAACAACGGCTTTTTAAATTATAGTGCGCCCAACCCGCAGGGCTATGGCTATTGCGTTTTTGGCAAGGTAGTTGACGGCATGAATGTGGTTGATGCAATTCGCAAGGTCAAGACCGGGAACCGCGGAGGATTTCAGGACGTCCCACTGGAAGATGTCATCATTACTAAAGCGGAAGTTGTGGAATAGCCAAATTCCAGCGCCTCCCCTTGCCAGGGGAGCCTGGAATAGGTTGCAGTGATGCCTTCCACCTTATTCATCTCAGACCTGCACCTGAGCGCAACACATCCGTTGAGCAGCAATCGGTTCCTGAATTTCGCAGCACATATTGACCCGGAAACCGAGGCATTGTTCATCTTGGGAGACTTGTTCGAATACTGGGCGGGGGATGACGACCTTGATGAACCTTTTCACCGCACCATCGCAAGCACTCTTAACAATCTGAGTGAGCAGGATATAAGAATCTACTTGATGCATGGAAACCGCGATTTCCTGATGGCGGAAAAAATGGCACGTGCCTGCAAAGCCATGCTGTTGAGCGACCCCACAATGCTTGACTTATACGGTACCCCAACGTTGATTAGCCACGGTGACATGCTTTGCTCCGACGACGTAGAATATCAAGTCTTTCGCAGCATGGTTCGCAATCCAGCTTGGCAGCAACAGTTCCTTGCACAGCCATTGGCGCAGCGAAAGGCCCAGATCGGGCAGCTGCGCATAGAAAGCGAGCAGGAGAAGCGGCGCAAGCAAATGTCCATCATGGATGTGAATACAAATACCGTGTCTGCCTTGTTGCGCGAACATGGCTATCCACGACTGATACACGGCCACACCCACCGTCCGGCACACCACTTACACCATCTTGACGGGCACATTTGCGAACGCTGGGTACTGGGTGACTGGGACGCAAATGCAAATGTGTTACTTTGCGACAGTAGTGGCATAAGGTGGGAAATCATTCCTGATTAGTCTCAATCTCGATTCGTGTGAGGAAAACCCCAACTAGAAATTCGCAAAGCGACTAGCTATCAACTATTAACAACATTCATAACTATCTTATTAACCGGCAAAGAGATCCTGGTTGATTTTCACCATACAACTTATTTTTTAAGTTAAGCCTTAACATTCATATAGCGAATTCAAGTTGAAATAATTGAACAGAGACACATAAACTGCCACAGGAAATATTCGGATAGCAATGTTGCATCCACTTCTTAAAACCTCATCGTGAGCCTTCAACCTGAGGTAAATTTACTGTACTTGGAATTTCAAGTTGACGCATCCATGAATTAACCACACTGTTTATGAATCAGAAGATTCTGCACCTTTAGATCAACAGACTTTTTATCAAGGCAAGGCACATCAAAGTGTATCCTGCCGCGATGAGATCATCGAACATTACGCCGAATCCACCATGCCAGTTGCTGTCAAAATAACGTATTGGCGGAGGCTTGACGATATCGAAGAAGCGGAATAAAGCAAAGGCCAACAGTGACCATTCCCAGCCAGACGGTGTGAAGAACAGCACAAGTACAAATGCAACGATCTCATCCCACACGATACCGCCATGGTCAGGCACGCCCAATGCTTTTCCGGTAATGTCACATATCCACACCCCGATTGCAAATGCCCAAATCAGCACTAGCAGGAACACCGCATCGGTCAGACGCGGTGAGAGATACCAATACATCGGGAATGCCACCAGTGTGCCAAAAGTTCCCGGGGCCTTACCAGCCAATCCACTACCAAATCCGAACGCCAACAGATGGGCTGGGTGACTGAGTAGAAAGCGCCAGCCGGGTGCGACATATGATTCACCTGAAATGGTCATAGCTATTCGCCTCCGCTTTGAGTGGCTTACCAGCTGCATCGTTCACAATACAACCGCGCCCGGCAACAATCATTCCAATGCGGGTTAGGGGCAATCCTAAACGGGTGCTTATATCCGATACATCGGCGCGACGTATAACGGGCGCGGTAAAACACAATTCATAATCATCACCGCCGGACAGGACACATTGCCTTCCCAGCGGTTGTTGAATATGCCTACTCAATACCGATGAGACAGGAAGGAGACTAAAGTCAATTACTGCAGCCACTTGAGAAGCATCGAGTATATGATCCAAATCGCCAAGCAATCCGTCTGAAATATCGATTGCGCTATTAGCAATACCACGCAGCGCAATCCCCAAAGAGACACGTGGCTGTGGCTCAAGTAAGGCGGGCATACAGGCCTCAAGCTCCCCAGCAGTCAATAACAACTTCTTGTTGAGGTGTGCCAAAGCCAATGCGGCATCGCCCAAATTTCCAGAAATCCAGACATCGTCGTTAATCTGAGCACCTTTGCGCAGCAACGCCTGTTGTGCCGGCAGTTCGCCGAATATCGTCACGCATAAATTGAGGGGCCCGCGCGTGGTATCGCCCCCCACCAGTTCTACGTCATATTGGTCGGCAAGTGAAAAAAAGCCTGCACTAAATCTCTCTAACCATACTTCATCTGCATCTGGCAAGGCGATCGCAAGAGTCACCCAACGCGGTGTCGCACCCATTGCTGCCATATCCGAAAGATTCACAGCCAATGTTTTATGTCCCAGCATATAAGGGTCAGCGCCAGGAAGGAAATGTGTACCACTTACCAGCATGTCGGTCGATACCGCCAACACATTACCACGGGCTACCTGCAACAACGCTGAATCATCTCCAATGCCAAGCATTGCATTCGGTGTGGCACGGGTGAAATAACGGCGGATCAGATCAAATTCCGTCATCCGGAACCATCCTGATCATACGCTCTCATGTCCAGCAAACTCGTTTTCACGTAGTTGCGCGGCCAACTTATCGAGGACACCGTTGACATACTTGTGCCCATCTGTCCCGCCAAAAGTTTTAGCGAGTTCCACTGCCTCGTTGATGACTACCCTGTAAGGTACTTCCGGTTGTTGGGACAACTCAAACGTCCCAAGTAGCAACACTGCAAATTCTACCGGACTGAGTTCACTCAGCGGCCGGTCCAAGTGTGGTGCAATCAATGCCTCGATATTTGCATGTTGGGATAACGCCCCTCGTAGCAATCGGGAAAACAATTCTTTGTCGTAGCGTCCGAGGTTCTTTTCAGCATGAATTTGCTTTTCGATAATCGCTTCATCTCCTCCCGTCACTCTCCACTGATAAATACCCTGCATTGCGAGTTCACGGGAACGATGACGTGGAGTTTTTTGCGAAGCTTTGGTTGCCATTTTCGCAACAGGAATGTTAATCATCCCAACACTCGCAAAAGATTCGCCATCTCGATCGCGACCAGTGCTGCCTCGCTTCCTTTAACAAGCATACGATCGATTGCCTGTGCATCATTATCTGTGGTAAGTATTGCATTGGCTATAGGCACACCACATGACAGCTGAACCTCGTTGACGCATCGAGCAGATTCATTTGCCACAATTTCAAAATGATAGGTGTCTCCCCGTATAACCGCCCCAAGTGCAATCAACGCGTCGAACTTTTCGCTCTCCGCCATATGAAGCAACACTAGCGGAACTTCAAGAGCGCCTGGCACAGTTGCTAGTGTAATGTCAGATTCTGAAACTCCATTCTGCAGCAATTGCGCACGACACGCCTCCAGCAAACCATCGCATACTTCTGGGTTGAAACGACTTTGAACGATACCAATACGAATACCTCTGCCATCGAGATTTTTTTCCAGCTCTTTCATCGGTTAATCACCTTGTTGTTCGTGACTGGCGTAGCCAACCACCTCCAAACCAAAACCAACCATGCTCGGCATCTTGTGTGGTGTTGCCAACAAACGCATCTTTCCCACATCAAGATCGCGCAAAATCTGCGCACCGATACCATAGCTGCGCGGGTCCCACTGTGCAGTCCTTTGGCTTCCTGCGTCCAGTGTCGCACGAGAACGAAGATCCAAGGAAGTCTCACCACGATGCAACAAAACGAGTACACCAGAATCAGCCTGCCAAATCCTCTCCAAAGCCTGATTCACGCTGATCGAATGCGCATGGTCGGTCTGCTCAAGAAAGTCCATCACCGACAGCGGCTCATGCACCCTCACTAGGGTTTCTGCATCTGCACTTATTTTGCCCTTAACCAAGGCTAAATGAGTACGCTGTGTTGTTTTGTCCACATAGGTCACAAGATCGAATTCTCCATAAGCGGTCTGCACTTTGCGACGACTTACTCGCTCGACTAGTTTTTCATTATGACAACGATACTCGATAAGATCAGCAATCGTGCCGATCTTAAGTTCATGTTGTTGTGAGAATTCTATCAAGTCCGGCAATCTTGCCATTTCACCATCATCTTTGAGTATCTCGCAAATCACGGAAGCAGGGGTAAGACCAGCCAGCTCAGCCAGATCACAACCTGCTTCGGTATGCCCCGCACGCACCAGCACACCACCATTCTGTGCACGCAGCGGGAAGATATGTCCAGGCTGAACAATGTCATTCGGCTTTGCATTCTTATTGGCGGCGACCTGCACTGTATGCGCGCGATCTGCTGCCGAAATTCCGGTAGTTACTCCGCTTGCGGCCTCGATAGACATTGTGAAGTTGGTGGCCAGCGGCAATCCATTTTCACGAACCATCAACGGCAGTTCAATTTGCCTGCAATGTACCTCTGTCAAAGTCAGACAGATCAACCCCCGCCCATGCTTTGCCATGAAATTGATCTTTTCAGGCGTGACAAATTCTGCGGCAAAAACCAGATCGCCCTCATTCTCGCGATCTTCCTCATCAACTAGCACGACCATGCGTCCGGCACGAATTTCTGCGATGATTTCCTGAACCGGTGAAATTCCTGTCATTTGCTTTGTTCTTTCTCAGCTTGCATCATTCGTTCCAAATAACGCGCAATCAAGTCCACTTCGATATTTACACGGTTGCCAGCTTGTAAACTTTTTAGATTAGTCTGAGCCAACGTGTGCGGGATCAGGTTGACGCTAAATTTTGTGCCGCTAACCTGGTTGACGGTCAGACTAACGCCGTTAATGGCTACCGAACCTTTGTGAGCAATATATTTTGCCAGCGCCTGTGGCACTTGCACCGTTAACTTCCAACTTTCCCCAAGATTAGTAAATGTCTCGACCAGTCCAATGCCATCGACATGGCCACTAACAAGATGCCCCCCGAGTCGGTCTGCCAGACGCAACGCCTTCTCCAGATTTACCATCTGTCCAGGATCATCCAATCCGACAGTGCAATCAAGCGTTTCACGCGACACGTCTAGTGTGAATCTGTCGACTGAACGCTCGATCACCGTCAAGCATATCCCATTCACCGCAATGCTGTCTCCGATCTGCACATCCTCCAGATCCAAAGTAACGGCAGAGATTGTCAGGCGCAGTCCACCATTACGGTCAACCGATTCGACTATCCGTCCGACATCCGAAATGATTCCACTAAACATTTTCTACTCTTGCCATAATGCGAAGATCAGTACCGACTTGTCGAATGTCCTGCCACTTAAGATTCACGCGTTGATCCAAACTACCCAGCTCTCCCAGTTTAAACATTCCCCGTCCCAAATCACCCAGTAACTGTGGGGCAATATACAGCAGCAACTCATCTGTTAATCCTGCTCGGAGCAAGGCGCCGTTCAAAGTGCTACCTGCCTCGACCAATACTTCATTGCAACCTCGCTTAGCGAGATCGCGCATCACACCGGCCAAGTCAATCCTGCCATTTCCATCTGGCAATATAGAAACTGAAGCTCCGGCATTATTCAGTAGTGAGATTTTCTTGTTGTCACGCGACGCAGTATAGACCAGCACATTGCTGTTCTTGACACTGAGAAATATGCGCGCAGTCACAGAAATTTGAAGATTGCTATCCAGCACCACCCTCAATGGCTGACGAGCTCCTCGAGGCTCACGAACATTCAGGCGTGCATCATCTGCAAGCACTGTACCGATACCAGTAAGCACAGCACAGGAACGTGCCCGCCAGCGCTGAACATCTTGTCTCGCAGCCTCTCCGGTGATCCATTTGCTGACCCCGTTGGCCAAGGCGGTGCGACCATCAAGGCTCAAGCCTATTTTACTGCGCAACCAGGGAGTACCACGGTTCATTCGCGAATAAAATCCGATGTTCAGTTCATGCGCTACTGCTTCCATTAAGCCCGTATCAACTTGTAATCCTGCAGCACGCAACTTGCTATTTCCAGATCCGGCAACAAGGGGATTAGGATCGGCAGCTGCTGTAACCACCCTCGCGACACCTGCTGATATCAGCGCATCTGCACAGGGTGGCGTGCGGCCGTGATGACTACAAGGCTCCATAGTTACGTATGCCGTAGAGCCACGGGCTGCATCTCCTGCTTCTCTCAAAGCGTAAACCTCGGCATGAGCTTCTCCGGCTTGCCTATGCCAGCCACTACCGATAATCCTTCCATCAGCCACCAGCACACAACCAACGCGCGGATTTGGGCTTGTGCTATACAAGCCCATTTCTGCCAGGCGCAGCGCCTGAGCCATCCAATGACTATCCTCTGAACTTAACATGGCTATGGCTTCTGTCGGGTGCGGCGTGCAGGCGACTTACGCACTGCCTCTATTGCTTCCGTGAAATCACCCACATCCTGAAAACTTTTATATACCGATGCAAAGCGGATATAGGCAACCTTATCCAATTTCAACAGTTCTTTCATCACCATCTCACCAATCTGCCTGGAACCGATCTCGCGCTCTCCCAGCGCAAAGATTTTTTGTATGACCTGGTCAATTGCTGTATCCACAAGCTCAGTGGGTACGGGACGCTTGTGAAGTGCACGGTTAAAACTAGTACGAAGCTTTGCCTCATCGAATTCGCTTCGCATGCCGTTCTGCTTTACAACTTGCGGCATGCGTAACTCTACTATCTCATAGGTAGTAAATCGCTTGTCACAAGTCAGACAACGACGGCGACGTCGAACATGGTCACCTTCATCACTTTCTCGAGTATCAACAACTTGAGTGATATCGCCTTTGCAGAATGGGCATTTCATAATTTCAAAACTTTAGTCGTTTGAAGCAAACGACTACTCACTGTAGACAGGAAATTTGGAACACAAATTTTTCACTTCAACAGAGACGCGCACAATAACTGAATCATCATTCGGCGCGTCAAGTACATCTGCAATCAAATGCGCCAGCTTCTCAGCTTCAAGCTCCTTGAAGCCGCGAGTAGTCATCGCAGGACTTCCAATACGGATGCCGCTGGTAACAAAGGGTTTTTGTGGATCATTTGGAATAGCGTTCTTGTTAACAGTTATATGCGCTCTACCAAGCACTGCTTCAGCGTCCTTCCCAGTAATTTGCTTGGCCTGCAAGTCAACCAGAAACATATGGCTGTCAGTACGGCCAGACACAATTCTCAGGCCGCACTCCTGTAGGACTTTGGCCATAACTCTGGCATTGTCCACCACCTGCATCTGATAAGCCTTGAATTCCTTGCTAGCCGCCTCCTTAAAAGCCACCGCCTTAGCCGCTATTACATGCATCAAGGGACCGCCTTGAATCCCAGGGAAGATCGCAGAATTCAACACCTTCTCGAATTCCGCCTTGGCCAAAATGATACCGCCACGAGGCCCGCGTAGTGTCTTGTGAGTGGTGCTAGTAACGAAATCAGCAATACCGACCGGATTCGGATACACCCCGGCCGCCACCAGACCTGCGTAATGCGCCATGTCCACGAACAGGTATGCACCAACACTGTCTGCAATTGCACGAAAGCGTTTCCAGTCAATCACAAGCGCATAAGCGGATGCGCCCGCAACGATCATTTTTGGTTTGTGAGCTATTGCAAGCGCCTGTACCTGATCGTAATCAATCTCTTCTTTTTCGTTTAGCCCGTATTGGATCGCGTTGTAGAGTTTTCCACTGGCATTTACAGATGCTCCGTGAGTCAGATGGCCACCGTGTGCCAACGACATACCCAAGATGGTATCGCCGGGCTTGAGTACCGACATGTAAACTGCTTGGTTTGCCTGTGATCCCGAGTTCGGCTGCACGTTGGCATACTCAGCACCAAATAGATCCTTCACACGATCGATTGCTAGCTGTTCTGCCACATCGACAAACTCGCAACCACCGTAATACCGCTTTCCCGGATATCCTTCTGCATATTTGTTGGTAAGTTGACTGCCTTGTGCCTCCATCACCGCCGGACTCGTGTAATTTTCAGAGGCGATCAGCTCGATGTGATCTTCCTGGCGATTGTTTTCTTTCTGGATAGCAACCCATAATTCAGGGTCGACCTGGGAAATGGTATTTTTTCTGGAGAACATGGTGGTAATTCCTGAAATATTGAGAGCGGGAAAGACTTGAATTCTACCATGTAGGTGGGCTAGGCCGGAAATACAGGTTTCGATAGCTCCTTCTATCCTGAGTGGAGCGACCTGTACCCAGGATTGCAATATCTATATTTTATTCAATAGGTTATAAATTACTTTGATGGCATGACAATTGAAAGCAACATTTATGGAACGATACAGGAAGAGTTCCCGATGCATCACCCCCAGAAGAGTTGCCATTACATGATGGCGCATAACTTTACATCCCAATCCCTATCGCCCTGCTACCGTCATTCCTTCGACCAGTATGGAACCAGACTGGCGAGAACCCTGAACCAATACATCTTTGCCCACCGCAATGATGTTGCGAAACATTTCTTTCAAATTGCCCGCAATAGTTATTTCATTCACAGGATATTGTATCTCACCGTTCTCCACCCAGAACCCGGCCGCGCCGCGTGAGTAATCTCCTGTCACAGGATTGATGCCATGCCCCAGCAATTCAGTAACAAGTAATCCTCTATCCATCAGTTTCAGAAGCCCGTAACAATCAAGTGCTTGGGGTTTGCATGATGATTTCAGAATCAGGTTATGGTTGCCACCAGCGTTACCGGTAGTGTGCATACCCATTTTGCGTGCCGAATAACTTCCGAGAAAATATCCACGCAGCACACCATCTTCGACAATTGTACGGCGCTGAACCCTCACACCTTCATCATCAAAAGGGCTTGAGCCAAGTCCTTTTCTAATGTCCGGTACATCATCGATATGAATATGCGGCGCAAAAATTGTCTTGTCAATTTGGTCAAGCAGAAACGACGATTTTCGGTACAAATTACTGCCGCTCACAGCTGCAGCGAAATGCCCCAGGAGACTGGATGCGACCGGCGCCTCGAATAACACAGGGATCTGCATGGTATCGAGCTGTCGGGCATGCAGTCGTCGCACTGCCCTTTCTGCAGCAATACGTCCAATTTGGCGAACATCGATAATATCCCTTGCGTCACGGGCAACGCTGTACCAGTAATCCCGTTCCATTGCATCATCCTTACCGGCAATCACAGCACAACTGACACTATGACGAGAATTCGGATAGCCTCCGACAAAACCAAGACTGTTTGCATGCACGAACTGCATTTCGTGTACATTCACTGTGGCGCCTTCAGAATTGCTAATGCGATGGTCGGCATCAAATGCGGACTGTTCGCATTCCACTGCCAGCGCTATAGCATCATCAACTGGCAAATTCCATGGATGATACAGATCCAGATCAGGAACATCCCGGGCCAGCATGTCGGCATCTGGAAGGCCGGAACAGTCATCGCTGGCGGTATAGCGCGCAATCGAGAGGGCCGCATCCACAGTGTCGTGAACCGCTTTGGGCGCAAAGTCAGAAGTGCTGGCATTCCCCCTTTGACGGCCGATATAGGCTGTAATGCCCAGCCCCTTATCACGATTGTATTCAATGGTCTCAATTTCGCCGTGGCGGACAGTGACGCCTTGACCAAAGCCTTCCGACACTTCTACGGACGCAGCAGATGCACCTCGCTGCTTTGCATAAACCAACATGTCTTGCGCTATTTCACGCAACTCCGCAGATGAGTGGGAAAATCTGCCTTGAGCACTAACAACAGGATGGGGGTCATTCGATACGAGTACACTCATAACTAAAGCGATTCAATGATGAAAGACGGTATCATAGCAGCATCGCTCAATCACTTTAAGAACAGAAACGTTAACTGCCATGAATTCCCAAAATAAAGGTCCCGCACATGGCGAGCCGTTGCATATTCAACTGAAAGATGCCGCCCACGAAAATGATGACGCCAAGACTCAGGATGAAGAACGCGCCGCAACCCTACGTCCGGCAAACAATTCAGATAGCCTTGCCCGTAAAGGGCGCGGGCTTCGCAACCATGCATCTGCCATTGACAACGAGGAAGAACTACCTCCAAGCAAGACCAGAATCAAGAAGCAGATGCATGAACTCCGTGACCTCGGGGTGGAGCTAACAGAACTCGGTAAAGATCAGCTTGCCCAACTCGACCTGCCCGAAAATCTACGTGATGCGATCCACGAGATGAAACATATCAACAAGTTCGGCGCACAGCGGCGCCAGATACAATACATCGGCAAACTAATGCGCGAGGTCGACACTGGCCCCATTCTGGCTAAGCTTGATGCATGGAAAGGCACCTCTAATCAGCACCTCGCCCATCTACACCAAATCGAACGATGGCGTGATCGCTTGCTTGAAAGCGACGGTGCATTAACCGAACTGCTTGCATCACACCCAAAAATCGATGCCCAACACTTGCGAACACTTATACGCAACGCAAGAAGGGAAATTGATTCCGGAAAAGCTCCTAAGGGGTTTCGCGAAATTTTTCAGGTCCTGAAAGTGATAATTCCTGATTCCAAATAATTTATAATATGCACGTTATTCTTCCACACATCGCACTCGAATCAGGTAAGCAACCACAGCACAGTATCATCTGGCTGCATGGACTAGGCGCTGATGGAGAGGACTTTGTGCCAATCGTCGAGGAAATAAGTCTGCCAGTCGCGGTAAGGTTTATATTTCCTCATGCCCCACAGCGACCTGTCACAATTAATGGCGGATATATCATGCGCGCATGGTATGACATATCCGGATCTTCCATAGGTGTGCAACAAGATGAAGTCGGAATACGTGAATCTCAAGCAAACATCGAAGCACTGATCGCACAGGAAGTTTCACATGGCATTACGCCAGATCACATCTATCTGGCCGGATTTTCTCAGGGCGGCGCCATCGCGCTGCACACTGCGCTGCGCCAGACCATTCCTGTAGCCGGTGTATTGGCGCTCTCCACTTATCTCCCGTTATCACCCAGCAAAAACACTGAAGCTCTGCCAAGAACAAGAAGTACACCAATATTTATGGCGCATGGTCGGAGTGATCCAATCGTCCCATTCGAGCTCGGAGTCGCGTCAAGAGATACCCTTACCTCCCTGGGCTATGAGGTTGAGTGGCATGAATACAACATGCCGCACTCTGTATGCGAAGAAGAATTGAGGGATATCGAAACCTGGCTGCATAAACAGTTGTGCAAGGATGCCCCAACACCGATAGAGGTCTCGAACGGACCCAGCTAAAAATGACCCGAGCTTCCTTCCTGCTTTATGAGGCGGAATTGCACTAAGTCGCAATCTAAGCATCTTTCCAGAAGTTGGACCGGTATGAGCAGATAATCCTCGCCGTTGAATTCGCTCAACAAACTGCAGTCACTTGCATATGCATCCGTCCTCATCAGCAACCTAGCACCCCCCTCTAGCTCACCGGGTTTTTCATAGAGCCACAAGGCGGTCTGTCCATCCTCGAAGGCACTGCCTCCTTTACCCCCTTGCACCAAGGCTACCGGTGCAACCTGATTGGTGAGCATCTCAGCTCCAACGTGCAATTGGTTCTTTTCATCTCGCATCATACGTCGAACGACGGCAACTCCCCAATTTTGCATTCCGGTCGGCTGCACCCCGAGCAAACTGCCAATGCGAATATCGTCGCTTAACTGTGAAGGCAATACGGTGCGAAACCCATTGGCGCTGATATCCTCAATTTGCCATTGCAAAGGCTTCTTCTGATCGAAGTTCAGGCCGGCATTAGTCCGATCAATTGTATTGGCAAACCCCTGTTCAACATTCATATTGATTTTGACACTTCGTCGCACGCTGCGCCTGATAGGTGGGGAAATTATGTAATTCAGGAGATACTTGGCAGCATCAAGCATCAATTCTGGGCTATAACCCACACCCATTGTTAATTCTCCAGGAATGACCTTCTTGCGCAGTGTTTGTATCAGCGTCTCAAGCTTTGGTTTCATCGCAGTCATATTGACAAAGCGCATAGATGGGCTTGTACTGGCATCCACTTTCACTCGCATTGGGGCGGACGGGCAATTCAAATCAAAACTAAACAGGTCATTTTCATTTAGTATCGGATGTATATCGATATCCATAGAGTATTGAGCAACCAAGCGTTCTGTGAGATGCATATAAAGTGGCTTCAAGGTATTGACCCCACAACCAAACCAACCGAGCAAGTGACCGATTTCATATTTCACTGAAGTATTTCCAATCAAGCTTGGGTACAAATTTACCGGCGTATCCATGCATTCCTGCAGTTCGGCGTGACTTAATATTTTCGCAAGATTTGTCCATAAGGCCTTATCAACATATCCATAGCGTACACTTATGAATTTTAGTTGGACTGCCATAGAACTTACCGCGCGAACCAATAGCAAAGGCAGCTTTGCCTTTATCGTATTACCGCCCTTTTCAGCACTGCAATAGCGGTCGAATATCTTGAGATAG
Source organism: Gallionella sp. (assembly GCA_024641025.1). Taxonomy (GTDB): domain Bacteria; phylum Pseudomonadota; class Gammaproteobacteria; order Burkholderiales; family Gallionellaceae; genus Gallionella. The sequence goes on from JAHEDW010000035.1 coordinate 17,059, forward strand.
CCCTCGGCAGTATGACGCGAGAGATTGCCAAGACTCAGCCACATGCGGTTCTCTTGGAATTTCCCCAGCTCGTTTGGAGTAAAATACTCCCGAGATAATTTCCGAATGTGCGATTGGGCAGCCTCATCAAGCAGGCACAAAACTGCAAACTGCTGATCTAGCTTGATCTCGTCATTATCTGAAACAGACTCAATCCACTCGGTCAGCTCCATGAGTAGTTTATGCACGTCATTCTTTGGCAAGTCTTCCAGAAAAGCTTGCGCAGACTTGATGTCAGCCATTGGATGGTCGGATTTTTTACTAAATATTCCACTTAACATCTTGTTTCTCCCGGCTACCTTCTATATGTATAGAGACTTATGCGACCAATATAACCACTAATTGTCCACATGAACAGATGAAAGAGAGCTGGATTGATTCCCTTGTTAACAGATAACGTATCCTTCCCGACCACGGATCGGGCATTGCGATCTCCTAATGGCCTCCTTGCTGCAGGAGGTGATCTGTCTATAAGCCGCATACTCAATGCTTATCGTCATGGGATATTCCCATGGTTCAATCCTGGTGAACCCATCTTATGGTGGAGTCCGGATCCCAGAATGGTACTGTTTCCGCGAGAGTTCAAGGCCTCGCATTCACTGATAAGAATTTTGCGCAGGAAGATTTTTGAAATTCGCATTGATACAGCATTCGAGGATGTTATACGCACTTGCGCAGCACCCAGGGGAGGACAACAAGGCACATGGATAAGCGAGGAAATGATTGCTGCTTATTGCACATTGCATCGCTTGGGTTATGCGCATTCAGTGGAAGTGTATTTAGAAGATAGACTCGTTGGCGGCCTATATGGCGTTAGCATTGGACGGATTTTCTACGGAGAATCCATGTTTAGTCTGGTCAGCAACGCATCGAAGATTGCCTTAGCACATCTCGCCCGACAACTTGAACGCTGGGAGTTTGGCATGATCGATTGCCAGATGCATACTCCTCATCTCACTTCTCTTGGTGCAAGAGAAATTCCACGCAATGAATTCATCTCAAGCCTGCAGGAATTGATACACTGCAACCCAATCAACGAATGGAAATTCGACACTGACCTATATACATGAGCTTGCTAAACGACATCCCGCTCTCAGCTCTGCATTTTTATTTGACAGCGCCTTATCCGTGCAGCTACCTCCCCGATTTGCGGGCGCGTTCTCAGGTTGCTTCACCTGCATTCCTGATCAACACACAGGTATATTCCGAATTGGTTCGCCACGGATTTCGTCGTAGCGGAACCTACACGTATAGGCCGCGCTGCGACAACTGCAACGCCTGCGTCCCACTGCGCGTACTTGCAAAACAATTCAGGGCAAATCGATCACAGCGACGCGCATGGAAGCTTCATGCCAATCTTGCAGCAAGCCTACATCCGCTGCAGGATAATCGAGAGCATTTTGAACTATATCAACGTTATCAGAATGCACGTCACAAAGATGGCGGCATGGACAATGAAGATCACGAGTCTTACCAGAATTTCCTGCTGCAAAGCCACGTCGACTCCCTGCTGGTGGAATTTCGCGATATGGGTGTGTTACGCATGGTTAGCGTCATTGATATGCTCAGTGATGGACTTTCCTCGGTATATACTTTCTACGAACCCGAACTACCCAAGGCACGCTTCGGTATTTACAACGTGCTGTGGCAAATTGAATTATGCCGCAAACTCGAACTGGACTTTGTCTACCTTGGATACTGGATTGCCCGCAGCCAAAAAATGTCCTACAAGACACAATACAATCCCGCACAAGGCTTAATTAATGGCAAATGGCTTGCTGTTGACAAATCCGGGCAGGACTCAACCGGAACTGGAAAACCATGAAGACACGATTGGTAATTTTTTCAATTACGCTTTTGCTATTACCACTCGCAGGATTTTGGCTTAGTGGTTCTAACCTGCTTGGTTTTCCCACCAATACGCCTCCATCCCTAGCGAACCCTCAGGCAGCATTGATTACTACTTTGATATTGACTGGCTACATTCTGCTCGTCAACCAAATAACTAAACTTCTCTCAGGAAATAGACCATTCACGGAACACCGCAGTTATATGTATTGGACGGGATTTGCTGGTGCAATGCTGGTCTGGCTGCTGACTTACCTGAATCTGTTCGTATCGAGTTGGACTCCGCAAATGGAAAATCCGGTCATGCAGCTATTGCTTTACACCCCCCTATTCGCGACATTGGTTCCTGCAATACTCAGCACACGCGCCTTGCTAGGCTCGATACCTAACTTGATCAAAAATCTTTCAAGCGGCATCGCCTTGCCTAGGCCCGGCAATGAGTCACTTGCTGCAGGCCTGCTTGCCATCGCAGCCGTAGGTTTTCTAGGCGGAGCAGCATGGCCAGTGCAATTATTCTGGCTTCTGTGGTCCGCGCCATTGCTTTTACTAAACGCATTGCAATTGCTCTGGCACGAAAGCACGATATTTGACGGACTCGAAAGCGGCAACTGGGCGCGCGTGCTATTCGCAGCAATATCAGGAATCATCGTCTCCAACCTTGCTATTGAAGTTTATGTAATCAATGGCGGCTTTCTTGAGGTCAATATCGAAAATCCTCTGATGGTTCAATCTGGATATGCTTTATTTGGATTGCTCTGCTTGCAACTCAGCGATGTAATTTCGGAGAGTTGGCGTGGCAAGCAAAAAGGTTCAATGTTCAGGCAAAAGAGGAAATTCCCCATTCCAGTGGTAGTCAGGAAGGATTGACCTTCACTTGATATTGGCTCAAATCAGAAAGTTCAATTACAAGATAAACTCAAATCGTTCATGTTCTCATTAATCCGACCTGCCTTATTTGCGCTTGATCCAGAAACCGCTCATCACCTGAGCCTCGACACACTGAGGAAATTAAACAACTTGGGATTGAGCAGTCTGCTTGTCACCCAGCCGGCCGACGACCCGTGCACAGCAATGGGGATTACATTTCCTAATCCGGTCGGGCTTGCCGCAGGATTGGACAAGAATGGTGATTGCATTGACGGTTTAGCTGCTCTCGGATTTGGATTCATTGAAATAGGTACAATTACCCCACTGCCTCAGACTGGCAACCCCAAGCCACGCCTTTTTCGTCTTCCCAAGGCCAACGCGATAATTAACCGCATGGGATTCAATAACGAGGGTGTGGACAACCTCATAGCAAACGTCCGAAGTGCTAATTATCGTGGCGTACTAGGCATCAACATCGGCAAAAATGCCCTCACCCCAATAGCACGAGCAGCTGATGATTATCTGACCTGCCTGCGCAAAGTTTATGCTCACGCCAGTTATGTCGCCATCAATATCTCTTCGCCTAACACAACCAATCTTAGGCAGTTGCAAGGTGGAGATGAACTTGATGCATTACTCTCGAAGCTGAAAGCTGAACAGGAAAAATTAGCCCAGCAATTTGGCAAGTATGTGCCTATAGCCGTGAAAATCGCACCCGATCTTATCCCTGAACAGATCAAGCAGATCGCATCCATGCTCATCAAGCACAGCATTGACGGCGTGATTGCGACCAACACCACGCTGTCGCGAGAGGGCGTCGAGAACCTACCGCATGGATCTGAAAAAGGCGGACTGAGTGGCGCTCCAGTGCGTGAAAGATCCAACGCAGTAATCCGCCTGCTTGTTGAAGAACTACAAGGCGCTCTACCTATCATCGGTGTCGGCGGAATCATGAGTGGCAAAGATGCTGCAGCGAAAATCAATGCAGGAGCAGTTCTTGTACAGATATACAGCGGCCTGATTTACCGAGGTCCTGCCCTGATCAAAGAATGTGCCTCAGCAATCCGACTGAGGTATCGGAATTTATAAATTATCCTGATGGAGATGACATGACTACCCCAAAAAAAACCAAAGGTTCGGACAGCGAGCGCAAGGTACTGGAGCACGCCCATCGAGGACTTCAATTAATGACCGAATACAGGCCAAAATTGATGGGCAAGGTACAAGCCTTTACGACGGAGGCAATGCAACCGGGAGCACTTAACAAGAAGGAAAAAGAACGTATCGCATTTGGTATGGCGCTAACTCAGCAATGCCATTATTGCATCGCATTACATGTCAGGGCTTGCAAGAATGCCGGTGTGACCTTAGATGAGATTCTGGATATCTGTGGCATCGGCATCATGATGGGAGGCGGACCGGTGCTTACGCACATGGCGGAGGTTGAACGTGCTTTGAACGAGTTCTATCTCGACGAAAACGGTGATCCCATATGAATGCAAACATCAAGTATCATGTCGCGCTAAGGAGATTTTTACAGAATCCGAAGCCATTACACCTCCGAAGAGCGCAACTGCATGAAATTCAAACCGGACGTAATATACTTATACCGCAAACGCGGTTGAAGCAGCTTATGAATCAGGGGATAATCCCAAGCTGATTTTATAGGCTTTTTCTAATGACCGAATATCTTCTGATCCTGGTCAGCGCTGTGTTTGTAAATAACATCGTGATGATCAAGATTCTCGGGTTATGCCCGTTTATGGGTGTCTCCAAGAAACTGGAGACTGCAATTGGCATGGGCGCCGCGACCACCTTTGTTCTTACCTTGGCTTCCGGCTCGAGTTACCTTATAAATCGATACCTTCTCGGACCAGAACTTTCATACCTGACTACTCTGACATTCATCGTGGTAATCGCAGGTATAGTGCAATTCACTGAAACAGTGATTCGCAAGACTAGTCCAGTCCTGCATCAGGTATTGGGCATCTATCTGCCGTTGATCACTACAAATTGTGCGGTGCTTGGCATTCCGCTACTTAATGTGCAGGCCAAGCATAATTTCATGGAGTCCATTTTCTTCGGCATGGGTGGAGCTATTGGATTTACGCTCGTGATGGTGCTATTCGCAGGTATGCGAGAGCGGATGGAAGGCGCCGATGTACCGGTAATATTCAAGGGATCGGCAATTGCAATGGTCACAGCGGGACTGATGAGTCTGGCATTCATGGGGTTCTCCGGATTGATCAGATAATGGGAGTATCTATGAATCCTTTTGCCGTGGGTATCACTAGTTCGAGTAAGCGTACCCGCATCGCAAACGAATCTGATATGTCACACTGCGTCTCGGGCGACTCCTTCAGCCTCGCCCCGCAAAATGACTTTCTCGGGGCCCTCTAATGTTTAGCGCTCTAATTGTGATGGCTGCCGTGGCCATCGTACTCGGTTCAGTACTGGGCTTTGCCGCAATAAAATTCCGTACCGAAGGCAACCCGCTAGTTGACAAGATTGACGCCATACTGCCGCAGACGCAGTGTGGTCAATGCAGTTTTCCAGGTTGCAAGCCCTATGCAACTGCAATCGCCTCGGGCGAGGCTGAAATAAATCGCTGCCCGCCGGGTGGTGAGGAAGGCATCCAGAAGTTGGCTGATCTGCTCGGGGTCGACTTCAAGCCGTTTGGCGATGATACTGCTGCACCCAAATCCAAATCACTTGCGATCATCGACGAAGACACCTGTATTGGTTGCACTTTGTGCATCCAGGCATGCCCGGTGGATGCCATTTCCGGCGCTGCCAAGCAAATGCACACCGTAATCAGTGCAGAGTGCACCGGCTGCGAATTGTGTGTCGCTCCCTGTCCAGTGGATTGCATCAGCATGCTGGAAATCGAGGAAAAAATCACCAATTGGAAGTGGAAATTCCCTTCATTTGCCCTGACTCCAATGCAACAATGAGAGCGCTTCATCGTTTCCACGGCGGCATCCACCCGCCAAGCAACAAGAAACAATCCACAATACTTGGGATTGAATCTGCGCCACTGCCGTCCAGCCTGATTGTTCCATTTCATCAACATGCCGGCGAAACTGCCAAGCCGGTCGTACAAGTCGGAGAAAAGGTGCTGAAAGGCCAGCTTATCGGTATGCCAGACGGCTTTATATCGAGTGCGGTCCACGCTCCCACTTCAGGAACTATTTCTGCCATCGGAATGCATCCTGTAGCTCATCCCTCCAGGCTGCCAAACTTGTGTGCAACCCTGATACCTGATGGCAAGGATCTGTGGCAACAATTCATGGCAGTCGATTACCGCACACTAAGAGCAGAAGAACTGCAGCAACAACTACGCATTAAAGGAGTGGTAGGCTTAGGCGGCGCGACCTTTCCTAGTGACATCAAATTGCACATCGGCAAGCATAAGGTCAACACGCTGATCCTAAATGGCGCAGAATGCGAGCCATATATCACTTGCGATGAAATGCTCATGCGCGAACGCGCATCAGATATCGTAGCGGGTGCTGAAATGCTTCGCTACATGATAGACGCTTCGGAAGTGCTCATCGGCATTGAGGACAATAAGCCGGAAGCAATTATTGCGATGCAACAGGCGGTTGAGAAAAGCGGTATGCCGTTTGAAGTTGTTGCTATACCAACAATTTACCCCGGTGGTGGAGCGAAGCAATTGATATTCGTACTTACCGGGCTCGAAGTACCTTCAGGAACCTTACCCCCCGACATCGGCGTTCAATGTTTCAATGTTGCCACAGCTTATAGTGTCTACCGTGCCCTTGCGCATGCAGAACCATTGCTTTCACGCATTGTAACCATCACCGGCAATGTCCAGCGAGCACGCAATTTCGAGGCACTGATTGGTACTCCAATCAATGAACTGATTGGACTGTGCGAAGCACTGCCGGACAGTAATGGCTACATTATGGGCGGCCCGATGATGGGCCTACCATTGCCTGAGGTATATGTTCCGGTGGTAAAGGCCACAAACTGCGTCATCGTTGCTTCTGATAAGATGTTTCCTCCCCC
>JAHEDW010000095.1 GCA_024641025.1 Gallionella sp.
CGCGTGGCAAACAGTGTAAATATCGAATGGGCATCTTACCCGGGCATGAAACTCAACCCGTATTTTATTGCTCAGCTTGAACAACAAGTTGATAAGGAGTCATTGATACTTTTCATCTGTCGCAGTGGGGGACGCTCTCACCACGCCGCCATTGCCGCCACGAATGCCGGCTTCGCCGACTGCTATAACATACTGGAAGGTTTCGAAGGTAACCTGAGCGATAACAAGCACCGAAATAGCATCGGCGGATGGCGGATGGCAGGACTACCCTGGGAACAGAGTTGAATCGCCTAACGTATACAAGCATGTGATGGAACGTCTAGCCATGCGCTTATTTCATGAACTACTGTCACGATAATCCACAGTCAAAGGTGCATGATCGGAAAACCGCTGCGCCTTGTAGATGCTTGCTGATTGAGCCATTTCCGCAATGCCGGGCGTAGCTATCTGATAATCAATGCGCCAACCGACATCCTTTGCCCATGCCTGACCTCGATTCGACCACCAGGTATAGGCCTGCTGGCTTGGATATAACTTGCGGAAGACATCAACGAAGCCGACTTCGTTAAATATCTCAGTGAGCCAGGCACGCTCTTCAGGTAGGAAGCCGGAATTCTTTTTGTTGCCACGCCAATTTTTCAGGTCTATCTCCTGGTGCGCTATGTTCCAGTCGCCGCAGATGATCACCTCTCGTCCGCTCGCTCGCAACTCGCGCAAATGTGGCAAAAAGGCCGACATGAACTTGAATTTCATTGCCTGGCGATCTTCTCCGCTGGAACCTGAAGGAAGGTATAGCGATACCACGCTAAAATTTGAGAAATCTGCACACAAATAGCGACCCTCGCTGTCAAATTCTGCAATACCCAGTCCAGCTACAACCTGCCGCGGTTGAATTCTGCAATAGAGACCTACGCCGCTGTATCCCTTTTTTTCTGCATAATGAAAATAGCCGTGATAGCCAGAAGGCGCGATCATTTGCGCGGTAATATCTGCCTCCTGCGCCTTGAGTTCCTGCATGCATACGATATCTGCATCCTGGCCCGCAAGCCATTCATAAAATCCTTTGGCTGCGGCAGAACGGATGCCGTTAAGATTAACTGTAATGATGCGCATGAAAAATGACTGAGTTATCGAACACACCATTATAATGACTGCCACCATCCCATCCTACAGCTTTTAGTTATGTTCAATTTCAGACAGGATTTCATCCGATTTTCAGTGCAGCAGAAGGTGTTATGTTTCGGTGAGTTCAAGACCAAGGCAGGGCGTGTATCACCCTACTTTTTCAACGCTGGATTATTCAATGATGGCGCCTCTTTAAGAAGTCTTTCGCAGTTTTACGCCCAAACCATCCTGACTTCGGAGTTAGCCTTCGATATGCTGTTCGGTCCAGCTTACAAAGGCATCCCGTTGGCTGCAGGTACGGCGATTGCACTGGCTGAGCAGGGTCGCAACGTTCCTTATTGCTACAATCGCAAGGAGGCCAAGGATCACGGTGAGGGTGGCTTGACGGTCGGTGCGAAACTCCAAGGCCGAGTCTTGATCATAGATGACGTGATCTCTGCAGGCACCTCGGTACGTGAATCCATCGAGTTGATTCGTGATGCAGGCGCCGAACCTTGTGGCGTAGTGATCGCGCTGGATCGCATGGAACGAGGGCAGGGGGATTTATCCGCTGTCCAGGAGGTACAAAACAACTTTGGCATTCCAGTGATATCCATCGCCACTTTGGATGACCTGCTGGGATATTTGCAGGAGGAAGCAGAATTGGTGCAAAATCTGCATGCCACGCAATCATATCGTGACAAATACGGGGTAAAAAATTGACTGATCAAAATGCCGGCAAAGACAGAAACGCACACACCAGTGATTCGAATCGCGACGACTATAGCTTTGGTTATGGCAAACCATTCAGGGCTTCATCATTGAGCAACTTGATGAAAGGTTATCACTCAAGTGTGATGATCGCACTGCTTGTCGGTCTCACGTTCAGTCTGCCCGCCTCGGCAAAATTGTACAAATGGGTCGATAAAAATGGCGTTACGCATTATGGTGAAACGATTCCTCCCGAATATGCCGACCGGGACCGTGAAGAGTTGAACAAGTCAGGCCGTACGGTAAAGGTAATAGACGTGCCTACTGCTGAAGAACGAAAAGCACAGAAGGAAGCAGAAGACAAAAAGCGTGCAGATGAAAAGGCTGCTATCGAAAAAAAGCGCCACGACCTGACCCTTACCAGCACGTACAGCAACTCGGATGAAATCGACCTTGCACGAAAACGTAACTTGCAGCAACTAAATTCACGCATTAACAGTAACAGTTCCCAACTCAAGACAGCCAACGACAATCTGCTGGCATTACAAAAGGAATCCGAAGGTTTTACCAAGGCAAACAAGCCGGTTCCTGCCGCATTGAAGGATGACCTTAAGGATGCCCAAAATCGCGTGGATCGACTGCAGGCAAACCTTGATAAGTCCCTCGCCGAAAAGGCTGTGATTGAAGCTCGATTCGATAAAGACAAGGCGCGTTATAAAGAATTGACTGGAAAGTAATCCTAATTCTTTGGCCTGACAGCTCTAATATATTTTGAGCCTGCTTAACATCGGAAGAAATTAATGGGTGGCGGATCGGGAATTTAACTGTTCGAATAAGCGAAATAATGCAGAATGATCAGCCGCTGCATAAAGCACAGAAAGCAGATGAAAATACCAGTTCAGCAAGCGACTCAGTTGCGAATTGGCTTTACAGCGTCTCGAACTGACTTGTATTGGGGTTGTATCCCAATAACTCTCCACCCTCGATATCAAAATACCAACCGTGCAGTGAAAGTTTTCCCTGCTCTACGCGTTCACGTACCCAGGAAAAGGACATCAGGTTATTCAGTGAAACCAGTATTGCCTGCTGCTCGCAGGCACGATGACGGAGTTTATCGCTGGCTCCCTCAAGTTCCTGTTCTACCTGTTGGCGGGCACTTTCTGCCAACCCCATCCATTCGGCAATAAAGGATTCCTCCTTGGGTACCCCGCCGGCCAGTAAAGCGTGTATGCCCCCGCATTGCGCATGTCCGAGCACGATGATGTGTGGTACACCCAAATTACGAACGCCGAATTCCAGCGCGGCACTGGTTCCGTGATAGTGGCCCTGGTTCTCATAAGGCGGTACCAGATTAGCAACGTTGCGGATTACAAACAGGTCTCCGGGGGCACAATCAAGCACCAGCGCAGGATCAACACGAGAATCACAGCAAGCTACTACCAGTGCCTTGGGAGTCTGGCCAAACTGCACCAAGTACTGGAAGCGCACCGCATCCTCGGTGAAATGGCGTTCACGAAACCGCCGAAACCCCTCGATGAGCTGCTCAGGAGTGCTCATGCGCCAATCAGTTTAAGCTGCGCTTCATGATATTTGTCGGCGGTTTTTTGCAGGATGTCCTGGGGGACATGCGGCGCGGGTGCGCGCTTGTTCCAGCCGGATGCTTCCAGCCAATCACGCACGAACTGCTTGTCAAAACTGGGTGGGTTGGTGCCAACGCGGTATTGATCGGCGGGCCAGAAGCGCGAAGAGTCGGGCGTCAATGCCTCGTCGATTAGATACATTCTGCCGGCTTCATCCACGCCAAATTCAAACTTGGTGTCAGCTATGATGATTCCCTTGGTCGCCGCATATTCAGCGGCTTCGATATAAAGCTGAAGCGTCGCGACTCGCACCTCGTTGGCTCGCGCCTCCCCGAGCAACTCGACTGCTTGCGCAAAAGAAATGTTCTCGTCGTGTTCTCCCACTGCCGCTTTGGTGGAAGGCGTGAACAACGGTTCCGGCAGTTTTTCCGCTTCGCGCAGCCCGGGCGGCAACTTTATACCGCACACGGCGCCAGACTGCTTATATTCCTTCCAGCCTGATCCGACCAGATACCCCCGCACGATAGCCTCGATTGGCAAAGGCTTGAGTCTTTTCACGACGAATGCTCGTCCGCGCACCTGTTCTCGTTCGGCCTCGGTCTTGACCACGGATTCTGGGGCAATACCTGTCAGGTGATTGGGTATCACGTGCTGAAGCTTATCGAACCAGAAGTTGGACACCGCCGTGAGTACTTCGCCCTTGCCTGGAATCGGGTCTGTCAGTATCACATCGAACGCGGAAAGGCGATCCGTCTGCACCACCAGCAGTTTGTCATCGCCCACAGCATAGATGTCACGTACCTTGCCGCGATGCAGAAAAGGCAGGCTCTTGAGGTCTGATTGCAGCAATACCGTACTCACTGGCCAGCCTTGAGCAAATCATCCACTTCTTGCTGAAGGCTTTCGGCAGTCTGAGGCGGAAACACTATGTTTACCTTCTTGCCGCTGGCATCGAGCAGCACCAGGGTAACTCGAGGAGCTTCGTTTGCCGCCATGAATGCCCTTCCTGCCGTGGTATTGAAGTCGGTCAGCAGAAATTCTACCTTTCCTGAATTCTGATCTCGAATGGCATTCATGGCTTCCAGCAGGCCAAAAGTCTGCACAGCATTCTTATCCCGGATAAACACGATCGCCGGCTTGCCCTTGCCGACGAGAGACAAGTCATCGCTGAACCCACGCGGTAAATTCATGATGCCCACCGCTGCCAACAACACGAAAAATACTATTGCCAGCCATTTGAATTTTTTTGCGCGATTCGGCTTGGACGCCGTCCCGGCATCTTGATTCGTTTGACTCATGACATCTCCAACCTTTACTTACAAATTTGGCAACGTGGTTGCTTTTACTATATCCGCTTGTTTGCTTCGGAATGCCTGCAACCGCTGCGCAAGTTCAGCGTCGTTGAGTGCCAGCATGGCAATCGCAAACAAAGCGGCATTGGCAGCACCGGCTTCACCGATGGCAAATGTCGCCACTGGAATGCCTTTGGGCATCTGTACGATTGACAACAGGGAATCCAGGCCCTGCAGATATTTCGATGGCATTGGCACGCCCAGAACTGGCAATGAAGTCTTACCCGCAATCACGCCAGCCAGATGCGCCGCGCCGCCGGCTCCAGCAATGAAACACCTCACACCCTGTTCGCTGACGTCCTTGATATATTCGAACAACAAGTCGGGCGAACGATGTGCCGAGATGACCCTTGCATCATAGGGCACACCGAAGTCCTTCAGTTGCTGGGCGACCTGTTTCATGACTTCCCAGTCGCTGGCGCTGCCCATGAGGATTGAAACAAGCGGTTTGGCCATAAGATCAACCCTTGTGATAACTGATGATGCGATCGACTTCGTTCTTCGAGCCGAGGATAACCGGCACGCGCTGGTGCAAACCGGAAGGCTTGATATCCATGATGCGCTCGTATCCTGTCGATGAAACACCGCCCGCCTGTTCAACGATAAAGGACATCGGATTAGCCTCGTACAACAAACGCAACTTACCTGCCTTGCTCGGATCCTTGGTGTCCTTTGGATACATGAAAACGCCGCCGCGAACCAGGATACGATGGACCTCTGCAACCATCGATGCTACCCAGCGCATGTTGAAATTGATGCCGCGTGGCCCAGTCTTGCCAGCGATACATTCATCGACATAGCGTTGCACCGGTTTTTCCCAGTGGCGCTCGTTGGAAGCATTGATTGCAAACTCCAGCGTGTCTGGAGCGATCTTCATGTTCGGATGAGTCAGCATGAATTCGCCAATGTCATTGTCCAGTGTGAAGCCGTTCACGCCATGGCCGGTAGTGATCACCAGCATGGTCGCCGGGCCATAAATTGCATAACCTGCACAAACCTGCGTGGTTCCGGGCTGCAAAAAGTCAGCAGCGGTCGGGGTTTCCACGTCTTTGGGGGCACGCAGTATCGAAAATATCGTCCCAACTGAAATGTTCACATCGATATTCGACGAACCGTCCAATGGATCGAATACCAACAGATACTTTCCCTTGGGATATTTCGCTGGAATCGGATAGACATCATCCATTTCCTCGGATGCCATAGACGCCAAATGCCCACCCCACTCAGTGGACTTAATAAAGACCTCGTTGGTGATGATATCCAGCTTCTTCTGTGTCTCGCCCTGTACGTTCTCGCTTCCTGCGCTGCCCAGCACGCCAATCAGCGCACCTTTGTTGACATCATGAGCGATCTGCTTGCAGGCCATGATGACATCGCTGATCAGACCGGTGAAATCGCCGCTGGCCTTCCCCGGGATCGCGCGTTGTTCTTCGATGATGAATTGAACCAGACTCTTGCTCATGATTTCTCCCTTACTTTTGATTTTATAAATTTGTCAGCATGTGATTTTACCGCTTTTCAGGAATGCGCTCTACGGCAATTTGATACCTTTGCTAATTGAACTCTATAAACCTTGGAAATATGCAAATACGCCGGCTGTGTTGCCGTTCATCATGAAAAATGACCGGCAACACAAAT
>JAHEDW010000004.1 GCA_024641025.1 Gallionella sp.
GCGGTAATTGCTCTGCTTGCGCGGACATATATGTTCCCCCTTGTTTCGTTTTGCTGAATCTCTACCAGATATTCCTTCGCCAACTCAAGGACGGCTATAAAAGTAACCACGAGTTTTGCTACCCCACCCTGCACATCGAATAGTAGGTCGAAGCTAACATATTCTCCACCTTGCAGGCAGCGAAGAATGTGTGTCATCTGCTCACGCACCGAGAGTTGTTCGCGACGTACCTTGTGATGAGTATTCAATTTGGCTCGCGCCAAGAGCCCAAGCCACGCTTGGCGCAAATCCTCTACACTTACCTCCGGCAAGCGGGCCTGCACGGTTTTTTCTATCAGCACTTGCACAACCTCAAAGTCACGCCCAGCCTGAGGCAAATCATTGAGCCGATTTGCTGCCTGCTTCATTTGCTCGTATTCGAGCAGGCGGCGCATCAGTTCAGCTCGCGGATCCACTTCATCATCTTCACTGACCTTTGGCGGACGAGGCAGCAACATGCGCGACTTGATCTCGATCAGTACTGCCGCCATGAGAAGATACTCTGCTGCAAGTTCAAGACGATGCTGATGCATCATTTCGATATAACCCATGTATTGGCGGGTCAACTCTGCCATCGGTATGTCAAGCACATCGAGGTTATGCTTGCGGATCAGGTAAAGCAGCAGATCCAGGGGACCCTGAAAGGTTTCCAGTACCAACTCGAGAGCGTCTGGAGGGATATAAAGATCCTGAGGCATCACAAGAAGTGGCTCACCATGAATCAGTGCCAATGGAACCGTAGTTTGAATATCAGGCTGGGTCATATTTATTGATGCTTGCAGCAATCCAGTTGAAGTTGAATCGGCGGGCACGGTATGGTACCAAATGAACAGAATACGCAGCAATCGCCTGGTTTTGGGCGCAGGACCAGATGGCAAGAAGTACACTCGTAAAAAAACTGGCAGGCATCAGTTGGCATCAATTCCTCTTTTGATATCCCACAATGCGGGCAAGTAATAACGGATTTCAGCAACACATTCATTAGCTATAGTCCAGACCCATTGCTTCGCGTACATCACGCATGGTCTCTGACGCAAGTTTGCGAGCTTTCTCACAGCCGTCTGCAATGATGTTACGCACCAATGTTGGATCGTCCAGATACAACTGAGCGCGCTCGCGCATCGGGCGTTGTTCCTCCAATACTGCATCGATTACTGGCTGTTTGCATTCGATGCAGCCGATGCCCGCACTCTTGCAACCCTTCATCACCCATTGCTTCATATCCTCGCTTGAATATACCTGATGCAAAGGCCAAACTGGGCACTTGTCAGGATCACCGGGATCGGTACGGCGGATTCTTGCAGGATCAGTCGGCATTGTGCGAATTTTCTTGCTCACATTGTTTTCATCTTCCCGTAGTGTAATGATGTTGTTGTAGGACTTGGACATTTTCTGTCCATCAAGCCCAGGCATTTTCGAAGCTGCAGTGAGCATCGCACGTGGCTCGGAGAGGATCATCTTGCCGCTCCCTTCCAAATATCCGAACAGACGCTCGCGATCACCGTGACTCAAACTCTGTTGCTCCTCTAGCAGGGATTTTGCAGACTCCAATGCATCGATATCTCCCTGCTCCTGATATCGAGTGCGCAATTCGAAGTAAAGCTTCGCCTTCTTGCTGCCAAGCCTTCTTACTGCAGCCTCGGCCTTTTCCTCGAATCCCGGTTCACGACCATAGATATGATTGAAGCGACGGGCGATTTCACGAGTAAACTCAATATGAGGAACTTGGTCGTCACCGACCGGCACTTGGGTGGAACGGTATATTAAGATATCAGCACTCTGAAGCAGCGGGTAACCCAGGAAACCGTAAGTACTGAGGTCCTTTTCGGATAGCTTTTCTTGCTGGTCCTTGTAGGTGGGAACGCGTTCCAGCCAGCCAAGTGGAGTGATCATCGACAGCAGCAAATGCAACTCAGCATGCTCCGGCACCTTCGATTGAATGAACAAGGTGGATCTAGCAGGATTAACACCTGCAGCCAACCAGTCCACCACCATGTCCCACACGCTTTGTTCAATCATATGGGGCGTGTCGTAATGTGTAGTCAGGGCGTGCCAGTCTGCAACGAAGAATAGGCATTCGTACTCATCCTGCATCTTCACCCAGTTCTTCAACACACCGTGATAATGACCCAGATGCAAATTACCGGTAGGGCGCATGCCTGATAAAACTCGTTCTGCAAACATATTTCTATTTATAGTCCAAAAATGAATTTGATTACTTCTGTCACCATTCTTACAAAGGGCCATAATATCAGCCCCAGCAAATTCGTTATCAGCAAGAAAATAAGAATGAACATGCCATATGGCTCGATCTTGGACAACTGGTATGCCTGCCGATGTGGCAACAAGCTTACCGCCACACGCCCCCCGTCCAACGGAGGAAGCGGCAAAAGGTTCAATACCATCAATATCACGTTAATTTGAATTCCAATCTGCGCCATTCCAAGCATCGGCTCTGCAAAATAATTTGCGGGGTTAGACCACGCAACTTTGTAGAGAAGTGCCCAAAACATCGCCATTGCCAGATTCGAAGCTGGTCCAGCAATTGCAACCCACAACATATCCTGCTTGGGCCGGCGCAAAGCGGCAAAGTTGACTGGAACCGGCTTGGCCCAACCAAATAGGATACCCCCCAACATCAGGGTCAAGAGTGGCAACAAGATCGTCCCTACTGGATCAATATGACGCAGCGGATTCAGGGAAATCCTTCCTTGCTGATACGCAGTCATGTCACCGAAATGCCGAGCTACGTAGCCGTGTGCAGCTTCGTGCAGGGTAATTGCAAACAATACAGGGATGGCTGCAAGTGAGATAGTCTGTATCAGTTGGTCAATTTGCATCAAATTCTCAATTAATCTTCAATTCCAAACGGAGAGGGGTCTCCTTTGCCACGGCGCAGCAATACTGGTATATCTCCAGTCAAATCTATCACAGTGGTGAAATCCACACCCACCGTACCACCATCAATCACCAAATCGACTTTCTTTTGCAGTAATTCTCGGATGTACTCTGCATCGTTCAGCGGTCCCTCTTCGCCAGACAGAATCAGCGTTGAACTCAACAGCGGTTCGCCTAATTCCTCCAACAAGGCCAGCGCCACCGGATGATCAGGGATACGCATACCGATTGTGCTTCTCTTAGGATGCTGCAAGCGCTTCGGTACTTCCTTGGTCGCCTCCAGAATGAAGGTAAAACTGCCTGGGGTGCTTGCTTTTAGCAAACGGAATTTCGTATTATCCACTCTGGCATATCGGGAAATCTCGGACAAATCACGGCACATCAACGTCATGTGATGGTGCTCATCAAGTTTGCGGATCTGGCGTATACGCGCTACAGCCTCTCTGTCATCCAGATGACAACCCAGGGCATAGCAGGAGTCGGTAGGATACACCACAACTCCGCCTTCACGCAGTAAAGTAGCCGCCTGACGGATCAACCGCGGATTCGGATTCTCGGGGTGTATCGTGAAAAACTGCGACATCAGGCCGCCGTCATGGAAGTAACCTGCTGCCAACTTTCCCAAACGGGGCGGCAACCAATCGGGAAATCCGGCAAACGTCCCATGTCACGGTAGCTTTCTCCGGGACCGTGAAAATCTGAACCACACGAACAGAGCAAGTCGAATTCTTCGGCATAGCGTGCAAATTCAGCGTATTGCTCAGGGGTATGACTGCCAGTCACCACCTCTATCGCCCTTCCCCCGCAATCGACGAATTCGGCAAGAAGCTCGCGCATTGTCTTTTTGCCCATACCGACACGTCCACTCATATAACGACCAGGATGAGCCAGTACTGCGATTCCACCGCTTCCAAGTATCCAGTTGATTGCATCCGGCAATGCCGACCATTGATGGGGCACGTACCCTGGCTTACCCTTTACCAGGAAACGGTTGAAAACGCTTTTCACGTCCTTGCAGTGACCAGCTTCGACCAGAAACCGGGCGAAGTGGGTTCGGCTGATCATATTGGGATTACTCGCGTAGTTATATGCACCTTCAAGAACTCCGCCAATACCTGCCTTGGCCAATTCTTCGGACATTTTCCTTGCACGCAGACCCCGTCCGCTTCGCACTACACGCAAGCCTTCGACGAGCGGCGGATATTCAGGCGCTATGCCTAAACCAACGACATGGAGAGTGTGGCTCCGCCATGAAACGGAAATCTCAACACCGTTGATGAAAGTCATTCCATGACGAGTAGCAGCACTGCGAGCTTCATCTAGGCCATCCATATCATCATGATCTGTCAGCGCCAAAACTTTCACGCCGCGCAACGCAGCACGCTCAACAACCTCGGTCGGGGTGAGTGTGCCGTCGGAAATATTGGAATGACAATGCAAATCGTAATCCAGCATCATGCCTCTCCTCCACCCTTCTTCATAACCTTCCCCTCTTCTGCACGCTTACGTCGTACTTCCTTGGGGTCGGCTATTAATGGGCGATAGATCTCGATGCGGTCCTTGTCACGCAACACGACATCTGCCTTGGTCAACTTGCCGAATATCCCCAACTTATTGACCGACAGGTCTATTTCGGGATATTTTTGTAATATACCACTGGCTTGTATTGCCTCAGTCACCCTCGTACCGGGCGCCACTTGCTGTTTAAGCAAGGTTTGCTCCCCAGGCAGGGCGTACACCACCTCAATGTTAATTTTCTCACTCATTAGTCCTTGTATACCTTCTCTGCACGTTGTATGAATGCATCAACAAATGTGTTGGCAATGTAATGGAATACTGGTCCCACCAACTTTTCCAGCAGTTTGCTGGAAAACTCATAGTGCAGCCTGAAGTCTATTTTACAGGCCGTCGGGCTTAATGGGATGAATTGCCAACAACCATCGAGATGGCGAAACGGGCCGTGCTGTAGGGTAATATCGATCCTGTGTGGTGGTGTACGAACGTTTTCGGTTGTAAAGCTCTGTTTGATATGGTGATAATTGATATGAACTGTTGCATGAACTGTGGATTCATCCTTTCCAGCGACACTGGATCCGCCGCACCAGGGCAGGAACTGCGGGTACTCCTCCACTTTATCCACCAGATCGAACATCTGCTTCGCGCTGTATGGAACTAGTACAGTTTTATCCACTAACGCCATTGCTTCTCAAAGTTGCGATTCCAAAGACTGATAGAATAACCGAACACACGGCAAAACTCACCTAAGTTGAGCATTAATGAGCATAATACAAAACAAAAAAGCCTTTCACGAGTACTTCATCGAGGATAAGTATGAGGCCGGCATTATGCTGGAAGGTTGGGAAGTTAAAGCGATCCGAGCCGGCCGAGCCCAATTGAAGGAGGCTTACGTGATGATCAAGGAAGGTGAACTCTATCTGTTTGGCTCTCACATCAGTCCGCTGCCCAACGCTTCCACACATATACATCCCGACCCGGTCCGCACCCGCAAACTACTGCTCCACAAAACGGAAATTGACAGGATAATCGGTAAGGTTCAACGTGCTGGTTATACTCTGATGCCGCTTGACATGCATTACAAGAACGGGCGCGTCAAACTCGAGATCGGACTTGCAAAGGGCAAGAAACAACACGACAAGCGGGCCACAGAAAAGGAACGCGAGGGTAAGCGCGAAGCGCAGCAGGCGATGAAGAAACTGAGGCGAGGTTAATCCATGTCTCCCATTCGATCTGCGAACCAACAAACTGCCTACCTCGCCGGCGGTTGCTTCTGGGGCATGGAAGAACTGATCCGGCGAATTCCTGGCGTAATTGAAACTGAAGTCGGCTATTCTGGCGGCGAAATTCCAAATGCAACGTACGAAGTAGTCAAGACCGGACGCAGTGGCCATGCCGAAACACTAAAAGTCGTCTTCGACCAGACTCTACTCAGCTACCGTCATCTGCTATTCGAATTTTTCCGTATACACGATCCGACTACGATTAACCAGCAAGGCAATGACAAAGGCACGCCATATCGATCTGCAATATTTTACGTCGATGACGAGCAAAGACAGATCACCGAGGATGTCATCAGGGCAGTGGATGCTTCTGGAGATTGGCATGCAAGAGTTGTTACCGTGGTTGAACCATTCAAATGCTTTTACCGTGCCGAGGAATATCACCAGAAGTATCTGGCCAAGCATCCGCATGGCTACACCTGCCACTTCATCAGACGTCTAGAGTTGGGCGAAAACAGTGACTCTCTGCCTCGCCCTTCGCTATCCTAGTTAACTAGCGACTCAGTTTCCTGAAGTAATTCACGTGCTTTTGAGGACAGGGGGTGATCAGGATTGACGGAGAGAAGCTGTTGCCAGACTGCCCGTGCTTCGGCGATTTTACCCCGAGCGTGCTGCAATAACAAACCAAGATTCACGTAGGCTTGTGCAAAATTCGAGTCATAGGCGATCGAATCGCGAAATGCCTGTTCAGCTAGCCCGATATCCTCATTACGCCAATACATCGCACCAAGATCCGTACGTGCATTAGTCAATTCCGGGTTTAAATCAAGAACGCGCCGATAGTAAACAATCGAGCGCGGCGCGTCGTTCATGTCGTAATACAGATTGCCAAGCGTCAAGGCGGCATCGATGTCGTTAATGTCCTGATTGAGTCGCTCCTTGAGCAGACCGATGTCATTTGTTGCATCCATGAATTTGATTCCTAAATATATAAATTGAATAAAGACTCTCGTATCCAGGCTAGGCGCCGGATGCGAGTTTGTAGTATATCAGGTCAAGTCAGTCGAGTGCCCCGCAAAATTCTACGGGAAACTCCAGTCATGGCTCGCTCTGGAGCATCCGTCTATGCCATTCCTGACACCACCACGACTACGATTACCAGTCCGAGCGCCAAATTTACCGCGATAAGTTTGCGTATCTTACCAAGCAATTCCCCTGCTTCCTTCCAGCGTTGATTGGAAACGTTCAAACCGAGTGGAACATACAAGGCGAAGAACACATAGACGAAGATCAGCATCATCACTAAGCCCAGCAACAGCATGATATGCACATAACTGGCCACATGGGCCATACCGCCATACAGGTAGACCATATATAGGCCACTTGCCAATAACGCAGCTACTGCAGCCCATACCCAATGAAAGAACCGGCGGAATACGGCAACCCACAATGTCAATCGTTGTGGAGGTTCTAGCGTTTCGACCGCAGCGGGACGAAGGGCCACATAGGCAAAAAACATTCCGCCTACCCAAACCAGCACGGCAAGCAGATGTATCAGTTTGAATATCATCATGGTTAGAATCCAGTCAGGTATAGATCAGGCGGCAAGATACCGCAAATGATTGCATGCTACTATCGTCTCAGGCTGCAAAACTTCCTAAATATTTTAGATCACGACTGGCTGAGAGGTCGTACCGTGGAATAAAGTTCGCGAACTGGCCTGAAACTTTTGCGGTGAGCATCACATGCGCCGTATTCGCGCAAAGCAACCAAGTGGGCTGCGGTAGGATAACCTTTGTGGCTGTCGAATCCGTAGGACGGATATTGTTCATGTAATTCCTGCATCAGTCTGTCTCGAGCCGTTTTCGCCAAGATCGAAGCAGCGGAAATCGCAGCAACTTTGCTGTCGCCTTTCACGATAGCCTGGCTGGGGATCCCGGTTTGAGGGCAGTGCAATCCATCCACCAACAACTGATGAGGCTGGATGCTCAGGGCAAGCACGGCACGTCGCATTGCCAAAAGCGACGCCTGCAATATATTGATTCGGTCTATCTCTTCAACTTCCGCATACGCCACTGCCCAAGCCAGAGCTCGTTCGCGAATGAGGCCGGCCAACCGGTCGCGTTCACGTTCGCATAATTTTTTTGAGTCAGCCAAACCTGTGATATGGCAAGCAGGATCGAGTATCACAGCAGCGGCGCATACCGGTCCGGCCAGTGGGCCGCGCCCAGCCTCATCGACTCCACACACCAGAATGCCTTCAGTCATTGTTCAGGTACTGCAAGATGACATTGGCAGCCTTTTGCGCAGTGTTCTGCCGAAGTGACCGATGTAATCCAATGAAAGTCTGCTCGAGTTCGGCAACCGCACGCTTGTCCTCGAGCAGATTCAGCAACGCCTGAGCAAGATTCTCTGGCGTTGCATCCTCCTGTATCAGCTCAGGCACAACGAACCGCCCACTCAGAATATTGGGCAAACCATAATAAGGTTGATAGCTTTTTCTTTTCATCAACCACGACGTCAACTTCGGCATTCGATAGGTTATTACCATCGGACGCTTGAGCAGTGCAGCTTCAAGTGTCGCCGTTCCAGATGCGACCAATAGAGCGTCGGCAACAATCATCGCATCTTGTGCATGACCAAAAAGAAGGGTTATCGGCAATTCCTGCGCGTGACTATCGTATAGTGCCTGCTCGAATATTGCGCGTGTTTCACGACTGATCAGAGGAACCAAAAATCTCGCCTGAGGATGCTTATGTAAAATCAGCTTGGCAGTTTCTATGTAAATTCGTGAATGCTGGCTGAGTTCGCTTTGACGACTGCCTGGCAGAAAGGTAAATACCAAAGCTTGCTCTGGGATGCGCATTGTTTCACGCATGTTGGCACGATTGGGGTGTTCAGGAAGCATGTCAGCGAGCGGATGCCCGACATAATCCACTGGTATACCTGCTTGCTGATAGAGTACCGGCTCATGAGGGAATAGAGCCAGCATATGCGAGACCGCTCGCTTGATCTTGTGGATACGCTCGCCGCGCCATGCCCATATCGAGGGGCTAACATAATGAATTGTCGGTATGCCATGCTGCTTAAGCGCAATTTCCAAATCCAGATTGAAATCAGGTGCATCCACGCCGATGAACAGCTTAGGCCGATTGCTAAAATAATATTTTTTCAACCATTTACGGATTCCGATAATTTCTCGGAAATGCTTTAGCACTTCGACATATCCACGGACTGCAAGCTTTTCCATCGGGAATAAAACCTCCAATCCCTCTGAATGCATCTTGGGACCACCAATGCCCACGAACCTTATATCTGGCTGTGCTGCTTTCAGAGCTGCCATCAAATGGCTACCAAGCAGGTCTCCAGATGCTTCGCCCGCGACGATGCCTATAACATTAATTTGTTTCATAAACTGTTTTGGAATTAGCGGATGATGCCGCGTTGAGACGCGTCAAGGAATTCAACTAGTGGAAGCAACTCGGCATGCTCGATGTGTTGTGTACGGATCGCAGCTTTTGCATCATCCAGGCTCATGCCGGACTTGTATAATGTCTTGTAGGCTCGCTTGATTGCCATGATTGCGGAACTGGAAAATCCACGCCGCTTCAATCCTTCGGAATTGATGCCATGGGGGGCACAGGGGTTACCGGATGCCAATACATATGGAGGTACGTCCTGCAACAGGATAGTGCCCATTCCGGTAATGATATGTGCTCCGATCCTGACGAACTGATGAACAACGGTGAAGCCACCCAAAATAGCATAATCTCCGACCTCAACATGGCCGGCCAATTGTGAATTGTTAGCAAATATGGTGTGGTCGCCCACCTGACAGTCGTGTGCGAGGTGCACATAAGCCATGATCCAGTTGTGATTTCCCAGACGGGTAATGCCTGTATCTTGGGCAGTGCCCAGGTTGAAAGTGCAGAACTCACGTATTGTGTTGTGATCTCCGATCTCAAGCCGCGTCGGTTCATTGGCGTACTTTTTGTCCTGAGGGATTTCGCCAAGGGAACAGAACTGGAAGATTCGGTTGTTTCGCCCGATGCGGGTATGTCCGCTAATCACCACGTGAGGCCCAATAACCGTACCAGGACCTATCTCTACGTTCTCTCCAATTACCGAATATGCTCCCACCTCCACATCATCGGCGAGCCGGGCGTTCTGGTGGATGATGGACGTTGGGTGGTGCATTACTGAACCGCTTTTATGGTACACATCAATTCCGCCTCGGCCGCAAGATCACCGTCCACCTCTGCAATTGCGCTAAACTTGAATACACCACGCTTACTTCGATCCAAGGTCACCTTAATGATCAACTGGTCGCCAGGACTGACAGGCCGCTTGAAACGCGCTGCATCGATACCTGCAAAATAATAAACCGAATTTTCATCCGGTTTGCTGCCTGATGACTTGAAAGTTAGCAGTGCAGCCACCTGTGCCATCGCTTCTATGATCAACACGCCAGGCATCACTGGGTGATGAGGATAATGTCCAGGAAAGAAGGGTTCGTTGATCGTGACGTTTTTCAAAGCGACGATGCTCTTACCTAGATCGATCGACAGTACGCGATCCACCAACAGGAAGGGATATCGATGTGGCAAATGATCGAGAATCTCATGTATGTCCATCTGCTGCGCGGTCGAAGTTTGTTCGTTCTTGTTATTCATTGGTAGTTACCTTATATCGTTTGCCTTGGCAAACCCTGTTCATTTATCAGATTTTATACAATCAAGTTCTTTTTCAAGCTTCTTGATACGTTTGACAAGTTCATCCAGACGCCGCAGGTGTAATGCATTCCTGCGCCAGTCGTCGGTCTTTGAAAATGGATACCCCCCTGAGTAGGAGCCGGCTTCAGTTATGGATTTACTGATCATCGTGAAACCAGCGATCTCAACATGATCTGCAATTTTCACATGCCCTGTAATACCGGCCATCCCTCCAATCAGGCAGTAACGGCCAACTGTGGAGCTGCCCGCAACGCCAGCGCAACCGGCAATAGCTGTATGGGCACCAATGCGCACGTTATGTGCAATCATTACCATGTTGTCCATTTTTACGCCATCTTCTATTACCGTATCGTCCAATGCCCCGCGGTCGATGGTGGTGTTTGCGCCGATTTCGACGTCATTGCCAATCACGACCCGACCGATTTGCGGAATCTTTAACCAACGACCTCGGTCCATAGCTATGCCGAAACCATCCGCTCCTATCACCACACCAGAATGGGCAATCAGGTCGTCACCGATTAAACAATCGTGGTACACCACTACGCGCGGGTATAAACGCGCTCGACTACCAATGACTACGTTAGCTCCTATGCTGCAACCTTCGCCGATGACACTGTGTGCACCTATCTTTGCACCTTCACCAATTACAACGGTTGCCGCAACACTCGCTGTCGCATCAATTATTGCACCCGCGCCAATAATCGCACTGTGATGAATCCCCGGCTTGACCTCAGGCAAAGGATTGAGCAAAGCAGAGACCCTTGCGAAATATGCGTAAGGGTTATCCGAGATAATACGCGGCAACTCGGTCAAATCTGCATCTTGCTCAGCCAGAATGACTGCGCCAGCCCGAGTAACGGCAAGCTGCCCAAGGTACCTGCTGTTGGTTAGAAAGGTGATCTGGTCTGGTTGCGCTGTTTCAAGTGATGCGATCTGGGTGACAATAGCATCGGCATTGCCTAAAACCCGTCCACCCAACTGTGCGGCAATCTCGGATAATCGATAAGAAACAGACATGCGTCGCGCTCCGTTTATTTACTTTCCTTGCTGTCTGGCTTGCCATCGGTTTTATCTGCAGCAAGCTGCTTTATGACTTTGTCTGTAATATCTATCTTTGGATTACGATAAACAGCTTCCTGCAGAATCAGGTCGAATTTTTCGGTGTCAGCTATCGTCTGAATTGCCTTGTTGGCAAGCTCAAGCACCGCCGCCAATTCTTCATTCTTTCTCAGATTCAGGTCTTCACGAAACTCGCGCTGCATGCGCTGCAAGTCGACATTCAAAGCAGTCAATTCACGCTCCTTGTTTCGATGCTCAGCATCTGACATTGCCGCACCCTCTTTCTCAAGCAGGGCTTGCAGTTCTTTAGCCTGCTTGATCATATTCTTGATCTCTTCATCACGGCCGGAAAACTCCCTTTCAATCTTCTTCTCCGCATTCATCGCAGGGACAGCCTCACGTAGCACACGCTCTGTATCAACAACACCCACTTTGAAATCTGCAGAATGCGCAAAGCCCGCAAAAAGCAAATAGGCCAGCATCACAACATTGATCATGGTCTTCATCATTTATTCCTCCGCATCCATAGCCATCTAATTTACTTGTAGTCAACCAATGACTAAACACACATAGTTTACCAATTTAGCATGGTAACTATACAAAGCATTTTTTTCACTACTATGGACCTGACAGTTGTCCCATCATTTTCAAGCACTTGGTAGCATGATTCTATTACCCCTTGGCTACGAGCTCGCTACACCAATAACAAGCTGAGACTTCATGAGGAAAACTTCCCGAATAGTCAAAGCTTTTTAGTTTCATCACTGCCATACCGCCGTCGAGGACAATCTCTCAAACTGGCGAAACAGCAAGCAATTCTTAGAAAATCGAACCCAACGTAAACTGGAATCTCTGTACCCTGTCCACCTGACGCTTGTTCAGCGGCGTCGCATAACTAAACTTAAGCGGTCCAACAGGTGACAGCCAGGTTAAAGCCACACCTGCGGAAAATCTCAATCCCGAACTGCCAGGCAGATCACCAGGGCCATACACTGCACCAGAATCAATAAACCCACTCAAGCGTACAGATTTCTCCTTGTCCATGCCCGGGAATGGAGCCATCAGTTCCAGCCCGCCAACGATACGTCGATTACCACCCAATACCGAACCAGAGGAATCTCGCGGTCCCAGAGAACTGGCTTCGTAACCACGCACCGACCCGGGGCCACCTGCATAAAAATTCTTGAAGAATGGCAACTCCTTGTCGGCATATCCACCTGCAACGCCTGCTTCGCCATTCATAAGCAAGGTGATGTCCTTGGTCACGGGATAGAACATTTGGTGCTGGTAATTCAGCTTGTAGTAACGCATATCGAACGCTGGCAAGGCTATTTCAGCAAAAATACGTTGCACGGATCCTTCGGTAGTATAGATCGCACTGTCACGACTGTCCCGCACCCAACCTATTGTTCCCAACAAACTCCTACTGTAAGTTCCAAAGACATTGACATATTGGATCAACCGCGTTGGACTCAAAGGAAACAATCCCAACTCAGTGTTTTCGATCGCAAGGCCATAATTAATGGTTTGTTCCTCAGCAATTGGGACACCAAAACGAACACCTCCACCCATCGTATGGGATGAATACTGGCTCACTGCCGTACTTTGGGAATCGCTGTTGCGTTTGTAAACATCGAATCCTCGACTTACCCCATCATCGGTATAGTATGGGTTGGTGTAAGAAACAGAATACACCTGATTGATTTTTCCGGTATTGATCTGAGTGGAAAGATAATTCCCGGTTCCAAACAGATTCGCCTGAGTCACCCCACCGCTCAACACAAATCCCTCGCCACTTGAGAAACCCGCACCAATTGAGATATTCCCTGTTGATTTCTCCTTGACTGACATATTCACATCGATCTGGTCTGATGTCCCTTGAACCGGCGGGGTTTCGATATTTACTTCCGAGAAGAAATCCAGTTTGTCGACTCGCTGCTTAGATTTCTTTGTCTTTTCCACATCGAACCATTCTCCCTCGACCTGACGGAATTCGCGCCGAATGACTTCGTCGCGTGTCTTGTCATTCCCAGAGATATTAATACGGCGTATATATACTCGCTGACCGGGATCCACCATGAAATCAAAAGAGACCAGGTGCTTTTCCCTGTCAATATCTGGAATTGCGTTGACATTGGCAAATGCATAACCCTCCTGCCCTAACCGTTCCGCAATCTTCCTGCTGGTTTCAGTCAAAGCCTTGCGGGAAAAGGTATCGCCCTCATTCACTTGGATAAATTTTTTGATTTCCTCAGTAGGTAGGAGCGTATCACCTGAAACGCTCACTTTTGAAACGGAGTACTTATCGCCCTCGGTGATATTTATAGTTATATAGATATCTTCCTTGTTCGGCGTGATCGATACTTGTGTGGAATCGATATTGTATTCAAGAAAACCGTTGTCCATATAGAACGAACGCAACGTTTCCAGGTCGGCTGACAGTTTTTGCTTTGAATACTGGTCGCTGCTGCTGAACCAACTGAATGGGCCCGGCGTGCTTAGATTCATCAGATCAAGCAATTCCGCTTCAGAATATGCCTTGTTTCCAATAATATTGATCTGTTTGATCTTTGAAACATCTCCTTCAACTATATTGAACACAATATTGACTCGATTGCGTTCAAGTTCAGTAACAGTAGTGGAAACGGAAACGCCATATTTCCCTCTCGCAATGTACTGACGCTTCAGTTCCTGTATGGCTTTTTCGAGTACGCCCTTATCGAAGATGCGCGCTTCTGCCAGACCAGCGTATTTCATGCTCTCCTTGAGCTGATCTTTAGGTATATCCTTAACACCATTAACTTCGATGCTCGCGATTGAAGGCCTTTCTCTCACTTGCACAACAAGTACCCCACGATCCACTTTCAAAAGAACATCCTTGAAAAAACCAGTGGCATACAATGCATGAATTGCGGCAGTGGCCTGCTTGTCATCCATGGTGTCGCCAACCTTGATTGGCAGATAACTGAAAACCGTACCGGGTTCGGTGCGTTGTATTCCCTCAACACGAATATCCCTGACGATGAACGGATCGATAGCCCAAGCTGAAGACATACAAAGCAAGGAGATCAATCCCGCCAGTTTGATTGATATCATGTAATTAACCTGAAACAAGCCGATGAACATCGTTGTAGATGGCGAAGACCATCAGAGTGCCGAGCAACGCAATCCCGATTTTTTGACCGAATTGCCAAGCCTGTTCAGAGACCGGGCTACCTTTTGCCAATTCGACGACATAATACAGCAAGTGTCCTCCATCTAATAATGGGATCGGCAACAAATTCAATACTCCAAGACTGATGCTGATCAGTGCCAGAAAGCCAAGGTATGCCGCAATGCCCATTGCAGCAGACTGTCCAGCATAGTCAGCTATCGTGATTGGACCACTGAGATTTTTTACAGACACTTCTCCCATCACCATCTTGGCCAGCATCTTCAATGTTATTACAGATGTTTCCCAAGTCTTGCGCATTGAATGGGCCAACGCCTCAACAGGGTTGTAATTCACCTCGACCATCATCGACTGCCATTGCGCCGAGTTTATTAGTGGAGCTGCACCGATTTTGCCCACCATGATTCCTGATTCGTCAACTGACTGAGGCACCAACTCAATTGTCAGCATCGATTCTCCACGCTTAATTTCAAGTTGCAGGGTTTGACCTGGATGCTTGCGCACCATATCGACGAATTCGCTCCAAAGGTTGATCGGCAAACCATTTGCCCCCAAGATCCTGTCACCCATCTCAAGACCTGAGCGTTGCGCCACGTCGCCTTCAGAAAGCTTTCCGATTACCGGTAAAACCACAGGCTGATAAAGATGAAGGCCGAGTTTATCCATGAAGTCACCATCAAGATCTCTCGCCTCTAAATTGCTCAAGTCCAGATTAAGTAACTTTGACGAACCACTGGAGTTTTGGGCCTCGATTCTTACTTCTGCCTGCTTCAAGGACAAGTCCAGCAAACGCCAACGCAGATCCTGCCAACTCGGAACCGTCTCGTCGTTGATCCTGAGAATGATGTCGCCCGATTGCAGTTGCGCAATTTCAGCTGATGATCCTGGCGGAATATCACCCAGCATTGGTTTCAATCCCGGCACACCGTGCACGAACATCGCCCAATACAAGACAATAGCAAGTAAAAAATTCGCCACAGGGCCAGCCACGACGATTGCCATGCGCTGCAGAACCGGTTTTCGATTGAATGCGTATTGAAGGTCTTCCGGGGCTACTTCATCTTCGCGCTCGTCCACCATCTTTACGTAGCCACCAAGCGGGATGGCCGAGATCACCCACTCGGTTGGACTATTGGCAAAGCGCTTTCTGTATATCACCCTGCCGAAACCCACTGAAAAACGTAGTACTTTAACTTCACAGCGACGAGCCACCCAATAGTGTCCCAACTCATGGAATACAACCAACAGGGCGATTGCACCGACAAACGCAAGCAAGGTAACCATGTTAAAGGCTCCCGCGCAAGGCTACACTGCGCCTTGATGGCGGCAGAGCATGAATTTTTTGTACTGCGGTTCTTCGCGCTTCGGTATCGGCACCAATCACGTCATCAATACAATTTACCGCTGTGACCGGGAGTTCGCTCAGTACCGATGCGATTACGCGCGGTATATCCAAGAATGAAATCTGTCCTTCCAGAAAAGACTCGACAGCAACCTCGTTGGCAGCATTCAACACTGCCGGAGCTGTGCCTGCCGTGCGCAAGGCCTGATAAGCCAGTTCTAGGCAGGGAAAGCGTTCAAAGTCCGGCGCGACGAAATCAAGCGTTGCAACCTTGAACAAATCCAGAGAAGCCACACCTGAATCAATCCGCTCGGGGTAAGCCAATCCATATGCGATCGGAGTACGCATGTCTGGATTGCCAAGTTGCGCAAGCACCGAGCCATCCACATATTCGACGAGCGAATGAATCACGCTTTGAGGATGTACCACCACCTGGATGTCATCAGCGCTTGCGCCAAACAACCAATGAGCCTCAATTACCTCCAAACCCTTGTTCATCATCGTGGCTGAATCTACAGATATTTTACGGCCCATTACCCAGTTCGGATGTGCACAAGCCTGTTGCGGCGTGACATCGTAAAGTTCTGTCAATGGGGTGTTACGGAACGGCCCTCCAGACGCAGTGAGCAGAATACGTCGCACACCATTGCCTATCAGATTGCCGTCGTAGTCTCGCGGGAGCGCCTGAAAAATCGCATTGTGTTCACTGTCGATCGGTAATAGCGATGAACCACTGGCACGTACTGCATCCATGAACACATTACCAGCCATCACCAGTATTTCCTTGTTTGCCAGCAGTATCTTCTTGCCTGCACGTGCAGCCGCCAGCGTTGGTTGTAAGCCAGCTGCACCGACGATAGCGGCCATCACTGCATCCACTTCCTCCAAAACGGCTACCTGCTCAAGTGCAGCCAAGCCGCTCAATACTTCAATGTCCAAACCAGCTTCAACTACTCGTTGACGCAAGTGTGTTGCTGATCGTTCATCCATCAGCACAGCATATTTAGGTTTGAACTGTCGACATTGCTGGAACAACAAGTCAGCCTGACGATTAGCAGTCAGGGCATGGACTTGGAATCGATCTGGGTGGCGGGCCACCACATCCAACGTACTTGTGCCAATACTTCCGGTAGAACCCAAAATGGTAATTCGCTGCATAGCTGCTTATTTTATCTGTTGCATCAGGATGACAAGTGCCGCAAGCGGCAAGGTCGATGTCAATGCATCGATGCGATCGAGCAAGCCTCCGTGCCCTGGCAACAGTGCACCGCTATCCTTTACACCGGCCTGGCGCTTGATGGCAGACTCGAACAAATCTCCAATCACAGCAAGCCCAACCCACCACCATGAGGCCAATAACATGAAAGGCAGAACTCCACCAAATTCGAGTTTGGCGTTGAACCAAACCACAAGGACATATACAGAAACGCCCAGTATCGCGCCAGCAACACCTTCCCATGTCTTGCCGGGGCTGATATTTGGGGCAAGTTTACTCTTCCCGAATCTTCTTCCTGCAAAATATGCCGAGATGTCGGCTACCCAGACCAGTCCCATCATGAACAAAAGCAGCCAAGGACTGATGACCCGCAGATCCAGCATTGCCAAGCCTGTTGGAATCAATACTGCCCATCCGGTCAACGCCAACAGCAACGGATGCTTGATCTTCCATCCTGCTATCAGCCATGTTGGAACGATAATTACCCAAAGCAGGGCAGAAACTGCATAAATTGGCAAATGTGCTAACAATTGCTGTTGGTACGAATGCTGGGAATCGTACCACGTCATACCAAGCATCATCAGCAGTGACGACCACCAGAACAAATTGGCATTCGTGCTGCTGAATTTCGACAGCCTTGCCCACTCAGAAGCTCCCTGCAAAACGAGCAGAATCACCAGTGCGATCCAACCTGCAATTGGCAACTCGAATAGCGCCAATACAAAAACAACCAGCAATATAAGCGCAGTAATCACCCGGGACTTAAGCATTTCT
Source organism: Gallionella sp. (assembly GCA_024641025.1). GTDB lineage: Bacteria > Pseudomonadota > Gammaproteobacteria > Burkholderiales > Gallionellaceae > Gallionella. The sequence continues at coordinate 17,972 of JAHEDW010000004.1, forward strand.
GTTCCTTGTTTTCTGCCGCTCCTCCAACTGTTCGCTGGTCCGACCGAAACGGCGTTCGCGCTGCTGATAAGAAGCGATTGCTGTATCAAGTTCCTTGCGGCCAAATGCAGGCCATAGGACATCGGTAAAATATAGTTCGGTATATGCCAATTGCCAAAGCATGAAATTGCTGATGCGCTGCTCACCCCCGGTGCGAATGAAAAGATCGGGTTCAGGAGCATCACTCATGGAAAGATAGGGCCGCAAATCTTCTTCGCTAAAACTTTGCGCAAGTTGAGGTTGCTCCCTGAGCATTGATTTTACTGCCTGCATAACATCCCATCGCCCGCCGTAATTAGCTGCAATGGTCAGCGTCAGCGCGTCATTGTTCTCAGTGAGTTGCTCTGCCTCGTGCATGGTCTTCCTGAGCTTTTCGTCGAATTGGCTGCGCTCGCCAATGATTTTTAACCGTATGTTGTTCGCATGGAGTTTGGCGACCTCGCGCTCAAGCATTATCATGAAAAGTGACATCAGAAAGGAAACTTCCTCAACAGGTCGACGCCAGTTCTCACTACTGAATGCAAACACTGTCAGATATCCTACACCCAACCCACGGCATGCCTTCACAACCTCACGTAATGCCTCTACCCCGCGCTGATGTCCCGCCACACGCGGCATGAAACGTTGCTTCGCCCAACGCCCATTGCCATCCATAATAATGGCTATATGACTGGGTATACGGGCTGTTTCCGGTATGGCAAGGGTGGAACTGGGCTGAAGTTTTACCATGATTCCAAGTAATGGACCGGATCAGACGGCCATCAGGTCCGCTTCTTTGGCGACAAGTGCCTTGTCAATCTCAGCGACGAAACGGTCGGTTAACTTCTGGATCTCGTCTTGCGTACGACGCTCCACGTCTTCTGCAATTTCCTTGTTTTTGAGTGCTTCCTTAAGCGTGTTATTGGCATCCCGACGGATATTACGCACTGCCACCTTGGCAGTCTCGCCTTCGGACTTGATTACTTTGATCAGGTCGCGGCGCCGCTCTTCGGTTAGCATTGGCATCGGCACCCTTATCAGTTCACCGCTGGTAGCAGGGTTCAGCCCCAAATCTGAGTCTCGTATTGCTCGCTCGACTGGTCCTACCATATTCTTTTCCCATGGCTGGACACCGATCGTGCGTGCGTCGATCAGTGTGACATTAGCCACTTGGGTAATCAACGTCGGGTTCCCGTAGTATTCCACCGTCACATGATCCAGCAGGCCGGTGTGCGCCCTTCCGGTACGCACTTTACCCAAATCGGCTTTCAGTGCCTCCAGTGATTTCAGCATTTTCTGCTCGGTGGTCTTTTTGATTTCAGCAATCATGGTCGAACTCAGCTATCACAGTTTATCTCCTTGACCAGTCCATACACACACTAATCTACTCGTACCAGGGTGCCTTCATTTTCACCCATAACCACACGTTTAAGAGCGCCTGACTTGAAAATACTGAAAACGATAATCGGCAGTTTCTGATCGCGACACAGGGTCAAGGCTGTTGAATCCATCACCTTGAGATTCTTGCTGATCGCTTCATCAAAACCCAGGATCTGATAGCGAGTCGCCTTTGGATCCTTCTTCGGGTCGGCAGTATATACACCATCAACCTTGGTCGCTTTTATCACCACTTCTGCGGACATTTCCACACCACGCAATGCTGCAGCGGTATCAGTAGTAAAAAATGGACTGCCGATACCCGCTGCGAATATGACAACTTTGCCGTCCTCAAGATAGCGAAGTGCCTTCCCTCGGATGAATGGTTCGGCAACCTGTTCAAGATTCAGCGCAGATTGAATGCGGCAATCAAGTCCAGCGCGAGTCATCGCATCCTGCAGTGCCATGGAATTCATAACGGTGGCCAGCATGCCCATATAATCGGCAGTAGCCCTGTCCATACCTGCGGCAGCAGGAGCAACACCCCGAAATATATTCCCGCCTCCGATCACGATCGCCACCTGAACGCCAAGCCCGATGACTTCAGAAATCTCTGCGACGATACGCTCAATCACTTCGCGATTTATGCCAAAGCTGTCATCGCCCATTAGGGCTTCGCCGCTCAGCTTGAGCATGATACGCTTGTAGGCGGGCGCACTCATGCTTGCTAGCCCTTGGCTGCCGCTACCGCAGCCGCCACTTCAGCAGCATAGTCCTCGACCTTTTTTTCGATGCCCTCTCCTACTACATACATCTGGAAAGCATTGACTGAAGCACCTTTGCTTTTCAACAACTGTTCTATAGTCTGCTTACCGTCCTCAGCTTTGACAAACACTTGCCCAAGCAGAGTTACTTCCTTGAGGAACTTCTGAACAGTACCTTCGGCAATTTTTTCCAGCATTGCATCTGGCTTACCTGCCTCGCGCGCCTTCTCAATCGCGATACGGCGCTCTGTTTCGATTTCAGCCTGATTTACACCTGAGACATCTATAGACTTAGGTTTGCTTGCAGCGATGTGCATACATAGATCACGGCCCAACGTATCATCCCCACCGGTGAATTGCAGCAACACGCCTATCTTGCTGCCGTGCAGATAACTGGATAACTTCCCCGTGCTGGTCTTGTACCGCTCGAAACGACGAATACTAACGTTCTCGCCGAGCTTCATCACCAATGCCTTACGAGATTCTTCGACTGTATCCGTGCCATTTACCAACTTCATGCCTGACAATGCAGTGATATCTGCAGGATCCTCTTTCGCTACGGTTTCAGCTAAATTCTTTGCAAACGCCATGAAATCATCGTTTTTCGCAACGAAGTCGGTTTCGCAGTTCACTTCTACAACTGCACCGGTTTTCGCATCTGGAGAGATGAACGCGCTAACCACCCCTTCGGCAGTCACGCGAGTGGCAGCCTTGCTTGCCTTTGCCCCACTCTTGATTCGCAATTGCTCCTCGGCAACCTTGAAATCCCCCTTGGATTCAACCAGAGCCTTTTTACATTCCATCATGCCGAGACCAGTTGCCTCACGCAATTCCTTGACCATACTTGCAGTAATTTCTGACATCTTCTACTCCATAATTAAATTCTATTAATACTAATCAATCCGTTACGGCACCCTTACTTGCCGTCGATACCAACTTGGCATATTTGGCCAGCACTCCTCGTGTATAGCGTGGCTCGGGAGGTCGCCAGGATGCACGACGTCGCATAAGTTCTTCATCATCAACGTTCAGTTGCAACAACCGCGCATCGGCATCAATGGTGATTGAATCTCCTTCGAGCACTAACGCGATATTCCCCCCTACCGCAGCCTCAGGTGCGACATGACCAACCACCATTCCGTATGTACCACCGGAAAACCTACCATCGGTAATCAGGCCGACCGAATCACCCAATCCTTCGCCGATAATCGCCGAAGTGGGCGACAACATTTCGCGCATGCCCGGACCACCTTTTGGACCCTCGTATCGTATGATGATCACATCACCAGCCTTAATTTTCCGAGATAGTATTGCTTCCATGCAGGATTCTTCAGATTCGAATACCCGTGCAGGCCCGGTTATCTTGTGCAGCTTGATTCCAGTAATCTTCGCAACCGCACCTTCTTCCGCCAGATTTCCTTTCAGTATTGCAAGGTGTCCTTGGGGATAGACAGGGTTAGTCCATGGGCGAATCACATCCTGATCCTTGCGAGGCTCAACTGGAATATCATTCAATAGTGCCTCGATCGTCTGACCTGTGATGGTTAGTGCATCACCATGTAACAAGCCATGTGCGAGCAATATCTTCATTACCTGTGGAATGCCTCCGGCTTTGTGTAGGTCGGTAGCAACGTACTTTCCGGATGGCTTTAAGTCGCACAATACCGGCACGCGTGCACGGATAGTTTCGAAATCATCGATTGACAAAGTAACCTGTGCAGCATGAGCTATGGACAGAAGATGAAGTACCGCGTTAGTGGAACCTCCTACCGCCATAACCACCGCAATAGCGTTCTCGAAAGCCTTACGCGTCAATAACTGGCGTGGAAGGATCTGTTTTTTGATTGCATTCACCAAGACTTCTGCGGATTTTGCAGTACTCTCTGCTTTTTCCAGATCTTCGGCTGCCATCGTCGAGGAGTACATCAAGCTCAGACCCATTGCCTCGATTGCTGATGACATCGTGTTCGCGGTATACATACCACCGCAAGAACCGGCGCCAGGACATGCGTGACGCTCAATCTCCATCAGTTCCTTTTCATCGATCTTCTGAGCAGTGAACTGTCCTACCGCCTCGAACGAACTCACGATGGTCAAGTCGCGATCCTTGTAATGACCCGGCTTGATTGTTCCACCATAGACGAATATTGCCGGGATGTTAAGTCGCGCAAGCGCAATCATCGCGCCTGGCATGTTCTTGTCGCAACCGCCGATAGCAAGAACACCATCCATGCTCTGTCCATTACAAACGGTCTCGATGGAATCGGCGATAACCTCACGCGAAACCAGCGAATACTTCATACCCTCGGTGCCCATCGATATTCCGTCAGAGATCGTGATGGTACCGAACACCTGCGGCATGGCTCCCGCCTTCTTCAAAGCCGCCTCGGCTCGATCTGCCAATACACCAATCCCCTTGTTGCATGGTGTTATGGTGCTGTGTGCGTTCGCAACGCCGACGATGGGCTTTTCGAAGTCCTTGTCGCCAAAACCAACTGCCCGCAGCATCGCTCTGTTTGGCGAACGCTGCACACCTTGAGTGACGATTTTGCTTCTGATATTGTCTGACATGATAGTCGTATATAATTAGATTACTTATAAAAAAAGGGGCTCGCGCCCCTTTCTGCGTCCGGAAGCTTTTTAAGCCGCAGTTTGTTCCGCTACCTGCTCAACCAATTCATTCATGGCTTGTGCACGTCCTTCCAAAACAGCGTCAGCGATGCCGCGTGCATAAAGGCGGATCGCCTGTGTAGAGTCATCGTTCCCAGGAATGATGTAATCCACGCCAAGTGGGGAATTGTTGGTATCCACAACGCCAATCACTGGGATGCCTAACTTCTGAGCTTCAACGATTGCTCCCTTCTGGTAGCCAACATCGATAACGAACAACGCAGTTGGCAAGCCCTGCATATCCTTAATGCCACCCAAGCTACGCTCCAACTTTTCCAGTTCGCGCTTCATCATCAGCGCTTCCTTCTTTGAGATTCTCTCGGATGCGCCATCAGAAGTCATCTGCTCCAGTTCGCGCAGACGCTTTATTGATTCTTGAACGGTTTTGTAATTTGTCAGCATGCCGCCAAGCCATCGATGATTCACGAACGGTGACTCTGCGCGCGTTGCTTCTTCCTGGAGTATCTCGCGAGCCTGACGCTTCGTTGCGACGAACAGGATGGTGCCTTTTTTTGCAGAAAGCTTGCGCACAAACTTCTCAGCCTCGGCAAACATCTCTACGGTTTTTTCCAGATTGATGATATGAATCTTGTTGCGATGGCCGAAGATATAAGGCGCCATCTTAGGATTCCAAAAACGGGTCTGGTGACCGAAATGAACACCAGCTTCCAACATTTGACGCATAGTTACAGGCATGATTACTCCGAATGAAAGGGTTATTAACTACCGATCGCTAGCTTGACCCTCAAAACTGATGAGAGCACCCCAACTTGTGCGAACGGGAAATTTACTCCGGACTATTCCGAAGCGGCGCATATTCTAACATCAATGCTGCTCTTGGCTCAACCTTATCTGCAAGAATGGCGGCGTATGCGCAAAATCCATCACTCCGATGTCTCAAGCTCTTTACGCTTGTTCATATAGACGTCATAGCTCTCACGCTTTCCGCAATCGATCGACGGATTTTTCATGCATTCCTGCTGGTGGACATTCTGTAATGTTTCAAAAGCAGTTCGTTTGGCAGTGTCACTGCTGCAACCTGTTGCTAGCGCAATGATTGCCAGAAACAAAATGTATGGTAAGCCTGCCATCAAAATTCCTACGATTCCCATAAACTACTCGCGCAATATTGCAAGCGGAGGCAGTACAGTCAACCAGCGAGTACCCAACCAACCAGCCAGAGTCACTGTTGCCATGCCACCAAGCACTCCTACTGGCCATATTACTGGGCTTGGTTGGAAGGGAATCTCTAGAACGAAACGGGCAAGCACCCATCCGAGCAGCACGGCTCCAGATGCAGCAAACAAACCGCTCAGTCCACCGAGCACGGTGAATTCGGCAAGATGCAATCTGCGCAGGTAATATCCGTCCGCACCCAAAGTTCGCAACACTGCGGCTTCGAAGGTGCGCTCGTCCTGAGTGGCAAGTAAAGCGGCATAAAGCACTGCGAACCCGGAAAAGAGCGTAAACAAAAACACCGCCGCCATCACTTGGGTGATCTGATCCATGATGTGTCGTACTTGAGCGATTATCGCTCCTGTATCTATAACCAGCACGTTCGGGAGTTCCAGCGCCAGATTATCACCCGCTCGCACCTTGTCAGGTGGCAGGAAAAAACTCGTGAGGTAACTACCCGGAAAGTCGCTAAGCAATTCAGGGGTTGCGATCACGAAAAAATTCACCCGCATCGAATCCCACTGCACTTTGCGCAGACTGGTCACCTGGGCAGTAAATCGGCTGCCCGCGACATCGTAGGTAAGCATGTCTCCCAGATAGATTCCCAGAGTCTGTGCGATTCCTTCTTCGACCGAAAGCTGTCCGTTCCCGTTTATGTCCCACCACGTGCCAGAGACCAACTCATTCCACTCAGGCATTTGTTCCATGTAGGATAGATTGAACTCTCGTTCCACCAATCCGCGAGCACGGGGTTCTGAGTAGCTGTCACCGTTGACAGGAATGTCATTGATCGCAACTAGGCGTCCACGCACCATCGGCATTAAATGAGGCTTCGGTAACCGTTCACGTGAGAAGAAATCAAACACCTGTTGCCGCTGGTCCGGTTGGATGTTCACAACAAAGCGGTTCGGCGCATCCGGCGGAAGTTTGTCCTGCCAGCCATGCAGCAGATCGCTACGAACCAGCGTTAACAGCAGCAATGCCATGCCGCCCAACGCCAGCGCAACGACTTGCAATGCGTTGTTGCGTACGTGCCGCACCAGATTGTTCATCGCATGCCGCCAGTAAGAAGTCAGGTTGGTAAGATAAGCACCTAGTCCTATCAGTATCAGCCAGGCCAATCCACCGAATATGGCCAACCCGGCCAGCAAGCCCCCCAAAACAGCGAAACCCAGTTCAAGCGATCCGGCATGCCAGAGGAACAGCACTCCCAACACCAGCATCGCCAGACCATAAGCAAGAAGAGTGTTGGGTTGCGGGGCACCAAGTTCGCGACGCAGCACACGTAATGGTGACACTTTGCGCAATTGCAGCAATGGCAGGAATGCGAAACCGAACAACAGCGCGTAACCGCTTATACCTGCCTTGATCGCAGGCAGCACCCCGGGTTGGGGTAACGCAGCATCGCGCATAGCCTCGACAAAGAAGATCAATGCCGCTTGTGTTGCATATCCCAGAAGACATCCCAGCAGCACCGCAAACAAGCCGAGCAACAGAAACTGATACATGAACAATCGCAGCACCTGACCCTGTTGCGCACCAAGACAGCGCATCACTGCACAACTATCAAGGTGCCTCTGCACGAACCGCCTAGCAGAAAGCAGGATTGCCGCGCCGGCAAGAATTGCGGCAGTTAGCGCAGCAAGTCCAAGAAAATGCTCAGCGCGTTCCAGTGCACTGCGAATTTCAGGACGCGCATCGCGCACATCCTCTAACCGCTCGTTACCGGACAACTTATTACTCAATTCTTCGCGAAGTGCAGCTACCTTTGTCGCCTCACCTGCAACCATCAGACGATAAGTAATGCGGCTGCCTTCCTGCTGCAATCCAGTCGATGCCAGATCGCGCATGTTCATCAGCACGCGGGGAGCAAAACTGGAAAAACCGATAGACTGATCGATATCCTTTACGATACGCGCCGCAACATTGAAGCGCTGATCGCCTATGTTGACCTCATTCCCGACCTTCAGATCGAGGCGGCGCAACAAGCGCTCGTCTACCCACACTGTGCCGCGTTCCGGAATACCATTCGCATCATGTTCGCTGCTATCGCCAATAGTTAACTTGCCGCGCAACGGATAGCCTGGCTCCACCGCCTGGATCTCTGAAAGCAGTGTCTGCTCCCGGAACGCAACCATGCTTGGAAAGCTTCGGCTCTCGACAGTATATAAGCCGTGCGCCTTCGCGCTATTTTGGTAAATGGATGGTAACGGGCGCGTAGAGGTTATACGTAAATCCGACCCGATCAGACTTGTCGCCTCCTGTTGTAACGCTTGTCGTACACGGTCTGCAAACAGTCCTACTGTGGAGAGACTTCCAACTGCAAGTACCAGCGCCAGTAACAGCACGCGCCACTCTCCGGCACGCCAGTCGCGACGTAGAAGATTGAAGGAAAGGCGGAGTATATTCATACAACCTTTCCAGCAGACAGTTTCAACTGCCTGCTGCATCGATTTGCCAGCGCTTCGTCGTGGGTGACCAATATAAGTGTCGTTCCCTGAGCACGGTTGAGTTCCAGCATGAGCTCAATCACCTGAGCGCCCGTTGCCGCATCAAGGTTGCCGGTAGGTTCGTCGGCAAAGAGTATCTTAGGTTGAGTCACAAAAGCTCGCGCCAGCGCAACCCGTTGTTGCTCTCCGCCTGAAAGATGCTTTGGCAGGTGATGGCCTCGGGCACTCAAACCCACTTGGCGAAGCGATTCGGCGGCACGAGACGCTGCATTAACAACACCGCGCAACTCAAGGGGTAGCATGACGTTCTCCAGTGCGGAAAGCGCGGGCAACAACTGGAACGACTGAAACACGAAACCTGCCAGTTCGCCGCGAAGCTTGGCACGTCCGTCCTCGTCCAGCGCGAACAGATCGATTCCATTCAGCAGGACGCTGCCACTACTTGGAATATCCAACCCGGCCAAGAGACCTAACAGGGTCGACTTGCCAGAACCGGAGGCGCCAAGTATCGCCAAACTCTCTCCCGCCTCAACGGTGAAACTTGCATGATGCAAGATGGTCAGTGGTTGGTCACCACTTAAAACTTGCTTGGTAAGTTCAACTGCCTGCACAATCGCTGTCATGAATTCACTTTTCCTAAAAATTATATTCTTGCTAGTAACCCTATGGTTCCCGCTGAATTCCTATGCTGCGAAAACCATACTTGTTCTCGGCGACAGTCTATCAGCCGGATATGGCATCGCCATAGAAAAAGGCTGGGTGAATCTCCTACAACAGGAACTTATACGCACGCAATCCGGCTTCACTATCGTGAACGCCAGCATCAGCGGGGAAACTTCGGCTGGCGGCAAGCAGCGCATCGCCAAGGCATTGAAAAAACATACGCCTGCTATCTTGATCGTTGAGCTTGGCGCAAATGATGGTTTGCGTGGCTATAACCCTACAGACATCGAAGCCAATCTCGATGCGATTATCTCGCAAGCACAGAGAACCGGTACCAAGGTATTACTTATTGGCATGGAGATCCCTCCTAATTACGGTACGACTTACACCAAAAAGTTCCGTGAACTCTACCCACGTCTTGCCAACAAGCACCGCATCCTGCTGTTGCCGTTCCTGCTAGAAGGAGTATCTCCTGACCAGTTTCAGACGGATAACCTTCATCCAGTTGCCGATGCACAGCAACAAATCATGCTGAACGTACTACAAGAACTGAAACGCTTGATGCACTAACATCATGTCCAATCGCCTTTCACTGGAAACCAGCCCTTATCTGCAGCAGCACGCCGAGAATCCGGTTGACTGGCATGCCTGGAATCCGGACACGTTGCTTCTTGCCCGCGAACAGGACAAACCGATACTGCTCTCTATCGGCTATTCAGCCTGCCACTGGTGTCACGTGATGGCTCGCGAGTCGTTCGAGGATGCAGATGTCGCCGCAGTGATGAACGAGCATTTCATTAACATCAAGGTGGATCGTGAGGAGCGCCCCGACCTTGACCAGATCTACCAGACAGCTCATCACTTGCTGACACAACGCAACGGCGGCTGGCCGCTGACGATGTTTCTCAGCCCTGACGGAACGCCATTCTTCGGAGGCACTTATTTTCCTAAGCGAGCGCGATATAACCTACCGGCCTTCCCTGACCTACTGGAAAGGGTCGCACAGGTTTACTACAACAATCGCGCTGAGTTGACTGCTCAGGGCGAACACCTGATCGCCGCACTCACCGAAACCATTCCACGGCTAGACAACTCAGAATTCTCGCTCAATGGCCAGCCTATGAACCTAGCAATTCAACAACACAAGGAGCACTTCGATAGTGTAAATGGTGGATTCGGCAATGCACCAAAATTCCTGCACCCAGCCGAACTGGATCTGATGTTGCGTCACGCTCGATCGAACAACGACGATCAATCTCTGAACATCGTGTTATACACACTTCGACAGATGGCCCATGGCGGACTTTATGACCAACTCGGGGGCGGATTTTGCCGCTACAGTGTTGACGACCGTTGGGACATCCCTCACTTTGAGAAGATGCTATATGACAACGGCTTGTTACTCGGCCTGTATTGCGATGCATGGAAATTCAGTGGGGATCCCTTGTTTTCAAACGTAGTCGAACAAACTGCTTCATGGGTAATGCGTGAGATGCAATCACCTGAAGGTGGGTACTACTCTTCTCTGGATGCCGATTCAGAACATGAGGAAGGTAAGTTTTACCTGTGGCAACGCGATGAGATCCGCAAGCTTCTAGATGAAGATGAGTTTGCACTGATTGAGCAATATTATGCTCTGGATCACCCGGCTAATTTCGAAAACCAAGCATGGAATCTTCGTATCAGTACTCCTCTCAAAGACATCGCATATCGCTTGGGCAAAGATGAGGAAGAGACAAGAAGAATATTGTCCAGTGCCCAAGAAAAATTGTTCGCCGCACGCGAGAAACGCGTCCGTCCTGGACGAGATGAAAAAATACTTGGCGCATGGAACGGCCTCATGATTACCGGCATGGCTCGTGCCGCAACAGTGTTTGGACGCACCGACTGGTTGAATTCGGCCCAACGGGCAATGAATTTCGTTCGAAGCACCTTGTGGAAGGATGGAAGATTATTGGCAACCTACAGGGATGGCAAAGCGCATCTGAATGCCTACCTTGATGACCAAGCATACTTGCTATCTGCGTTGCTTGAATTGTCCCAAGCTGAGTACAGAAGTGCTGAACTGGATTTTGCCGAACAACTCGGCGATAACTTGCTTTCACACTTCGAGGACAAACAGGAAGGCGGATTCTTCTTCACCAGCCATGAGCATGAGGTGCTGATCCAGCGCAACAAGATTGGCCATGACAATGCCACACCATCAGGCAACGGTATCGCCGCACAAGCGTTGCTTCGTCTTTCAACGTTAACCGGCAAGGTCAAATATACAGAAGCTGCAGTACGATGCTTGAAGCTGTTCTACCCTGCCATAAGGCAAGGCGCCGCTTATCACTCTAGTCTGTGTACGGCTCTTGGTGAGTATTTGCAACCTCCTGCACTGCTGGTATTGCGTGGAACAGCCAACTCCATGCGTGAATGGCAGGATGTGTTGCAATCTCGTTATCTTCCCAATCTGATGACGATATCCCTGCCTGATGGGATTACTTCCTTGCCTGAAATTCTAGACAAACCATTCCGGGAAAATACTACAGCTTGGTTGTGCCATGGAACACAATGCCTGCCGCCGATCTCCAAACTAGACGAACTGTTGGCGCAGCTTGACAGCACTGAGTAATCCACAACTAGCGCAATGAGATTCCATTTTGCGTCGAATAACCGATCGCGCTCGCCACGCCTGCGCCAAATTTCTTCGCAATTCGATCCGCAAAGTTTTCTTTCATCGTGAAATCTACGATCTTCTCAGCCTTGATGACGTCTCGCGCGACCGATTCCAATGTGCCATAGCCATCCGCAAGTCCCATCTCAACCCCCTTTTCACCGTTCCACACCAGGCCGCTGAAAGTATCTGATGTCTCCTTCAAGCGCTTACCGCGCCCTTTCCTGACGACATCGATAAATTGCTGGTGTATCTGCGCAAGCATTTGCTTGATATATTCCTGATGCGCCGGCTTAGCTGGCGAGAACGGGTCAAGGAATCCCTTATTCTCGCCTGCTGTGATAAGACGTCGCTCGACGCCAAGCTTCGACATCGTCCCGGTAAAACCAAAACCATCCATCAACACGCCAATCGAACCGATAAGGCTGGCCTTGTCCACGAAGATCTTGTCTGCCGCAGCAGCGACGTAATAACCCCCGGACGCACAGATATCGTCCACGACTACATACAGAGGAATCTTCGGAAACTTGGCGCGCAGACGACGGATTTCGTCATTGATCTGACCGGCCTGCACAGGACTGCCTCCGGGGCTGTTAATGCGTAATATCACACCCTGAGTATCTTTGTCCCCAAACGCCTCCTGCAGACTCGGAATCATGCTATCGGCACTTGCCGCGCTATCCGATGCGATTACGCCCTGCATATCTACCAGTGCGGTGTGCTTGCCTGTGCTCAGAGCAGCCTCACTATCTCCTAGCCAACCCATGAACAGGAACAGCAGGGTAAAAAGATATACGAAAGTGAGGGTCTTGAAGAATATCCCCCAATGGCGCGCGCGACGCTGTTCCTGCAAAGCAGCTAGCGCCAGTTTCTCCAACACACCGCGCTCCCAATTGCTATTTTGGTCTGACATCACGATTCCTTAAGATTATTTGTTAAGCGTTAGCTCTAAACCAAGTTCTCAATCCGGAAAAATCTTTCAACAACGCAAGCGGATTCAATTCCTGCAACCGTTCTGGAGGATGAGCGCCATGACCCACGGCCACGGAGTCCACCTTGGCATTCTGCGCCATCTGCAAATCGTGTGTAGTATCCCCAACCATCAGGGTCCGATCGGCGAATACTCCCAGTTCTTCCATCAATTCCAAAAGCATTGCAGGATCCGGCTTGGAAGAAGTCTGGTCCGCCGTGCGCGTCGCATGAAAATATCTGCTCATGGAAGTTGCTTCCATTGCCCGGGTCAATCCCGCTTTGCTCTTGCCAGTTGCCACCGCCAACCAGTAACCGTCTGCATATAACTCTGCTATCGTCTCCTTTGCGCCTGCGTATAGTGGGATCTTTTCATCCTGAGAAAGGAAATGATGACGATAGCGGGCAACCAAGTCGGGGCGGAGGGCGTCTGGCATGCTTGGCACTGCATAGCGCAACGCTTGATCCAACCCAAGACCGATTACATGACGAGCAGTTTCATCATCCGGAACATTCAATCCCAGATCGCGGCATGCTGCCTGTATTGAACTGGAAATCACCCCTGTTGAATCCATCACGGTGCCATCCCAGTCAAAAACGATCAAATCATAGCGTTTACTCATTAGCATGCCAAAAATAATTAAGCGCGGATATTACCACCTTGGAGCCTGAGTCCCAACCTGTGCAACAATGAACACATGGAAAAATCCCCCCAAACTGACTGGTTGATATATTGCCGCCCGGGTTTCGAACAAGATTGTGTGCAAGAAGCGCTTAGACAGGCTCGGATGCAGAAACCGGTTATCGCTGAACAGCCTCTGATTCAACCCTGCAGTGGCTATGTCATCGTGTCGCTCAACGATCAGTCCTTGAATTATCACCAACTGATCTTCGCACGTCAGTTAGTCCAATTGCATCACAGCATATCCTCTCTTCCTGAACGAGACCGACTCACGCCAATCCTGGAAGTCGTCTCCACCCTGCCTGGAAAATTCGGCACTTTGTGGCTGGAAGTGCCGGACACAAACGAAGGCAAGCTTGTCTCCAACTTTACGAGGCGCTTTCAGGCTTTGCTCGAGACAGCATTGCGCCGGCAAGGAATATTAGAGGATCAAGCCCAGGAAATGCGAAACTCTTTGCCTCGCCTACACTGTTTCTTTCCCGACAAATCGTCAGTACTGATAGGCACCAGCAATCTACGCAACAGTGCTGATGCGATCATGGGCATCGTACGCCAATCCATGCCTGCTGAAGCACCGAGTCGCTCCACGATGAAGCTTTCCGAAGCGATTGCGGTATTCATGGATCGTAGTCAACAAGCGCGACTGTTGAGGCAAGGCATGCATGCAGTCGATCTTGGCGCAGCACCAGGGGGGTGGACTTGGCAACTAATCAAGCGAGGCATCCGCGTGACCGCAGTAGACAACGGCCCGATGAAAGGCCCACTTGCCAATCATCCACTGGTACAGCATATCAGGCAAGACGGTTTTAAGTTTGTACCACGCAAAGCAGTAGATTGGTTGGTATGCGACATGGTGGAAAAGCCCTCTAGAGTCGCCACGCTGATCGGTGATTGGTTTGCTGCAGGCTGGTGCAAACACTCGATCTTCAACCTGAAGCTGCCGATGAAGCAACGCCTCACTGCAATCGACAGCGCTTTAGGCGAAATCCGCAAACGACTGGACGAAGAAGGCATCAACTACCTGATGGTGGCCAAGCAGCTTTATCACGACCGCGAGGAAGTAACTGTATTTCTAACGCGCACTAAACAATAGCCTGCAACTATCTCAGTTAAGTATCCAGAGCCCAAATGAACGAACCTCATTCAACTCGTATCGGCTTAATAGCCGTTTTCTTTACCATATGCATTTGGACTGGTTTCATTCTAGTCACCCGTTATGGAGGAAAGGGCGTGTTGACTGGATGGGATGTGACTGCATTGCGATTCGGCGTTGGCGCGCTTATCGCGCTTGTTTTTCTGCCACGTGTTACCTTGCCGCCGATTAAAGTAATCCTGCTATTTTCAGTATTCGGCGGACTAGGTTATGCCATCGCAGTGTATCTTGCCTTTCGAATGGCGCCGGCTGCCCATGCGGCGATATTATTGCCGGGTGCACTTCCCTTTGCCACCGCTGCAATCGCATGGTTGTGGCTTAGGCAAGAACCATCACATGCACAAAAACACGCGCTTTTGCTGGTATTTATTGGCATAACTTTGACAGCTGCCGACACGTTTTATCACGGAGCACACTTGACTGGCATGCAAATCCTTGGCGACTTGCTGTTCCTATGCGGTTCTTCGCTTTGGGCAGTGTTCACACTTCTATTACGCCGTTTCCCGACGCCTCCTCTGACCACAGCAGTTAGTACTACGTTGGGCAGTGCTATTCTATTCTTACCTGTTTGGTGGCTATTCCTGCCAAGCACGCTGCATCAAGCACCTATCAGCGAAATTGCCATGCAAGCAATCTACCAAGGAATATTGGTCGTATTCGTCGCCATGATGCTCTACACTTTCGCTGTCAGCTGTCTCGGTGGACAAACAGTGGCTTTGCTCATGGCTATCGTACCCGGTCTATCCGCTCTCGCCGCCGTTCCAGTTTTGGGTGAACCCCTCTCATTGCTCACCATGGCGGGATTGGTCGCAGTCACGATGGGCGCAGTTGTAGGAGCCCGGCAAAAGCCACTTAGACGAAGTAGGGATTGAATCCCTGAGCTAAAGCAGCGACAGTATAATGATCAGTCACCCGCCCTTACGTCCAGCTTCGCAATGAAATCCTCCAGTTCAATCGGTAATGGCGCGACTAACCTCATAGGCTCAACAGTCAAAGGATGATTGAATTCAATACTGTATGCATGTAGGAACATCCGCTTCAGGCCTTGCTTAGCCAGTGCTTTGTTACGCGCAAAGTCGCCATACTTGTCGTCTCCAGCAATTGGAAAGCCAAGATGTGCTAGATGCACACGGATCTGGTGGGTACGACCAGTCTTGAGTTGCGCTTCCAACAGACTGAATTCCTTCCAACTCCTTTGCAGCGCGAAAATAGTGTGCGAGGCTTGCCCATCTTCCCTCACCATCACGCGTTTCTCGCCCTTTGGCGTGTCGAACTTGTGAAGTGGCAACTTTACATGCTGCTTGACGTTCTTCCACTGACCCAGAACCATCGTCAAATAACGTTTGTCACTGTTTCCCTCGCGCATAATTTCATGCATCGCGGTCAGCGCGGATCGCTTTTTTGCAATTAACAGAACGCCAGATGTTTCCCGGTCAAGCCGATGAACCAGTTCAAGGAACTTAGCATCAGGACGCGCATTTCGCATTTGTTCGATGACGCCGAAACTAATTCCGCTACCGCCATGCACTGCCACCCCTGCAGGTTTGTTCACCGCTAAAAGTGCATCATCCTCGTAAAGGATTGGGAATTCCACTGTAGGGATACGCGCTATTCTCACCTCATGCTTTTCCGCTACACGGATAGGTGGAATGCGCAGCAAGTCCCCCAGTTTCAGCCGATAGGTCTGGTCGACACGCTTTTTGTTGACCCGTACTTCACCGCGCAGGATACGGTATATATGGCTTTTAGGGACGCCTTTCAGGTGTTTGAAAAGGAAGTTGTCGATGCGCTGCGCTGCGCCGCTTTCATCGATCTCCACAAAGTTCACAGAATCTTTGCTTAAACCGTTCATTTTGCTTATACTTCGCCGCTCGCGCGATTTGGATTGGGTAAGTTTGGGTTTTTATTCCCCGCCAAGGATCTTTTGGCACAAGCGACGGTGCAGTGCACCGCCACCTTTCCTGCCGCAGCCCGGTTAATATCACTCACCGGTACCAGCAGTGATAGTAATTGATTTACGCGCTCAAAGCACCTGAGGATTTTCGTGAAGCAGCCGTGGCTGCCTTACAACCCAAGGAATTTTTGTAATAATTGGCATTGCGGATGCGCTGCATCCTCAACCGAAATACAAAAGTCCCGGAATACAAATTTTTTAGACCGGCTAATTATAGAGAACTGAATTGACCAACCGATTGCACAATACCATTCCTTTTGCACGATTGCTCACTGCTTGCTCATCTGGCACGCATAATCGCGTGTAGCTAGGTCTCGCCCGTGTCTGAGCGCGGGAGACGATAAAATGAAACGCATGTTATTCAATGCGACACAACCGGAAGAACTCCGTGTCGCTATAGTCGATGGCCAGAAACTAATAGACCTCGACATAGAAACCGCCGGTAAAGAGCAACGCAAGAGCAACATATACAAAGCAGTCATCACCCGCCTTGAACCCAGCCTTGAAGCCTGTTTCGTTGAATACGGCGGGAATCGTCATGGCTTTCTTCCATTCAAAGAGGTAGCTCCCCAATACTTCCAAACTGGCAGTGGCAGCCGCCCCTCGATCAAGGAAGCGTTGCGTGAAGGCCAAGAATTGTTGGTACAAGTTGAAAAGGACGAGCGCGGAAACAAGGGCGCCGCCCTGACCACCTACATCAGCCTTGCCGGGCGCTACATCGTCCTTATGCCGAACAATCCAAGCGGTGGTGGTGTTTCTAGGCGCATAGAAGGTGAAGAGCGCAACGAGTTGCGCGAAGTGCTTTCGCATGTAGAAGTTCCACAGGGCATGAGTATCATCGCACGGACTGCCGGAATTGGACGTAATCAGGAAGAATTGCAATGGGACCTCGATTACCTTAAGCAATTGTGGGATGCGATCGAAGGTGCCGCAGAGTCAGAAAAGGCACCGTCGCTGATTTATTTGGAAAGTAGCCTGGTAGTGCGCGCCATCCGCGATTACTTTAATCCTGAGATTGGAGAAATACTGATAGACACCGAAGATGTCTATCAGCAGGCCCTTGCGTTCATGAGCACAGTAATGCCAAGCAACGTGGACCGCATCAAACGCTATGTTGACGATGTGCCACTGTTCTCACGTTTCCAGATTGAACATCAAATCGAGTCCGCTCATGCCCGTGAAGTGCGCTTACCCTCCGGCGGTGCGATCGTTATTGATCATACCGAAGCGCTAACTGCAATCGACATCAACTCGGCGCGTGCTACCAGAGGTTCAGATATCGAGGCAACTGCATTCAACACCAACCTCGAGGCCGCGGAAGAAATCGCCCGTCAACTACGCTTACGCGATCTAGGCGGATTGATTGTGATCGATTTCATCGACATGGAGAACAGCCGCAACCAGCGCGACGTAGAGAACCGCTTGCGTGACTCGCTTCATTATGACCGCGCTCGTGTCCAGACAGCGAAGATCTCCCGCTTCGGACTACTGGAATTGTCCCGCCAGCGCCTTCAGCCGAGCCTGAGCGAAAGCAACTATATCGCCTGCCCACGCTGCAGTGGAATCGGTCACATACGTGGTACTGAGTCTTCCGCCTTGCATATCCTGCGAATCATTCAGGAAGAAGCGATGAAGGAAAGCAGTACAGCGATCCACGTACAGGTACCCGTTGATGTCGCCACTTTCCTGCTCAATGAGAAGCGTTCTGACATTCATCGCATAGAATCTCGCCTGAAAGTGGCAGTCACGGTAATTCCTAATCCTCATCTGGAAACACCTAATTACGCCATCAATCGTCTGCGTCTCGATGATATGACCAGCGAAGTATTGCAAGCTAGTTATAAACTTGTAGAAAAGCCGGTTGAAGAAAAACTGCTAAACGGAAATCAAGAACAACAAAAAGCCATGCGGGCGCAAGCAGTTGTTCAAGGCATAACGCCGGTTCAGCCCGCCCCGGTGAAGCCTGAAGTCGTAAAGCTTTCGATCTTCAGTAGATTCTACGAGTGGATAAAATCTCTTACCGAAGAGGATCAACCAATCGCCAAACCAGCTACCAGCAAACCGCGAAACGCAACGCGACCTCAGCGTGCCGAGCGTGGTGAAGGCGGCGGCAAGCGTCGTGATCGTGGTGGGCGAGGTGATCGCAGCGAGGGTTCCGGTAACCGCGAACGTAGTGAACCGCGCGGTAAGAATGCACAAACCGATGCCTCATCCAAACCGCAAGAGTTACGTGAGCCACGTCCTCCCAAACAACCGCGTCAAGCACGCGTTAACGAAGAGGTACCAGCCTTGGAAAGCCAGTCCGCTAAAGTTGCCGGCGAACAGGCCAGCACTGGCAGCCCCTCAGGGTCACGTCGACGAGGACGGCGAGGAGGACGCCGCGAGCGAGAACAGCGCGAAATTGCGTCGCAAAACGCGCTAGCCACTTCTGCCAATGAGGGTTCCGCAACAATATCCATTGTGCAGACCAGCTCAACATCCTCGATGGCCAAGCCAACCGAATATATTGCTTACCCCGAGGGATTCGTCCGACCAAGCGAATATATCGCAATGCCTGCTGCCGCCCCTCAACCGATTGAGGTGATAGTCACTCCACAGTCAGTCACTGCAAAAGTTGCATCAAAACCAAGTACACCAAGTGCCGCGTTATCGCATGCAACAGAAGTTGTATCTCATGCAATATCAGAGGTATCACCGGTTCAGGCTCACGTTCCGGTTCAGGTTCAGGCTCCGGCAACCTCAGGTAGCGGTCTGACACAGATAGAGACTGATCCAGTCAAACTCAGCTTGGTAGCGGAACTCTCGCAGCAGGCTTACTCTGAACCGATTAAAGTGCCACGTAGACGTACTCGCCAACGTGAAGTTTATGTGGAGAGTGAGCCACTGGTGCAAATCGAGACACACCGACCACAAGGTTGATATAGACCAACAGTAAATTGCCGCACGATTTTCATCGTGCGGCTTATCTATTTAACTTGCTGAGATTGCATATTTGCATTTGCCTTTAGTACCCAGGTTACCTAAAGTCTCCTTCACATATACTATTACGTGAAGTGGCGATGCCTGATCTCCTGCAGCAATCCCTGAGCAGCATCTTCCACCATATCAAGCACACGCTCAAATCCATCTGCACCACCAAAGTAGGGATCCGGCACCTCGCGCTCAGGATGGTGGCGGGCGTACTCAAGCAACAATCGTGCTTGAATAGTACTGTCAGCTGGTCCAAGATCTTGCAGGATTGCAAGATTGCTTCTGTCCATCGCCAAGACATAATCAAACCTATGGAAGTCTGCTGCTTCGACTTGTCTCCCGCGCAAAGCGCTCATTTCATATCCGCGCTGCCGTGCTGCCCGTTGGGTTCGCTGATCAGGTGGATCACCGACGTGGTAGTCATGCGTTCCAGCTGAATCAATCAAGATCTGTTCGGAAAGTCCGGCATTTTCTACAAAATGCCTAAATACTGCTTCGGCAGTGGGTGATCGGCAAATGTTGCCCATACAAACAAACACGACTGAAATTTTTTTCATCTGAAAACTACCATTGAAAATTTCCTGATATACCTAAATTTGGTTTTGTTTATCATTTTACACGCCCGATGCGGCCCTTTCATGAAATCCAATACACATAATTCATCCCCTTTGGGTCGATTTGTTGACAAGTCATATTACTTGATTAATTAACTCAGGTAATATATCATTCAAGCATTCAATCATCAGGAGTTTAAATATGGAAATACCTACACGCGACGGCGACGGCTATCTTGAAAGTATGAGCGACTGGACGCCAGAGATCGCAAAGGCAATGGCGGAGGCGGACAATTTCGAATTAAATGATGAGAAGTGGGTACACATTATGAAAGCCCGCGAGTTTTATGAAGAATTCGGAACCGTACCTCCGATCCGCAAATTTGCAAAATTTATCGAGCAAGACCAGAAAGAAGTCTTTGACCTTTGGATGACTGGACCGATGAAGCCGATCACAAAATACGGTGGCCTACCGAAACCGACTGGTTGCGTCTGAACATCAATATCGATTCAGCTTGAGCGCAGGACTTCCTGAGGGGGTCCCGCGTCATCTCTAGCCATGCACAAACTCGAACAGCTTAACTTCGAAAATACCTTTGCCCGCTTGCCTAACAGTTTCCATAGTCGGCAAACTCCTACTCCGCTTCCTGATCCTTATCTGGTCAGCTTCAATGCAAATGCAGCAAGATTGATCGACCTAGATTGCGAAGAAGCATCTCGCAAAGATTTCGCCGAGCATTTTTCCGGCAATCGAATGATGCCTGGTACAGATCCACTATCAATGATCTACGCTGGACACCAGTTCGGTCATTTCGTCCAACAATTGGGCGATGGTCGTGCAATATTGCTCGGTGAGATCAGAAACAACTCCGCTGAACTCTGGGATGTACAACTCAAGGGCGCAGGCATAACGCCCTACTCACGCCAGGGTGATGGCCGCGCCGTGCTTCGTTCAAGCATTCGCGAATACTTGTGTTCAGAAGCTATGCATTGGCTGGGAATTCCAACCAGTCGTGCCTTGTGCATCGTCGGCAGCGACGAGGAAGTCTATCGGGAAAGAATCGAAACCGCCGCCGTACTCACCCGTCTGTCACCATCTCATGTACGTTTCGGATCATTCGAGGTTTTTTTCCATCGTGGGCAGCATGAACAAATCACTACGCTTGCAGACTTTGTCATCAACAGACACTTCCCAGATCTGGTTGGTGATTCAGACAAGTACCAGCTATTTCTGAATGAAGTCACACAGCGCACAGCAAAACTGATGGCGCAATGGCAATCGGTGGGTTTTTCGCATGGAGTGATGAACACCGATAACATGTCGATCCTCGGCCTGACATTCGATTACGGTCCTTTCGGCTTCATGGAAACTTACGATCCTGGATATATTTGTAACCACTCGGATCCGCGTGGTCGCTATGCTTATGACCAGCAACCGCAAGTCGGCTTGTGGAACCTTGCTTGTCTTGCGCAAGCCCTTTCCCCACTCATTCCAGCTAAACAGGCACATGACGTGCTAGATGGGTATGCTATGGCGTATCACCAACACTTTGTATCGTTGATGTCTGCAAAACTCGGAATTCTAAACACCTCTCCGCTGGATATTGAACTGATTGCTTCACTACTGAGGATGATGCAAGACAGTCAACTCGATTACACCAGACTCTTTCGCAGCCTGGCCAATTTTAGTTCCTCTGAAAATGCTGCCAATGACATTTTGCGCAACCAGTTCATCGACCGTGAAGCATTCGATGCATGGGCCGACAATTATCGTGCTCGACTTCTGCTTGATTCGAGCAATGATTTCGAAAGAAAAATTCGCATGGATGCAGTCAATCCGAAATACATCCTACGCAACTATCTGGCGCAAGATGCAATCGAAAAGGCCGAGAAAACTCGAGACTTTTGCGAGATCGATTTACTGTTGAAATTGCTTGAAAAACCCTTCGACGAACAACCTGAGAAGGAAAGTTATGCAGCCGCTCCACCAGAATGGGCTCGACAAATTGAGGTAAGTTGTTCTTCCTAGACTACACTAATCAAATACTTCCGAATTAGAAATTTGGTTCAGCCTTGGCGACGAACCAAAATCGCCGCCACTTGTTTCTTAGGCTTGTTCGCTTGCTGCGCCGGCTGGGATGCGGCAGAAGTTGGGTTGGTACTGGGTTCATAAGGCTTGTCGAACCAAGGATCATGGGCAGGCTTTTTCGGTGCAGCAGAACGTGCAACATGATCTTGTCCTGATCGTTCAACGCGAGACCCTTTGTTTGATTTCGCCTTGTGCGGAACGACCGCAACTTCCTTTTCGATCTCACGCTTGATCAGTTTCTCGATTTCCTTAATATACTTCTCCTCTTCGGGAGAAACGAGCGAGATGGCTTTTCCTGAAGCTCCTGCGCGACCTGTACGACCTATACGGTGAACATAATCCTCAGGTGCATGTGGAATCTCATAGTTGATTACCATCGGTAACTGATCGATATCCAAACCACGTGCCGCGACGTCGGTTCCAATCAGGACTGTGACCTTACCCTGCTTGAATGCGTCCAATGCCTGTATACGTTCCAACTGGCTTTTATCACCGTGAATCGCATCAGCTGCAACTCCATCCTTCTGCAGTTGCCTTGCGAGTCGACTAGCAGCTAGTTTTGTTTTGGTGAACACTAACACTTGTGACGCATCACTGCCTTGCAACAATTGGGAAAGCAGCACATGCTTGTCTTCCTGTGCCACAAGATATATCTTTTGAGCAACATTCTCGGCAGTTGCATTACTGCGGGCAACCTCGATGAGTTTGGGGTGAGTCAGAAAATCAGCGGACAACTTCTTGATCTCACTAGAGAATGTAGCAGAGAACATCAGGTTCTGTCGCTGCTTGGGCAGCAATGCAAGGATGCGCTTCAAATCAGGCATGAAGCCCATATCCAGCATACGGTCCGCTTCATCGAGTACTAGCATCTGCACCTGGTTCAATTGCACCGTCTTCATCTCGACATGGTCCAACAAGCGCCCTGGAGTCGCTACCAAAATCTCTATCCCTGTCTTCAGCCGTGGGGTCTGAGTCTTGATATCCACCCCTCCGTAAACTACCAGCGAACGCAATTTGGTATGCTTTGCATAGGACTTAACGCTCTCTTCAACCTGAATCGCCAGTTCTCGTGTCGGCACCAAGATCAGTGCCCTTACTGGGTGGCGGGCTGGTGAGGCGCTGGAACTGGCCTGGGGAAGCAACTTCTGCAGAATAGGCAACGCAAAGGCAGCCGTCTTGCCAGTCCCTGTCTGGGCGCCAGCCATAAGGTCGCGTCCTTCCAGTACCAGCGGAATAGCCTGTGCTTGTATCGGTGTAGGTGTAGTGTAACCAGATTCGGTCAGCGCCTTGAGAATCTCTGGCGCCAGTTGCAATGCTTCAAAACTTATCGTACTCAATGTCCTAATCTCATAATGATGGTAGTGGGCGACCCTCCCCATTTATCTATATTATACGCCAGTGCAGGTTGTACGGTATTTTCATAACTCAACCAATTGTTTTCATGTAGTTATTCTTGTTTAAGGACTTCTCATTCCCCAGATATTCACGCTATCGCCTTCTTAATGACCTCCAGCAAGTCAGGCGGCCATTTCGGTGCGAGCGTCAGTGCCGTTTGGTGGCCGCGTTCCGACATCTTTTTCCATGTCTTGCGCACTATGCTGACCAGCTTCGGCACACTATACTGAGGAGCAAAGGGGGCAAAATAAAATTCCAGGAACACTAGGCATACAACATCCTCAAGCACTTGCCCTTCCTGTCCAGCGATCTTGATCCGATCCTTCATCAATAGAGCCTTGACCTGCTCACAGATCTCATTGTCATAGCCGACCTGCTGCATGATTTCGGCAGCGATTTCGCCATGCATCTTCGCCAAGGTAGTGCGCCATTTATTGTAACCATCACGATCCATGGGATAATCTCGTCGCGGTATCTTCCAGCGACAGATATGTTGGGCCCGCGCAGCCAAGCGCAATGCCTCTGAAGCATCTGGATCGTATTTGTCCAGCCAGTCAGACATGCGTTGGGAATAAAGCAATTCCTTGGGGTATTGCTTGCCCTCGAATACCTCCATATTCGGGTCTGCCGCGTTTGCTTTATCAACAAGCGCAATCGCTTCATTAAATTGTCCAGATAATTTAGTCATAGTGATTTAGTTGAATAAATTGTAGATTTTCATGCTGATTTGCATCAGAAAGAAGCAAAGGATAAAGTCGTCCTTTCAAATAGCCACTTCTTTACAGGAACTTTTAATGAATTTTACACCCACAGTCTGGTTATCCAAACACTTAAACTTAGGATGATTGATCGGTATTTGAGATTTGCTTGTCAATGCCAGATTTAAGAATAATCACATCCTTGAAATATACTTCGACACCAATCCTGAAGGAAATCAAATGAGACACACTGTCCTATTCACATCCGTTTTAGTGCTTATCCTTACGGCCTGCGATAAAAAGCCTTCTCAAGAGCCTTTTATTCCTACACCTGCTATTGAGTCATCCGGCACTTTACCACCCGGACACCCACCTGTTGAATCCGCAGGACAAACTACGACACTTTCTGGCCTAACGGAAAGTCCTCAGACTCAAACGGCCACGGTATTGACTACCATCCAAATTCCCCAGTTCACCTATATCGAGGTCAAACAGAACGACCAGAAGCGATGGCTTGCTGCGTCAACTATCGACGCCCAGAAGGGCGATACCATCGAGTTTGACGCCGGCTCTACTATCTCCGACTTCAATAGCAAGGCCTTGGATCGCTCCTTTCCCAACATGACCTTCGTCAATAATGCGACCATCAAAAAGGCGAAGTGAGCATTCAACTTACTACTGACACATGTGGCTCGGGACAACAGAATATGGATTTCGCTGCTGCAAAATCGCCATAAAATCCATTATCGATAGAAAGTTGTTCAGTTACATTTTGGAAAGAATTATGCCAGGCGAACGGCAGAGTTCGCTTTAGACTTTCACCTACTTCACTGCTCGGTTCGGTTGGGACGAGAACGACGATCAAGGCCAGTGCCAGCACTGTGTTCAAGTTCAGTGGTCAGATGCAACCCCAAGTCGCTTCGCCTGCGTCGCTTGATTCCATGATGTAAATGGGCACCTTTACCAGCAGGTCTTCGCCGTTCTTTCCGAGACCTGCGTTCTGGACGAAGACGGTTATCGACCCGAATAAATCGCGTTGATGTTTTTAAAGTATTGGTGGCAAATTTTTCCAAATCAGATTCAAGGTAACAAGGCTTCCCATGAACAAGAAAAAAAGGAATGATCGGATCGCTTAACCGATCATTGGCGAGCCAAGACTTGACGGATTTACTTGGCATGTGCGGTTGTAGAAAAACAATTGCCTCTTGCTCAGTGAGAAGAAGATGATCAGATGATTCGATAGGTTTACCTACACTTGGCTGGATTTTTGACTTTAGACCCTGCATCAACAAAGTCTCGAACTCCTCTGGTGTAACCGGATTGGAATAGAAATTCCCTTGTGCGAAGTCACATCTCGCTGAGGCAAGCAAATCGTGCTGCCTTTGCGTTTCGACGCCTTCAGCAATCACCTGAAATCCAAGCTTATGTGCCATCACGATAACCTCGGAAAGACCTAGTCCATTCGGATCAGTCATATCATCGAGAATGAATGGTTGAACGATCTTCAGATAATCAATAGCAAAGTTGCGATATTTGGAAAGCGTCATGGAATCCAATTCAGAATCGTCAATCGCTACTTGGATACCAGCTTTACGAAATTCTTGAAGCGTTCCCATGAAGCCTGTCGCGGCATTGAATATCATTTGCTCACGAATTTCAAACGCAAGATTCTTACCTGCAAGTCCAACCTCCTGTAATTGGCGTGGCCATTTCGCAGAAAGATTGTTGTGTTCGGATCCGAACTGAGCCGCCGAAATGTTTACATTCACTTGAAAGTCGTCAGAATAATATGTACTCCATCGCTTTGCATAGCGTAATGATTCTTTAAATGCCCAATCTCCAATCTGGTTGATCAGACCGGTGTCCTCAGCAAGCGGGATAAACTCATCCGGACTGACAATACCTAGCGTCGGATGTTGCCAGCGAATTAGTGCCTCTGCCTTGCCGATTCGGCCCGTAGCGAGATTCATGATCGGCTGGAAATAGATTCTGAGTTGTTCAGTAGTCACAGCCCCACGTAAATCATTGATGAGGTTGACACGCGATTGGTCTGCCAATTGCCTTGAAGGATCAAAATGGCTGAACCTGTTTCGCCCCTTACTCTTAGCATCATACATAGCCTGATCGGCATTATTCATCAAGGTACTGATATCAGCGGCATCATCCGGAAACAGACTGATGCCAATACTCGCAGAAACATCAACCATCTCTCCAGCAACCTGATAAGGCATTGCCAGTCTGGTTACGATTTTCTGTGCAACATAATCTGTA
The DNA here is from genome assembly GCA_024641025.1 of Gallionella sp. Lineage (GTDB taxonomy): Bacteria > Pseudomonadota > Gammaproteobacteria > Burkholderiales > Gallionellaceae > Gallionella. The sequence goes on from JAHEDW010000004.1 coordinate 44,484, forward strand.
TGGCGTGTATCGGGAATCTCAGAAAGAATTACAGTGAATTCATCACCACTTAGGCGTGCAACAGTGTCAGATTCTCGCACGCAGGCACTGATTCTGCAGGCTGCTTCGTGCAACAATTTGTCACCAGCCTCATGTCCTAGCTTGTCATTAACTTCCTTGAAACGGTCCAGATCGATATATAACAATGCAATAGGAAGATTCGCGCGATTTGCCCTCTTGATTTCCAGCCCAAGTCGGTCTTGAAATAGCCTGCGGTTTGGCAGGCCCGTAAGAGGATCGAAATAAGCATGACGCCTGATGGTTTCTTCAGCCCGCTTCTGCTCGGTAATATCCGAAAATAACGCAACACGCTTTAGCGTATCGCCATTGTTATCATAAACGGTATGAATCATCTGCCATTCCGAGTGATCCTTGCCATTCCTGCATCTGATAGATATCTCCCCCTCCCAGATACCAGTGACATTAAGTTTATGAAATATCGATTGCTTGAATGCCTCGTCATGTCGATCTGAGTAAATATAATTCATCGGCTTGCCAATGATTTCTTCGGGAGGGTATCCGGTCAACTGTGTATAAGCCTGATTCACAGAAATGATTTGATTACTGCCATTAGCGATCATCACTGCATCGCCGACTGCCTGATATACCGTATTCGCGAACTGCAACTGCTCCTCACTGTTTTTTTGTACGGTGATATCAGCTTGCGTTCCTGTCATTCGCAAGATCTTGCCGTCTCCGGTACGATTTGATACGACGGCATGCGTAAGCATCCACTTCCATCTTCCATTGAGCCCACGTACACGATATTCGATAGAAAAGCGGTCCAGCTTGTTATGAAACAAAGTATTAAGTATCTTCTTCCAGTGTATCCAGTCATCTGGATGCACCTTCGTTTCAAACTGCATTACGCTGCTAATGATCTCGTTGTCAGGAAAACCAAACATAGTTCTACAAGTTTTGGAGAGAACTATCTCACCTGTCTGAAGATTCCAATCCCACAATCCATAACCACCCGCATCGATAGCCTGAATCCATCGCTGATCTTTCCCGCGAAGTGCTTCCTCAGCCAATTTTCTCCCAGTGACATCATGTATGGTTCCAGAAATGAATATCGCCTTGCCCATTTCATTTCTGATCGTTTCAAAGCGTTCACTGACCCATTTGATACGACCATCCGGCATGAGTATCCGATGCTCCACTTCTAGAGGCTTCATGCTAATAAGAGAATTGTAAAATGCCATTCTCATCATATCCCTGTCTTCAGGGTGAATCATGCTCAGAAATTTCTTGTGGGATGGCGGTGTTGATTCCTTGTCGACTTCCAGGATGCCAAAAACCCCATCAGACCAAGTGATCAGGCCAGTATGTAGTTCGCGCCTCCAACTACCTGTTTGAGCTACGCTTTGCGTATGACTCACGAGGTCTTTGCTTTTGCTGAGCGCTTTGATATCAGCAGTAAGTTGTGTCATGACATTCATTTATTTGTCTTCCCACACCACATATAATTTGCTCATGCATTGATCGATAAACTTCATATATTCCTAATTAAAGGATATTTACATTCCGGTTTTGTCTGTTCTGCCACGGCGGCGGATTTCCAAACCTTAACAATATCCCACTTGATGCATCGTGCTCACATGATTCCCCAATGAACAAAAGGTCAACAAAACCGGATAATACTAGCGTATCATTTCATTCTGCAGGACAAAGCCAGAAATAAGTGACGAATCGGCCTTATATCTCAATAATCTTACTAATTTAGTGCTGCCCAATAATTTATCCTGTACAACTTCCCCGCCGCATCGAATACATTGAACATTTTTCTACAGATTGCTCACTGTTGTCATCGAATCAATGATCCACGAATATAGGTGTTGATGCCAACGATTCAACGAGAAGCGTCCAAAATGCTTTGGTTGTAGTTGGAAGTGCCAATTGACCTCACTCGAAGGGGAGGCTTAGTGTCAACATTCTCGTTAAGGCCACCTTCATCCTGCGGCAGAATTCAGAAATCGCCCTTAGCGACATCCATGACTAGATGGTCTTACCGGCACCAGAACACCAGCGGCAAGATAGTTTTCACTCTCTTGGTAGGACTTTATTTACTTTCGCTTACCCGCTCTCTGAGCAATTTTCCTGCTTTGAAATGGGGTACATATTTTGCAGCCACATGCACTTGCGCACCATTTTTAGGATTGCGCCCTGAGCGTGATGGCCTGTAATTCAGGGAAAAGCTACCGAAGCCTCTCAATTCGACTCGCCCTCCTTTTGAAAGCGCATTTGACAGAGCATCAATGATTAATTTTGCACCAAACTCTGCATCCTTCACCGGCAGTTGCGGCTGCAACTCGGACAAGCGGGCAATCAGGTCAGAACGATTCATAATATTTCCATACTTTCTATTCATTAGAACTAGTATTCACAAACAAACCGCATCAAGTGTTATGCAAGCGATGTTTGTAAGGCATTTTGAACAATGCGCTGACTACACCACCAACCCTGTTGAACACAAGGATCGGACGGAAATTATTACTATCCCATACGCTCCATGCGATTAGTAACACCAAAATACAGGGCACCTATCGCAAAAAATACAATGAGAAGGATTGGTATAATCGGCATCATCAAACAAGCAAACAAGTATTTCATTTTCACCACCATGACTAAACTACGGCAATCGTATTGTTTTATAAGCAAATATTGAGCCATCGCTTTATCAACATTTATATGTATTTGTTTATGTGGGTATTATTTACTTGTGACCGTGCTGACACGTTTCTTGATTTCCTAGATCAAGGAAAGGTTAAGTAAGGTCAAAAGGAATTTCCCCGTTATCAAGAAATCCTTCATTCGATAAATCTTATTAGTTTTCTCACGAGCTGACAGGGTAGTGTTTGAGGAGTGACAAGACTGTTTGGACTACAAATAATCCAAATATAATTATTAGTACCAAAGTACAATATTATTTAATTGCATACTATTGTAGTCTTTGCTCTACACTTTTTGCATGTGTACCCAAGTCGTGAGTGGGCTAAAACCTCGAATGTTGGCAGTTGGTATAGATTTGCTCCTCCAACGTGGCCAACTGACCCAGCACTTTCCCAGTGCTGGGTTTTTAATGTAGCACCTGACCATTCCCTGCAGGATAACTTACGCGAATTCTTATGGGATCAATTCATAATTCACGTTATCAGTAAATCTCGACTTGCAGGAAAATGGCACATAATTGCCACTTCCCTGTGATGAAATTACTAAGCAATTTTCTAAATTGAAATATGAGGAAGGATATTATGGCAATTTTATGTTTGTGACTTGCTTGATCTATTGTTTCATCTTTTTGGCTTCATACATATTCTTATCGGCCAATCCGATTACCATTTCCACTTCCTTCGTTTTTCCAAGATGCGTTGTCCGACCAATAGATATTGATATTGGCCAGCTTCGTTCCTGAAAAGCTTGAGTAGATGAGGCATTGATTCGGTTGATCAGGGTGTCACAAGAACGATCATCTGTGTCTGGAAGCAATAGAACAAACTCATCGCCGCCTAGGCGTGCAGCAACATCAACCTTCCTCGAGCTTCCCATTAATATTTCCGCTAGAACTCTAAGCGCTTCATCCCCGATTTGATGTCCAAAGCGATCATTCATTGACTTGAATTGATCAATATCAATGAATAACAAGGAATAAGGCCTACCAGAACGTTCACTACGTCCTTGTTCAATGCTTAGTCTATCAAGTAGTTCTAAGCGGGTCGCCAGACCTGTCAGAATATCTTTGCGGGCATATTCTCTTTCACGCCACAATTTGATCATCACTCGACCAATAACCGTAAAAACAATGCTACGTGTAAACACATTCAACACGAAGGCAAAGACAGGAAAGTCCGGCCAAGTGATCGCCATTTCCGTCGAACTCCATACAAGCGCCAAAGCTATGCCGACTATGGTGGATGTTTGAGTGTCATATCGGCGAGCAGCGCGAATCGCAGCTATGCGTGCCGTTTGGATGATCGGAAGGCAATACAGCACATCTAGTGATATGTAGCTTGCCCACTCAATGGGAAGATATTTTCCTAATGCATAGCCTGAAAAACTGATAAGAACGACTTCTGCTGCCACGAGAAGAATACGGCCATAAAATGCTAATTTTTGCTTTGCCATAATATGAACAACCATTATTTCATCTTATTGAACCTACAAGGAATCCAATCTGGATACTCAAGGACTTTGACTGGCTTCGGTTGCTCGCATTTGCTCCATCGTGCAACAAAACATGTCCTGCAGTATATAGCCCATGCCTGTGAGACACTAAACATTTAAACATAAATTCAAATGTACGTAGCACCTAATAATCAAATACAAACCATGTCTAACTAATGCTTCTGGACTATAGGCCCAAACTATCCAACAGCAATCATCAATACTTTGAGTTCAGGCTTGTTATCCAGACTCTTCGGCAGAAATTTGCTGGCGATTGTATTTTGTTGCAGCACGGATTGCCATCCAAACATGGTAAAAATCTAAAAGGCCTTATGAGTCAGTTAGCTTACTCACACCTTATTTCGAACTCCTCTCCACAATCAGTGCAAAATAGAGTTGATCTATCTGATGTGTCATCGTATCCGATAACCTCGATTCCAGTATACCCACCACAAAAAGGGCATGTTTCGCTTATAAGGTCACCAACTTTTTTTATATCCGAAACATCCTCCATGACGACGATTAATTCGTCATCCTTGAATGGTAATTCACAAATCACATATCCCAAGTGGTCGGCCTTCAAGCCGTTCTTAAGTACTACATTACCGCCTTGGTCATCCTGATAAACTGTCCAGATACGGTTAAGGCTAATTGTTTGAACATATTCAAACTCTTCGCCATCTGTAGCATACATGCGTCCGCCCCAAAAGGCGTCGGAATTTAGATGGTTAATTTGTGGCTTGAATCGCCTTTGGAATTGTTCAGTGGTTAGCGTTGTCATGATAATTTAATTGAACTAATAAATAATTACCGTCTTAGAACAAAGCAGAGTGCCGATGTATCAATCTCCAACTTTTGAGGAAGTTCAAAACGCATGATCATAAATATTGCAGTGACATAAACGAATCTCAACTTCCTGGTCAAGGTGTGCACTATCTAGGATTAGGATTTGGATATTCCAAGTTCTTTGTACAACTTGTTCATCATTTCCTGTAATTCCCTTACCTCCGCCTCAAGATTGCCGATATTTGCCTTAAGCGCAGCAATTTCACCGACTGTAACATCTCCCTTAGGATCCTTGGAAACCTGATTCGAAGATAAACTCTCTTCCGAAACCGGTGCCCCGCAGAGCAGATGCATCCAACGATTTTCACGTGAACCAGGCTGGCGAGGCAGCTCCATCACTAATTCACCCTCCGCGCGCTCGGATAGCTCAATCAGAAAACTTTCTACCGAGGAAATATCGGCAAATTTGTGCAGCCTTTCACAATTGATGCGCAACTCCCCTGCCGTCTGCGGGCCGCGCAACATTAACATAGCAATCAAAGCAGTGGACTGTGAAGGTATATGAAGCACCCGCTCAATGTTGTGCCCATATCGCGATACTCTCCCTCCACTGGTTTCTACAATCAGCGAAAATGCCCTTAAGCTATCCAGCGCACCCTGAACTTCAGATTCCGATGCCTCGATGATCGGATCACGACTGCTCTTCTGGTTACAACCGGAAACCAAATAATTCAGGGTCAATGGGTACGAGTCTGGCACCGTACGTTGCTTTTCGGCGAGTACGCCGAGAACACGAGATTCAAGCAAGGAGAGAACTGGGAGAGTTGTTGGCATCATTCTTCCATATAAATGTTGTTTATATCATTGATTCCACATTTCTAGTAAAAGTTATTCGGTGCAGATTGCAACAAGGGAAATATATTTAGAAACAATTACAAATGCAAAATCTGAAAGCAGTTTTGATTTGCTGAGTAAGCATACCTATTGGATGACCAAGATCAACTTTTACTGTGAGAATATTGCTTGCGAATCACTAGCCAACCATAGATTCCAATGTTGACGATAATAACCACAAACGCAAGCATGAACTGGATTTCTCGGGTGAGACCGGCAGGATAGATGGCTCCCAGCAGATAGTTCTCGATAAAGCTCCCAGTGTAACCAGACTGGCCTGCATTGGCCCTAAGGAATATCTCCAATCGCGTGAGGGGGCAACTGCTGCCGGTTAGCTCAACATAAGTCGCCCATATCGCTACCGGCACATGCACGACAGGAGCCCATCTCCACCACAGCGACACTGAGGCACCCAATAATGCCAACATGATAAATAAAAGATGCAGCAACAGGACAAAGTCGGCTGCCAGACGGAATGACATTTCTCAAGCGCGAAAATAAAAATGCTATTGCTTTCTGCCTCCACCTTCACTCTGATCAAGCAGAAGATCCTGGACCTCGTTGCCTGTGTCAGGCATGTCTGAGGGTTCACTCGAGTTAGTAAGTATACTTGATTGCCGTTCAGAAAGAATCATGTCCACTTCTTCCCTCGTATAAGGTTTTCCTTTACTGCCAGCTGATACCTCACCTGCACATTTTGCGATTTCATAATTTGATTGCAGATCCAGGCAATATCTAAGGTCTTCCGAGCCAACCTCTTCTGACATGGCAGATGTGGCGGCTATCAGTAACGTTAAAGCGATCAATGGTGGTAGTTTGCTCATACATTCCTCCAGAATTTCATGGCGCACATCATCTAAGGCTGCTAAAGGACTCGAAAGATTAAGAAATCTGCAAATTCTCTGTGATTCATCATGCGGTTATGCCCTGCAAAATAAAAGTCAGAATGTGATTTTCTGAAGCATCCCGGTTCCGCAATGCAACTCAATAGACTCGGCTTTTCACCACTTCCTTTACCCAATATACTTGTTTGTGGCAGCCTTCCCCAAGTAAGGCTATTTTAGCCTCTGCAAGAACTCTATCGCCAAACGTCTCGACAAGGAACTCGATACCATTATCATCCATGCGCCAGACCTCATAGAGGTAATCTTCTGACTGATCTGTGAATTTCACTGTTCCAATCCAATCAAAAGTACTCGATTAATCGCATGAGGCCAAAACTCTTTAAGTAATTCTCAATATGGTAGTGTACTTCGTCAGAATAGATAAATTCACTCATCTTTTAAGTATCCAATAAACAATCGACAACACAATTGATATTATTATGCTGCTGGTTAATGGAAAGTAGAAGCTGAATCCTTTGCGTTCGATACTGATATCACCTGGAAGGTGGCCGATACCCATCCTGTATAGCCAAGGCCATGCTATTCCAACGATGATGAGAACACTACCAATTACGATAAGCCACTTTGCCATGGTCGCCACATTTCAAAAGTTGTCGAACTTTCCTGAAGTGAAAATTAAAGCTCCCGTTCAAAGAAGAATCAACGTCGGGAAACAAAATATAGCTAGGCACTATTCTTTGAAAAGCTCATCAATAACCTGATTGCGTTTGTCTTATTGTTTAATGCAATCGACTTGTCGAGCTTCCCACCGAAAACCTCAATAAACCCCGGCAACTGATCGGGAGAACTGCTTTCGAGATTCTCAAATCCCATGCTCCAATCCGGAAAATCCCTCACAGGAATTTCCACTTCACGAAGTATTACATGACCTTCGTTTCTGGGGTCGTTCCGAATTGCATCATACAGACCGTGTACGTCCTTAGATTCCCCTTCTAGAACCTGCAAATATGTACCATTACTATATAACAGCATCCCAGTAATATTTTTGCGTTGATTGCTTAACCTTGCTTGCTCAAGGAGATCTACCAACTCGGCTTCGCTTGGCCTGTTCGCAGAAGTACTGACGTATATAAGTTGTATCATAAATATCCCCAAAGAATTTCAAGCCTTGAGAAACAACAAGGGACTTCTTCATTTTCACAATATGCTGTTGTCTATTGTAGCTTCAAGCTCAATTTGTGTTGGCATTACCGTTCGATTTGCATTCTTACTGGCTCGCAAAAGCTTTTCGCCCATAAATGAATGATACGAGAATAATCAGGGTCACGATCCATGCCAAAATATAGATTACCATTGCACGCTTGGCTTTCTTTTTTTCCCACCAAGTGCGTGGTCGGATACCTTTGAAGAAGAACACCACCTTGATTGCCAGATTAACGCAAACCACATTGATAGCAAGCAGCAAACCTGCGCCGAAGGCAAGGTTGACATCACCCAAACCTAGCATGATGCCGAGTGCTACTGCAGGAGGAAGCAGGGCAACCGCCACCATCACACCTACTAGCACACTAGACAAACCTGTGGTCAGAGAAAGCGCTGCTGCCGCGCCCGATGCTAACGCCAAGGCTACAGAATCCAGCCCAACCTCGGTGCGCGCGACCAATTCCGGGCTCGATACATCGAATGGCCAAAATATTCCAATTCCAACTGACAAAGTCACCGCGATCACTATTCCAACTGAAGTCGTCAACGCCGACTTCTGCATCAGGGAAATATCACCCAAGGCAGTGGCTAGACCGAAAGCAAGGTTCGGTCCAAGCAGTGGTGCTATCACCATCGCGCCGATCACAACTGCCACATTGTTTTCGATAAGGCCTATTGCAGCAACAATAGTGGACAATACGACTAGGATCGTAAAATTCAGATCGAGACGTGCATTTTTTTCAACTCCTTCATAGAGAGCTTCACGGGCTTCAATCGCAGCGTCCTCTTCCTTGCGCTCCTGTGCTGTAGGTGTTGGAAGCACTATTTCCACTGGTAAGACGGCAACGCGCGCGGATGGCTGTGAATTTAGAATTTTCTGTAGGGAATCAAGCACAGACTGTAACTTATCGTCAGCAACAAGCAACCGCATCGCTCTCATACCATCCTTACCTTCTTCTCCATGCCTAAAGTCAGAAGCGTCGTGTTGTTCGGCGATTGCAGATACCGTATCGATATTTCCCTTGTCAGTAACGATTTCAACGTATTTCATGTTCAGCCTTGCCCTCGCTAGTAAACACTTTGCAAATTAACTCAGGGAAATTCTGCCAAATAAAAGAGTCAGAGTTATAGGAGTCTTAGCGCTTGCTAGATCATTCAGATCATCGACTCGGCAGTTTGAAATTCATACCCGAACGCTTCAGCGACCTTTTTGTGGGTAATCTTTCCTGAAATGATGTTGAGGCCTTTTAAAAGTGCCGAGTCCTCCTTGAGTGCCTCAATGCATCTTGTTCTAGCCAATTTCCTCACATACGGTAATGTCGCATTAGTCAGTGCCAATGTGGCAGTTACCGGGACACCTCCTGGCATATTAGCAACACCATAATGCACGATGTCATCGACGATGAATGTGGGGTTCTCATGCGTTGTCGGACGCATCGTTTCGACGCAACCACCCTGATCGATCGAGACATCTACGATTACTGCACCTGCGCGCATATTCTTGAGATCTTCCCGGCGAATCAGTCGTGGCGTAGTAGCACCATGTACAAGAACAGCACCGATTACCAGATCCGCTGTAGCGATCTGCTTTTGCAGTGTATGCCGGTCCGAAAAGACCATCTGCACATTCGCAGGCATCACATCATCAAGGTAGCGCAATCGCTCAAGGGAAAGATCCAGGATGAAAACGTTTGCACCCATCCCGGCAGCAATCCTTGCCGCATTTGACCCGACCACTCCTCCACCAAGTATCACGACCTTGGCGGGTGGCACGCCCGGTACTCCACTTAGCAACATGCCGCGTCCACCGTAAAGTTTTTCCAGATATTTTGCGCCCTCCTGTACCGCCATGCGCCCGGCAACTTCAGACATTGGTGTCAATAACGGTAATTCACCAGAAGGCAACTCTACGGTTTCATACGCGATACAAGTAGCACCTGAAGCAATGTGCGCTTTTAGGAGTTGCTCACTTGCCGCAAAATGATAATAGGTAAAGATGGTTTGGCCGGACTTGATGGACTGCCACTCTGGCTCGATTGGTTCCTTAACCTTCACGACCAATTCGGCTGCTGCCCAAACCCCATCTGCTTTTTCAACAATCTGAGCGCCGGCTGCTTGGTATAACGCATCACTAAAGCCGCTGCCTGACCCAGCTCCAGCTTCGATAATCACGGTGTGGCCATCCGTAACCAAAGCAGCCGCACCTGCAGGAACTACCGCGACTCGGTTTTCATTGGTTTTGATTTCTTTGGGAACACCTACGATCATGATTCGACCTTTTCAGCAAGTCTGGTTAAATACCTGAAACAACCGCTCAGCAAAGTGAATCCGCAAATCTTTCAGGTCAAGTTGCTGCCAATACTCTCGCAACTGTTTCGCCCATAGATGATGGAGTCTGGCAGATGGTAGCGCCCAACTCTTTAAGCATCGCAACTTTTTCAGCAGCGCTTTCGCCCTCTGATGAGATGATCGCACCTGCATGGCCCATTCTGCGCCCCTGTGGCGCAGTTAATCCCGCAATATAAGCGACTAGCGGTTTCTTCATGTTTTCTTTGGCAAAGATACCTGCTTCGATCTCCTGCTGCCCTCCGATCTCACCTATCATCAGTACCACTTTGGTTTCGCTATCTTCGGCGAATCTTTCCAGAACGTCACGGTGCGAACTCCCGTTAATCGGGTCACCACCTATGCCGACCGATGTAGAAACACCAATACCTAGCGCCTTCAACTGATCGGCAGCTTCGTATCCAAGCGTACCCGACCGGCCAATGATACCGACATTCCCAGGCTTGTAGATGTGGCCAGGCATGATGCCAAGCATCGCCTTTCCCGGACTAATTGTGCCGGCACAGTTGGGGCCAGTCAGCATCATGCGTGCTTCCTTGGGTACACGGCGCAGAAAATTCTTCACAGTCATCATATCCTGGGTTGGGATGCCATCAGTGATGGCCACGCAGTATTTTATTCCTGCATCAGCAGCCTCCATGATCGAGTCCGCCGCAAACGCGGGTGGCACGAAAATGATACTTGCTTCGGCCCCAACTTCATGTACCGCCTGTTTTACGGTGTTGAAAACCGGCAAACCCAAATGTCGCTGCCCACCCTTGCCTGGCGTTATTCCGCCAACGACATTGGAACCATAATTGATCATGTCCTGTGCATGAAAACTACCAATCTTGCCTGTAAAGCCCTGCACGATTATGCGTGTGGATTTGTCTATCAGTATAGCCATTACGTGTTACCTCTACTCTCTCTGGCGACCACTTCGTTACGCGCCTTGACTGCTTTCTCAGCCGCATCTGCCAATGTCTCTGCCATGATGATCGGCAAACCACTTTCTGTAATGATGCGCCTTCCCGCTTCGACATTGGTACCAGACAAGCGCACGATCAACGGGACTTTCATGTCAATGTTACGGACCGCATGGACAACGCCTTCGGCTATCCAATCACAGCGATTGATGCCAGCAAATATATTTACCAACATCGCTTTTACGCCTTTGTCAGCCAATACCAAGCGGAATGCCTTTTCAGTGCGATCTGCAGATGCGCCCCCGCCAACGTCCAGAAAGTTGGCAGGCTCGCCACCAGCTAGCTTGATCATGTCCATCGTAGCCATCGCCAAACCTGCGCCATTGATCATACAACCGATGTCTCCATCCAATCCGATATAGCTCAGGTCATGATCAGCCGCAGCCACTTCGCGCGGGTCAATCTGGCTTTTGTCGCGCAATTCGAAGATCCGGTGTCGGCGAAAGAGCGCATTTGCATCAAAATTCATTTTTGCATCGATCGCAATCAATTCGCCCTTACGGGTGAAAACCAGAGGATTGATCTCCAGCATGCTTGCATCAAGGTCGCGCACAGCCCGATAGCAACCTTTTATCGTCTTGATTGCATGGTTCAAGTGCGAGTTTTCAATTCCCAAAGCAAAAGCCATCTTGCGCGCCTGAAAGTCCTGTAGGCCAACCGCCGGTTCGATATAAATCCTCTTGATCTTCTCAGGATTAGTTTGGGCCAACTCCTCAATCTCCATCCCGCCCTCTGCGCAGCCAACCATGACGATGCGCTCTGCACTCCGATCGACCAGGATACAAAAATACATTTCACGAGCGATATCCGTCGCAGCTTCAACATAGACCCTGGAACAGACCTTGCCCGCTGGACCAGTCTGCTTCGTGATTAGCGTCTTGCCAAGCACCTCCTGAGTGAAAGCCTCGACCTCCGCGTGCGAACTGCACTTCTTGATACCGCCAGCCTTGCCTCGTGCCCCAGAATGAATCTGGGCCTTTACCACCCAGACATCGCCGCCGATCTCCCTGGCCCGTTGAACCGCTTCTTCCGGACTATGCGCCAGTCCGCCTTCAGCGATTCTGACTCCATATTCCGAAATAATCTCTTTTGCCTGGTATTCATGAATATCCAAAACTATCTCCCCTTAAAACTCTTTGCTTGCGTTTAAACTACTTTTTCGCGGCGATAGCTTCTGCGGCCTTGACCACATTGCTGGCCATCCGTGCCGATGCGGCATCGATCATTCGGCCGTCCAATGACGCTGCGCCCTTACCTTGTGCAGCAGCCTCTTTCAGAGCAGCGAGAATGCGTTGGGCTTTGTCGACTTCCGCTGCAGGTGGGGTAAACACCTCATTGGCGAGACCAACCTGTGATGGGTGAATTGCCCATTTTCCCTCGACTCCTAGCGCGGCAGCACGCCTTGCGGCAAGCAAGAAACCATCCGGATCCTTGATATCGCCGAACGGCCCATCGATTGGACGCAAGCCGTAGGCACGGCAAGCAACAGTCATACGACTTATAGCAAAGTGCCACTGATCCCCCGGATAATCGGGATTAAGTCCTCCGATGTTGGTGGTTCTAGCTCGGTTACTAGCCGCATAGTCGGCAACACCAAAGTGGAGGGCTTCTAGTCTTCCGGCTGAACCATTTCTTGCGATTTCCTCGACATTTGCCATACCCAATGCAGTCTCGATAAGCGCTTCGATACCGATCTTATTTTTCAACCCTTGCTGCGCTTCTAATTGGTTTAGCATCGCTTCAACCATGTACACATCAGCATGAACACCAACCTTTGGAACTAGAAGCGTGTCTATCTTGCTACCAGCCTGCTCGACCAGATCGACCACGTCTCGAACCATGTACTGGGTATCCAAGCCGTTGATGCGGACTGAAAGCGTGATTCCGTGGGATTTCCAGTCGAGATCGTTAATCGCCTGGATAATGTTCTTACGTGCCTGAATCTTGTCGTCTGGTGCAACGGCATCTTCAAGATCAAGAAAGACAAAGTCTGCGCCGCTCTTCAGCGCTTTTTCGAACATACCTGGATTCGAACCCGGTACGGCCAGTTCGCAACGCTGCACACGTTGAACGGAGGCCTGATATAAGGTGTGGCTCATTTATTTTCCCTGAGTAGTTTAGTTTTTGCGGCTCGTTGCCGGAGGCAAGATAGTAACCAATCCGGAAATAAGGTCAATCTATATAAAACCAAGTTCGTTAGTACAATACTACTGATAAAGAAACTTCAATCACTTACGATTCCCAGATTTACTTATCCATGCCGAGCGATGTGCCAGTAAACGCGGCATAATTATAAAATTATCGTGGAAGTATTGAACGTAACTCGCAATGAAAATCTCCACAATTAATTGATTCGAAAATATGTCACTGCACACTATCACCATTCCGTCTGACGGCAGTATGAGCCCCAAGGCATGGTATAAGGGTGTCCGTGTGCTGCCCGGCTTCGTCGACGATGCAGCACAGACTGCTGCTATCGATGAACTGGACACGCTATGGCATCAGTTGGTCGATTTCAAATCCAGACGCAATCAATTTCTGGGACGCAGCCTGCTCAGCCCGGATGTACCCAAGGGCTTGTATCTTTGGGGCGGCGTGGGTCGTGGCAAGACTTTCCTGATGGATATGTTCTACGCTTGCCTTCCCTACAGACGTAAACGCCGCATACATTTTCACAATTTCATGGCCGAAGTACATCACGAGATGAAGCGGTTGTCTGGGGAAAGGGACCCGCTGATCGCCCTGGCCGACCAGATTGAAAAATCCACCCGTTTGCTGTGCATTGATGAGTTCCACGTCGACGACATCGCCGATGCGATGATACTGGGCCGGTTGATCAAAGCTATATTTTCGCGCGGCGTAGTGCTGATCACCACCTCCAACTATCCTCCCGACGGCCTGTATCCTCACGGCTTGCAACGGCAGAATTTCCTTCCCGCGATTTTCCTGCTCAAACACGAACTGAAAGTCTTGCATATCGACAGTAGCAACGACCACCGTCTGCGAAAAACAGCCCGCGAACCGGTGCTTCTGATTTCCGACAATGACACAAGCGCTGCAGCAAATGAGACCCGAATGTGCACATTATTCGAATTGATCGCTGCCGGGACAGGAGGCAGCGAAAGGCATGTTGAAATTCGGGGTCGAGATATACCTGTAAAAATGCTCGCGGGAAATGTTGTATGGTTCGACTTCAAGGAACTATGTGGGGGCGCTCACGCGCAAGAAGACTACCTACAGATCGCTCACCAATTTCCCACAATATTCCTGTCACACATCCCGCGCATGTCCGTTGACCATGCAGCCGAGGCAAGGCGTTTCACTTGGCTGATCGATGTTCTTTACGATAATCATGTCAGGCTGGTAGCATCAGCTGCAACATCTCCGGATGAGCTGTATACAGAAGGGATGATCTCCGGAGATTTTTCACGGACTGCCAGTCGCTTGGCTGAGATGCAGACCCAATATTACCTGCAATCACCGCACCATTCGCAAGGTGTGAAATTGTAGTGCCAATTATGTATTTCACAATGGCGAGATCAGCACGCTCTCCCGCAATTTTTTCAAATGGTCGCGCAATTCGGTAGCGCGTTCAAATTCAAGATTTTTTGCTGCCTGCAACATTTCCTTTTCCAACCGGGTTATTTCCTTGGCGACCTCTTTTTCGCTCATCGCCAGGTATTTCGCCTGTTCCTTTGATTCCATGAGTTGGTCGCGAGCGGCTTCCGGTTCGTACATGCCTTCGATGATGTCCTTGATACGCTTTTTCACGCCAATTGGTGTTATGTTATGGGCAAAGTTGTAGTCAACCTGCTTTGTGCGGCGTCGTTCAGTCTCGTCGATTGCGCGCTTCATCGAATCGGTGATCTTGTCAGCATACAAGATGGCCTTACCGTTGATATGACGCGCTGCACGTCCTATGGTCTGGATAAGTGAGCGCTCGGAGCGCAAAAATCCTTCCTTGTCAGCATCAAGAATAGCCACAAGTGACACCTCTGGAATGTCCAACCCTTCACGTAGTAGGTTGATGCCAACCAGCACGTCGAACATGCCTAGACGCAGGTCACGAATGATTTCGACTCGCTCGACAGTCTCTATATCTGAATGAAGATAGCGAACCTTGATTCCATGCTCAGAAAAGTATTCAGTCAGGTCTTCAGCCATACGCTTGGTCAACGTAGTAACAAGGACACGCTCACCCTGCTCCACGCGCAGATTGGCCTCGGACATAAGGTCGTCTACCTGATTGGCAGCGGGGCGCACTTCAATCTGTGGATCGATTAATCCGGTCGGGCGCACCACCTGCTCGACTACTTGACCGGCGTGCTCTGCTTCATACTTAGAGGGCGTGGCAGAAATAAATACGGTCTGGCGCATCACCTTTTCGAATTCGTCGAAACGCAATGGGCGGTTATCCATCGCCGAAGGGAGACGGAAACCATAGTTGACTAGGTTTTCCTTCCGCGCACGATCTCCCTTGTACATGCCGCCGATCTGAGGAATAGTGACGTGGCTTTCGTCGATGAACATAAGAGCATTGGGTGGCAAATAGTCAATCAGCGTCGGCGGAGGCTCCCCCGGCTTGCGTCCGGAGAGATGGCGCGAATAGTTCTCGATACCTTTGCAAAATCCGATCTCGTTTAGCATCTCAAGATCATGACGTGTACGTTGCTCGATACGTTGTGCTTCAACGAGTTTGTTCTCCCGCTGGTAGAACGAAATCCGTTCTGAAAGCTCAACCTTAATGGTTTCCAGGGCGGCTAGAACGGTGCTGCGTGGAGTAACGTAATGACTAGAAGGATAAACGGTGTATCGCGGTACCTTTTGCACGATATGTCCGGTGAGAGGATCAAACAAGGATAGGGATTCCACTTCTTCGTCAAATAACGTCAATCGAAGCGCGTATTCGCTACTTTCCGCGGGGAAAATATCAATCACATCACCGCGGACTCTAAATTTTCCTCGTGAAAAATCGATTTCGTTGCGCTCGTACTGCATCTCTACCAGACGCTTGATCACATCGCGTTGCTGCATCTTTTCGTTGTGACGCAGATGAAGAATCATGCCGTGATAATCAACAGGATCACCAATACCGTAGATTGCGGAGACGGTCGCAACGATTACTGCATCTTCACGCTCTAGTAGGGCTTTAGTAGCAGACAACCGCATCTGCTCAATCTGCTCGTTTATGCTTGAATCCTTCTCGATATAAACGTCTCGAGAGGGTACATAGGCTTCGGGCTGATAATAGTCATAGTAGGAAACAAAATATTCGACAGCATTTTCCGGCAGAAAATCGCGCATTTCAGAATATAGCTGGGCCGCCAGCGTTTTGTTAGGGGCCATAACCATTGCCGGTCGTCCCAGTTGTGCGATGACATTGGCCATAGTGAATGTTTTTCCCGAACCGGTCACACCGAGCAGCGTCTGAAACGACAGGCCATCGTGGATTCCCTCAACTAACTGAGCGATAGCCGCAGGCTGATCGCCTGCCGGTTCGAAAGGCTGATGGAGGGTGTAGGGGCTGTTGGGAAAGGTTTTAATCACTGATATCATTCGTGCAAAACAACTTGTGAAGTCTAACACGTTGACTAGAATAATCGTTGTGCCGAAATAATGGCATGGCCATTTTGGCTTCGAACAAGAGGTACGTCATCCGTTTGATAGTTTTCTGCGAATTAGCAAAACATTCAGATAGATAACAATAAACTATCCGACTTCAGCTACCGCCTTCAGCCTTGAATAATTTGCTGGGTTTTGAGAATATTGAAAACAATGAAGAATATCCCACCCTTGAACCCATATTTGGGTATCAGGTGTCATTCACACTTTCAGTGGCAAGAGTATAATTCCAGCCTCCATTCAACCAGCAAGGAAATATCTTGGAACTCTCCAAACGCGTACAGGCAATCAAGCCATCCCCTACCCTCGCCGTCACCGCTCGTGCGGCAAAACTAAAAGCTGAAGGCAAAGACATCATTGGTCTGGGAGCGGGTGAGCCAAGGATGCTGCCATTGCTGCAATCAACAAGGGCTTCACCAAGTACACCGCAGTAGGTGGCACACCATCACTGAAACAGGCAATCATCGCCAAGTTCAAGCGAGACAACGGGTTGGACTACACTGCGAAACAGATACTGGTTTCATGCGGTGGAAAGCAGAGTTTTTTCAACCTTGCTCTCGCTGTGATCAATCCGGGCGATGAAGTGATCATACCAGCGCCATATTGGGTATCCTATCCTGATATCGTTCTAATCGCAGAAGGTAAACCAGTTATCGTGGAAGCCGGCATCGAGCAGGGTTTCAAGATGACACCCGCTCAATTGCAGGCAGCGATTACCCCAAAGACCAGAATGGTGGTAATCAACAGTCCGAGCAATCCATCTGGGGCTGTATACACACTGGACGATTTGAAAGCCCTTGGCGAAGTACTTCGCAAACACCCGAATATAATGATTTCCACTGATGACATGTATGAGCATATCGCTCTGACCGATGCAAAGTTCGTCAATATCCTAAACGCTTGCCCGGATCTATATCAGCGCACCATGGTCCTGAACGGCGTATCGAAGGCCTACGCGATGACCGGGTGGCGAATCGGTTATGCAGCAGGACCAGAACATATCATCACTGCAATGGAGAACGTCCAATCGCAGAGTACTTCCAACCCAACTTCTATCTCGCAAGTGGCTGCGGAAGCAGCATTAAACGGCGATCAGGGATGCATCGCACCGATGTTACAGGCATTCCGCGAACGTCATACTTTCGTAGTTGATGCGCTGAACAAGATTTCGGGGGTAAAGTGCATTATGGCGGGAGGTGCTTTCTATGCATTCCCGGATACACGCTTGGCAATTACAAAACTTCATGAGCGTGGCGCAATCAAGACCGCGACAGATGTAGCACTATCGGAGTATCTTCTGGAAAACGGTGGTGTAGCAGTAGTACCCGGATCGGCATTCGGCAGCGAGGGATACATCCGATTGTCATTCGCAACATCGTTAGATAACCTTAAACAAGCCATGGAGCGCCTTGCTAAAGCTCTAACTTGATATTTCCGGCCTGCCGATTCTACTATCGAGCGACAAGCGTGGGATTGTCGCGGGTGCCCCCAAGCTCTAGGGGCACCGGTCCTATTCCCTCATGAAAGTCCAGTTCAGCGCTTATTATCCCCGACACATGTTGACTCGAGTAGTCCAACTTACCATTGGCCGCCAACACACCTGCGTCCAATTTCAGATTCCTGTAAGAATAAGTACCTTTATCAAAGGACAGGTCGCCGCTCAATGTATCAAAGTGTGTTCGTCCCCCAGGCATGTTTTCTTTACTTTTCAGGCGGGCTGTCTCGGCAATATCAATACCGTTGATCACGCCGTCCTTTATGATAAAAGTACCATCCAGAGTCGCCTCATCGGCAAGTTTAACAATACTTCCCGCCTCCATCTGGAAGCGTGCCGTTCCCTCCATTTCTCCATTTAGCACCTTGAACACATCTTTCATGGTGATAGTCTTTGCTGCCAACGATCCTTGAGCGATCCAACCAGAGCGCCATCCTAATAGCCCCTTGCCATGCACAGTGCCGCCCATGATATGGCCATCAAATTCCGAGATCACCAGTTCATTTCCAGTCATCTCACCCTTAACGGTCAAATCATCGAAAGTCCAGTTCGGGAGCAACGGCAAACCACTTTCATGAACAGAAATACGAACGCGTGTTTTATATAGAGGTGCGGATTCGAATTCCCACTCATACTTATTTCCTTCAGCGCGGAATTTTGCCTGAGTAAACTTCCCATCATGATTGAAATTCAGCTCCCCTCCCACTCCAGACAACGCGAAGCCTTCTGTATACAACTTCCCTTCATTCAATTTTAGGCGGGCAATCGGAAATTCAGTATCGGTAGCTAATTGTTGCAGATATCCAAATGCCTGCGGCAGCATTGCTGAATCGATTTCTACTCCCTCTAATTCGAGAGTGTCTATAGTTTTGACTGCTGTGAACAATCCAAGCATCGAAAAATCCAGTCGTGCCTGCTTAATGGAGATTTGTTTATCTTTGCCAATCGCCAAATCATTAAAATCCAAGCGTGGCGTGGGAAGAAAACGTCCCTCCAGATGGCTTATATAGACAGGCTGATGAAATTTCCCGACAAGAAGTTGTTCTATAATTGGAATATAACTTTTTGTTGGCATCAAAAAGGGTGCTACAAACAAGATGAGCAGTGCCGCCACAATCATCCCAGCTACCAACTTGTACCAAGGAAACGGCTTGTTTCTTACCTTCGCTAATGGTGTTACTTTCTTTTCGACTGGTTGTGGCTCTGGAGGAAGAACCTCGTCCCATAAGGGTTTAGCTTTAGCTCTACTGGTTACCTTGTTTTGATGTGTTTCTTTGGCGCGCTGCTCTGCTTCCGCCCACACTTTGGCCTGCGCTTCCTCTAGTGCTTTAACCTCATACACTGAAGGCTTGTGCTGCTCAGCTTCAGCGTGTTCCTGCGAATTCATTTTGCTCTGTGCAGGTTCTGCAGTTACTTGTTCTTTCTGCGCTTGGTTCCGGTCAAGAAATTTTGCTTGGGACGATTTTGAATTGCTCTCCTTCTTTTTCTCGTCGGGTTGCATGAACTTCCCAACATCGCTTAACAGCGCTACATCTTCCTTTTGCAAGAGTCCGGAATGTGTAATTGTGGATGCAGGAGTGACGGATGCTGCGGGAGGAGTTAAATTAAACGGCTCAAATTGAATTTCCAGTACAGCATTATCAGCTTGGTGCAATTCACCTTCTGATTCTGGCACCGAATTTGCAACTAGTTTGTAAACTGGATGTTCACGCCCATGTTTGTCCGGCAAAGCACCCTGATAATGGAACAGGCTTGTGTACTCGGCGCTTAATCGTGAAATAAAATCGTAATAAGGCCGAGAAATATATACTTGGTCAGTTCCCGCAAAACTCATTACACGCTGTGCATCATTAATGCCATCGCCGACCATATTGCTCTGGCCATTCATGTCTTTTACGATACTGATGGGACCAAGATGTATTCCTATCCTCACTTTTAAATCGGGATAGTCATTGTGCTGATTGGCAGTCACTGAATTGCGAAATTGCATCGCAACTTTCAATGCGTCTTCAGGATGCTGCATAAAGCCTATGGCAGCACCATCACCTGTATCAAGGATGATGCGCTCGCTTTTCCCAAGCTCTTTCAGACAATCTGAGACAAGACGATTGAACTGTCTTTTTACCTCGATCTGCTTATTGACAGGTTGCTTGGTATAACCAATTACATCAAAAAAAAGTACTGTTGCACTTGTTGTTCGTGTCTCCAAACTGGTTGATTTAAGCCCTATTGCATCCAGTTCTTGTTCGAGACTCGTTTCTGTCTCGGTTTCCTGTCTTTGCAAAACTTCGGTATCTACCTGAGATTTATCTTCTGCTTCGCGCCGGACCTTCTCTTCTGCTTCGTGCCGGACCTTCTCTTCTGCTTCGCGCCGGGCTTTTTCTTCTGCTTCGCGCCGGGCTTTTTCTTCTGCTTCGCGTCTTGCTTTCGCTTCCGCTTCCACACGGGCCCTAGCTTGTTCCAATGCTCGCTCTTGAGCAATCAGTGCGGCACGTGCCTTTGCCTCTGCAACGCGATTCGCCTTTGCGTCCGCTTCCAGTTTTGCAATTTCATCAGCTTCCTGCCTAGCTTTTGCATCAGCAATTTCTTTGTCGCTCCCCCTTGAACCCTGACGTGCTTTTTCTTCCGCACGTTCTCGTGCCTCCTGCAATGAACGCGCCAGTATTTCTATTGAGTCAGTTGATTCACCCTCTGAATCTCTTCTAGCCTTTTCTTCTGCTTCCCGCTTGGACTTTGCTTCAGCTTTGGCGCGTGCTTGAGACGCAACTTCTAATTCTTGCTCTGCTTCGGCACTTGTTTCGGCTACCTGTCTTGCCCTTATTTGAGCATTGGCACCGGCCTCGGCATCGGCTTGAATATTTTCAGCTTCATTGGAATGTTCTTGTTGGGACTGTGCCGTAAACTCAGATGCAAAATCCAATTCGATTCCTACTTCATCATCAGGATTCCGGGACCCGCCAGACTTGCTGGATGGCACTACGATCTTGGGTATCATCCCGGAAGGTGCCGATTTCTTGGATATTTTTCCGCTATAGCCTTTCTCTTGAATGAAGCCGCCCTTTATCAATTCCTTAAACATCTGCTCAAGACTGCTGCGCAAACTAGGAGCAGCACGCTTGTTGATTTCCCCGAAGTTGGCAATGCCATCCACCATCAGCAAAGAGCGCTTGATGTCTCCGGAAAGGTGCGCAGTTTTGCTGCGTACCTCGTCCTCTCCTTTGCTAGTCCTGGAATAAATTGTTTTACTATCCATGCCCCATTCTAACTGATAGCACAGGTATAATATGGAAGAGAATGAAGCAATTTCAGCAAGGTGTACGTAGCCATCCTCTCGTTTGTCAGCTTCAAAATTAATTCAGATATATCATTTCAGATTTAACATAATTTTGATTCCCTCGACCATCCCGAGTCAATACCTCTAATATTGGCTTCGCTTACCCACCCTATTTATTAGAAATGCTCACTAAACTGCGTGAATTGCCTGAGATAGCTAACCGTCCCCGGCGATATTAAAAATGGACTTTCCGAGAAAAAAACTGTGATAATCAACTTTTATCGACCTCAAAATACTGTCAGACAAGTCCCATAAGGAAAAATTCTAGGTTGACCATGCATGGCAAAATCACTATCATGCGCACCTCTTAATTCCCTGATAGCTCAGTCGGTAGAGCGACGGACTGTTAATCCGCAGGTCCCTGGTTCGAGTCCAGGTCGGGGAGCCAAGAAATTCAAGGGCTTGCAGCGATGCAGGTCCTTTTCATTTTTCCCCTCCGGGCCTATACCGACTCACCCCTGAAAGGCTTGCGCGGCATAGTATTGCGCAGGTGACCTTCTTTTGGAAGTCCGCTGGTCGGTGCGATTTCAACCGGTCGATGCAACACATTGGTTAAATCGTTCAGCCGGCGTTTCATAGTTTAACGTCTTTCTTGGTCGCTGATTCAATTGTCGCGCCACCCCGTTCAGTTTGGCTTGGGAATAAACAGAAAGGTCTGTCCCCTTGGGGAAATACTGCCTCAATAA
>JAHEDW010000096.1 GCA_024641025.1 Gallionella sp.
GGGTTCAGGGACATGGACTGGATGCCGATTTCCATCAACCACTGCGCAAAGTCAAAATGATCCGAAGGACCTTGTCCGCAAATACCCACATATTTTCCCTGCCGGTTGCAGGTACTGATGGCCATCTCGAGTAAGCGTTTTACCGCAGGATCGCGTTCATCGAAGCGATTTGCCACCAAGCTGGAATCACGATCAAGCCCCAGCGTCAGCTGGGTCAAGTCATTCGAACCAATGGAAAAGCCGTCAAAATATTGCAGGAATTCTTCTGCCATCAGAGCGTTGGATGGAATCTCGCACATCATGATCAGGCGCAATCCATTGTTGCCGCGCTTCAATCCGTTTTGCGCCAGCAACTCGACGACTTCGCGCGCCTCCTGCACTGTACGCACGAATGGAACCATGATCTCCACATTGGTGTAACCCATAACCTCACGGACCTTTTTCATCGCGCGGCATTCAAGTTCGAAGCAATCCCTGAAACTTTGCGCAACATAGCGCCCCGCACCGCGAAAACCAAGCATGGGATTTTCTTCAACCGGCTCATACAATTCACCACCAAGCAATTTCCGGTATTCATTTGACTTGAAATCAGAAAGACGCACTATGACTGGCTTAGGCCAGAATGCCGCAGCAAGGGTGGAAATCCCCTCGGTCAATTTTTCCACATAGAAACTTAAAGGATTAGCGTAGCCCCGCGATTGCCTTAAGACTGCAACCTTAAGATCTGCAGGTATGGATTCGAATTGCAGGGCAGCCTTGGGATGTATACCGATAAGGTTGTTGATGACAAATTCCAGCCGCGCCAAGCCGATACCGGCTGAAGGCATTTGCGCGAATTCAAAAGCCAATGTCGGATTACCTACATTGAGCATCAGTTTTACCGGAATCGGCGGCAAGACTTTTTCATCTTGCCGAGTGACGTCGAAAGGTAGCTTTCCACGATACACATAACCGGTATCGCCTTCAGCACAGGAAACCGTGACGATCTCGTTTTCAGAAAGCACTCCCGTCGCATGACCACAACCAACTATTGCAGGAATCCCCATCTCCCGAGCAATTATCGCAGCATGACAGGTACGGCCGCCGCGATTGGTGATGATTGCCGACGCCTTCTTCATCACCGGTTCCCAGTTAGGATCAGTCATGTCCGTGACAAGCACATCCCCAGCCTTTACCTTGTCCATTTCAGCTGCGCTCGCAACCAGGCGGACCGGCCCTATGCCGATCTTCTGTCCGATAGCACGTCCTTCGACCAGAACTTCGCCGCGTTTCTTGAGATTAAATTTTTCGCCGCCGCCAACAGCAACTTGGGATTGAACTGTTTCCGGACGCGCTTGCAGTATGTAGAGCTTCCCATCTATGCCATCCTTGCCCCATTCAATGTCCATCGGCCTACCGTAATGTTGCTCAATGGCCATGGCATGTCTTGCCAATTCCAGAACTTCTTTGTCATTCAACGAAAAACTGTCGCGTTCATTTTGCGGGACTTCTTCTATGCTCGTTGAACGTCCGGCAGCACGGTCTTCGTGAAACACCATACGTTGCTGTTTCGAACCGATACTGCGGCGTACCAGTGCAGGAAAGCCTGCAGCAAGTTGCTGCTTATGGACGTAGTACTCATCAGGGTTGACCGCACCCTGTACCACCATTTCACCCAAGCCATATGATGAGGTGATGAAAACCACATCGCGAAAACCTGATTCGGTATCCATCGTGAACATCACACCGGACGATCCCAGGTCCGAACGCACCATGCGTTGTACACCTGCAGACAGGGCGACATGAGAATCCGTATAACCAGTGTGAACTCGATAGGAAATCGCACGATCGTTATATAGCGAGGCAAAGACTTCTCTGACTGCATGGAGAATATTGTCTATACCGTGGATATTCAAAAAAGTCTCTTGCTGTCCGGCAAAGGATGCATCCGGCAAGTCTTCCGCAGTTGCGGAAGAGCGCACCGCAAAACTGGCATCGCTGTCCGCAGCGAGCTTTGCGTAATGCTGGCGAATCTCCTCCTCCAAACGCGCTGGCAGGGATGCTTCAGATATCCAGCGACGAATCTCTGCGCCGGTCTTTGCCAGTGCACTTACATCCTCGACGTTCAGTGCTTCAAGCGTTTGCTTGATTTTCTCGTCAAGGCCATTTTCTTTCAGGAAATCACGATAGGCCTCAGCCGTCGTGGCAAAACCGCCTGGCACACTCACCCCGGAGGAGCTAAGACTGCTGATCATTTCGCCCAGCGAAGCGTTCTTGCCACCGACCCGATCGATGTCAGCCATGCCGAGCGACTTGAATGGAATCACATAGGGTTGCATCTATATCCTCCCGAAGATTTGAAAATTATTGTACTACCACAGGCATGTCAGGCGTGTCTAAGCTACCCAAAATAACCTGGCCTGCTCTTACTATTTATCGCCTGGATTATTTGAACGGCTACTTCCTCTATTGAGCGCGAAGTCATATCGAACCATTTTATACCCTCACGTCGCATCATACGCTCAGCTGCGGCCACTTCCTGCCGACAGGTATCCAATGCGGAATAGTTGCTATCGGGGCGGCGTTCCTGACGAATCAGATGCAATTGCTCCGGCGCAATAGTCAATCCAAACAACTTTCCCCGAAACGGCTTGAGGGTGTCAGGCAAATGGTCGCGCTCGAAATCTTCAGGGATAAGCGGGTAATTGGCAGCCCTGATGCCAAACTGCATTGAAAGGTACAAGCTGGTCGGGGTTTTCCCGCTTCGTGAAACACCAACGAGGATCACGTCGGCGTTTGCCAGATCGGAATCGGTTATACCGTCATCGTGCGCAATTGCAAAACTTATCGCGGCGATGCGGTTTGTGTATTCGTGGCTTGTCTGTCCATGCGATCGGCCGACGGTATGTGCTGATTTCACCCCCAGTTCCTTTTCCAACGGCGCGATGAAGGCATCAAACAAATCCAGAAAATGCGCGTCTTCCTGGCGCAGTATGGCGCTGATTTCCGGGTTCATCATTGTCATAACAACCAGCGGACGAACGCCATCCATCCTGCGAGCATCACGGATTCCCTGCAAGCAGTCCATGGCCTTTTCCGGACTATCGACAAAAGGGAATCGCATCTGGCGGAAATTTATTCCCTCAAATTGGGTAAGCAGGCCCTTGCTCAGGATCTCGGCAGTGATACCGGTACCATCCGATACACAAATGATGGCTCGACTGGGTGCGCCCTTTATGTAAGATTTTGTATGTTGCATGAATTTATTGGTGGATGATTTCAAGCAAACTTAATGATTATTTCAAGATAATATATTTTCTAGACGTAATTTAACTCCGCAGAGCTATCGGCCACTTTGACCTGAGTCAAGTCCACTATTTCTAGTTAAGCAGATTTTGTGTTGGCTCATCGGATCTTCAACCTCGAGGATGATGCTGTGCATGAAGTTGTTTCAAGCGCTCCCTGGCGACATGGGTGTAAATCTGGGTTGTGGATATATCCGCATGCCCTAGCAACATCTGTACAACGCGCAAATCTGCCCCATGGTTCAGCAAGTGGGTTGCAAATGCATGACGAAGCGTGTGCGGTGAGAGCGGTTTACTCAAACCACCCTGCTTGGCGTACTTCTTGATCAGGTACCAGAACATCTGCCTTGTCATGCCCTCGCCTCTGGCAGTCACGAACAACGCATCGCTGACCTGCTTGTCCAGCAACACCTCGCGACTTTCTGCAAGATAGCGGCACAGCCAATCCAGCGCCTCCTCACCAAGTGGCACCAGACGTTCCTTGCTGCCCTTGCCCATCACGCGAACCACACCCATATCCAGGCTCACTTGGGTGATGCGCAAGGTCACCAGTTCGGAAACGCGCAGCCCGGTTGCATACAATACTTCGAACATAGTGCGGTCTCGCAATCCCAATGGGGTCTGGCTGTCCGGTGTATCTAACAGACGTTCAATGTCCTGCTCAGTAAGACTCTTGGGTAAATTTCGCGGCAGCTTTGGCGTGTCGATCTGCAAGGTAGGATCGGTTGCGATCTTGCCCTGCCTCAGCAGGTAACGAAAAAGCCGCTTGAGGCTGGAGATGTTACGACTGGTGCTGCTAGGCCTGGCTCTTTGCGTGACCACAAGGTCAGCAAGGTATCCCTGTATGTCACTGTGAGACGTTTGGATGACTGACAACACATGATGTCGCTCCAGCCATTGCACGAACTTTGCCAAGTCACTTCGATAGCTGTCCAGCGTGTTGCGTGACAGGCCATCTTCCAACCACAGGTTGTCGCAGAATTCGTCGAGGAGTTCAGTGTTGTTCATGCGCTAACAGCCATCGTTTAATGTCCAGCGGCTTACCGTCGAAATGCCGCATGAACCCGCCCAAACCGTTCTTACCCACAACCCGATGGCACGGAACGATCACCGGAATAGGATTGGCACCGCACGCTTGGCCGACTGCTTGTGCGCCCGATCTCAGCGCAGCGGCCAACTCGCCATAGCTGCATGTTTCCCCTGGGGAAATATTGATCATCGCCTGCCAGACCCTGTTCTGGTGTGCTGTCCCATCAAGTTTGAGCGGAAGGTTAAAACGAAAACAGGGGTTCTTGAGGTAAGCAGATAATTGCGCGCAAACCAATCCCGCGAGTGCATTGCTGGGAGGTTGAAGCGTGGAGCAAGGTGCGAGAAATTCGATGCATGTCAATGCATCATCTGTACAGCGAATGCCGAGTACGCCAAAGGGGACGGAGAGTTTTGCCTGATAATCCATGACCTGACTCCAATACCAGCCGTGATAATACACGTACCCTACGCAAAAAACCTATCTTTGGATAAGGAAGCGACTGAAATATGCAGGAGAATTGCCTGCTCTCAGGCAGCAACAAAAAACGGGAGGCATTGCCTCCCGTTTTCCATATTCGCACTACGGCGAATTTATTCTGCAGATGAAGAACGTGCCGCCAACTTTTCCTTGATACGCGCAGACTTGCCTGAACGGTCACGAAGATAATACAGCTTGGCGCGACGAACAGAACCACGACGCTTTACTTCGATACTCGCGATGGTCGGGGAATAGGTCTGGAAGGTGCGCTCCACCCCCTCACCTGCCGAGATCTTTCGCACGATGAAGCCCGAATTCAAGCCGCGATTTCGCTTTGCGATCACGACCCCTTCGAATGCCTGAAGGCGCTTGCGCTCGCCTTCGACCACGTTCACGCTGACAATGACAGTGTCACCAGGTGCAAAGTCGGGAATATTCTTGCCCAAGCGGGCGACTTCCTCTTGTTCCAATTGTTCGATCAAATTCACTTTACTGCTCCTTTTTATGTGGGTCTTGTTCCTTCTGAAACTGCGCCAGAAGCCCAGACTCCTCTTTTGTCAAATCACGCCTGGCCAAAAGATCCGGCCTGCGCAACCACGTTCTGCCCAACGACTGCTGAAGCCGCCAACGCTCTATCTCGGCATGATTACCAGATAACAGCACCGGGGGCACGGCCTCACCATTAAATACTTCCGGTCTGGTGTAGTGCGGGCAGTCAAGCAAGCCTTGCACAAATGAATCTTGCTCGGCAGATGTTTCATCGCCCAGCACGCCCGGCAACTGCCGCACCAGACTGTCCACCAAAACCATCGCCGCTAACTCACCACCAGACAACACATAGTCGCCGATGGAAATCTCATCATCAACAAGCTGACTTATTAGGCGTTCATCTATGCCTTCGTAACGTCCTGCCAGGAGAATGTAACCTTCACCTTGTTGCGACACCAGTTCCTTGACAACCGAGTGGGTGAGCAACCTGCCTTGCGGTGACAGATACACAACACGGCTCTTTTTTACGCCACTTGCCACCTGCCGTTTCTTTGCTGCCTCGATCGCTGCGGCTAATGGCCCTGCCAGCATAACCATTCCCGGACCACCACCATATGGTCGATCATCGATAGTGTGGTAGTTATCGTTGGTGAAATCCCTTGGATTCCACGTCTTCAATACATAACAGCCTTGTTCTGCCGCGCGACGCGTGATGCCATATTGCGTCAGCGCATCGAACATTTGCGGAAACAAGGTGATGACATCAAATATCATCTACGACATGCCTTTTCAGTAATCCGCAGACCAATCCACCTGGATAATCCTGCTTGTCAGATCTACATTCATTATGGCGCTAGCAACGAAGGGAATAAGGATCTCCCCGTTGTTGCTTTTCACGCTCAACACCTGGTTAGCACCGGTTTCCAACAAATTCGTCACGGTACCTAGCTGAACATTCTCTGCATT
>JAHEDW010000097.1 GCA_024641025.1 Gallionella sp.
GCTTACCGATTCCCGGTGTAGGGAAAGGCCATGTTGCAGCCGGACGAACAGGTGCTGGAGTCGAAGGTGCCGGCATCGATGGCTTGGATGCCACAGATGGAGCTGGCTTCTTAGCTGCTGCCTTTTTAGCTGCTGGCTTCTTGGCTGCTGCCTTTTTAGCTGCTGGCTTCTTGGCTGCTGCCTTTTTAGCTGCTGGTTTAGCTTTCTTTTTTGCTACCATTTTGTTTCTCCTTCAAAGATGAATGAAAAAAACAACACCTACGTTTACTACACCTACACCTCTAGGCCATGCTCAGCATCAAGCATAGCCCAAAGCCATTTCCTTAAGCCCTGTCCAACGAACATTCACCGCCAATCTGTGAAGACCTAACGGTTATGTATAGTTAGTCCCAGGACAACGCGCCACCAGTTTGATATTCAGTGACACGGGTTTCAAAAAAGTTCTTTTCCTTTTTGAGATCGATCATTTCCGCCATCCAAGGGAACGGATTGTTTGCTCCCGGATACAACGCATCAACACCGATTTGCTGGCAGCGGCGGTTTGCAATAAAACGCAGGTATTCTTTAAACATCGTAGCATTAAGGCCCAACACGCCTCGTGGCATTGTGTCTTCTGCATAGGCATATTCAAGTTCCACACCCTTTTGGATCAGGCTGCGCACTTCTTCACGGAATTCACCTGTCCATAAGTGAGGATTTTCCAATTTAATCTGGTTGATCACGTCGACGCCAAAATTCAGGTGCATAGACTCATCACGCAGTATGTATTGATACTGCTCTGCCGCACCGGTCATCTTGTTCTGCCGTCCAAGCGCGAGGATCTGGACGAAGCCAACATAGAAGAACAAGCCTTCCATGATGCAAGCGAACACGATGAGGCTGCGTAACAGTTGACGATCCGTCTCGTCCGTGCCGGTCTTGAATGCAGGATTTGTCAGCGTATCGATAAAGGGAAGCAAGAATTCATCCTTGGCACGAATGCTAGGCACTTCGTGGTACATATTGAAGATCTCACCTTCGTCTAGCCCAAGGCTTTCTACAATATACTGGTAGGCATGTGTATGGATTGCTTCCTCGAAAGCTTGGCGAAGCAAGTATTGACGGCATTCAGGGTTGCTTATGTGGCGATAGGTACCTAGTACGATGTTGTTGGCTGCCAAGCTGTCTGCAGTTGTAAAAAAGCCCAAGTTCCGTTTGACTAGCAACCGTTCATCGTTGCTCAGTTTATCGCTTTTCCACAATGCGATATCGGCTGTCATATTTACTTCTTGAGGCATCCAGTGGTTGGCGCAGGCAGCCAGGTATTTTTCCCAGGCCCACTTGTATTTGAATGGCACCAACTGATTCACGTCGGCATTGCAATTGATGATCCGCTTGTCCTCAACACGGATACGCCCAGCCTTGACAGGGGCGATCACTTCCGAAGGCTCGTCATTAACCAAGCCCGTCTGCCTGTTGGTAACGGTATCTGAATCCACATCAAACACAGTAGTTCGTAGCATGCCAGATGGCATAGGTGTCGGTTTGATGTTATCTTCAAATGTCAGCATATTTCATAACCTCTCTCGCTGCAAATCCGCATGCCGCTAGACTCCGAATATTCTTCTTGAAGCCAAAGCACGCCACTGCAGGTACTTTAATAACCGTTTCCACAACATGTCACTGACATGCCTCACAATCTGGGTTGTCAATAGAACAAAACTGCTTTTCTTCGGTTGCGCCCCCTTGAGTTGGCACTGCATTCAAAGCCCCAGCACGGCCAGTGGATTTTTCTGCAGAAGTGGCTCCCATAGTGCGCAAATAATAAGTGGTCTTTAATCCACGTAACCACGCAAGCTTGTATGTCTCATCTAACTTACGTCCCGACACACCTGCCATGTAGATGTTCAGCGACTGAGCCTGATCTATCCATTTCTGGCGGCGCGATGCTGCTTCGATAAGCCAACCTGGTTCAACCTCAAATGCTGTTGAATACAAGTTTCGCAACTCAATTGGCACACGATCTATCTTGGCAAGACTGCCATCGAAATACTTCAAGTCGGCAATCATCACTTCATCCCAGAGACCGAGTTGCTTCAGATCAGCCACCAGATGATCGTTGATCACAGTGAACTCGCCTGATAGATTCGATTTCACGAAAATATTCTGGTAGGTTGGCTCGATACATGCTGAAACGCCGATGATATTGGAAATGGTCGCTGTCGGCGCGATTGCAATACAGTTGGAATTACGCATGCCATGGCTGCTAATACGGGCACGAAGAGCATCCCAATCCATGCTGGATGACATATCAACTTCTACATAACCTCCGCGTTGCTGGCGCAGCATTTCTAGAGTGTCTTGCGGAAGGATGCCACGGTCCCATAGGCTGCCGCGATACGATGAATACCTACCGCGCTCCTCGGCCAATTCGGTAGATGCCCAGTAGGCGTAATAGCAGACCGCCTCCATCGAGCGGTCGGCAAACTCTACGGCAGCTTCAGATGAATAAGGGATCCGCAAATCATGCAGGCAGTCCTGAAATCCCATGATACCCAAACCCACTGGGCGATGCTTTAGATTGGAACTACGAGCCTTATCAACCGCGTAGTAATTGATATCAACAACGTTATCTAACATCCGCATCGCAGTATTGATGGTGCGACGCAATTTGTCATGATCAAGCTGACCTGCTTTCTCGTGACCCCTAGGATAAAGATGCGCAGCAAGATTTACTGAACCCAGATTGCAAACAGCGATCTCGTTTTCACCGGTATTGAGTGTAATCTCGGTGCACAAATTAGAGCTATGTACGACACCAACGTGCTGCTGAGGTGAACGGATATTGCAGGGATCCTTGAAGGTTATCCAAGGATGACCTGTTTCGAACAACATGGTCAGCATTTTGCGCCACAAACTGGAAGCCGGTATCTTCTTGAACAGCTTGATCTCGCCAATTGCAGTTTTAGCCTCATAAGCTGCATATGCACTTTCAAAATCCGAACCGAATTTATCGTGAAGATCCGGCACATCCGATGGCGAGAATAGCGTCCAATCGCCCCCCTCCATGACCCGCCTCATGAACAAGTCAGGAATCCAGTTAGCGGTATTCATGTCGTGAGTACGACGGCGGTCGTCTCCGGTGTTCTTTCGAAGATCCAGAAACTCCTCGATATCTAAGTGCCAAGTTTCAAGATAAGCGCAAACCGCACCCTTGCGCTTACCGCCCTGATTGACAGCTACAGCGGTATCGTTTACCACTTTCAGGAATGGCACTACGCCTTGTGATTGGCCATTGGTTCCCTTGATGTGCGCGCCTAAGGCACGGACCGGTGTCCAATCGTTACCGAGACCACCAGCATATTTAGCGAGAAGCGCATTTTCCTTGATAGCCTCGTAGATTCCGTCCAGATCATCGGCAACCGTAGTCAAATAGCAAGAGGACAGTTGCGAACGTTGCGTACCTGAATTAAACAAGGTCGGCGTCGAACTCATGAAGTCGAAACTGGACAGCAACCGGTAAAATTCCACCGCCCGAGCCTCGCGATCTATTTCGTTCAGGGCTAACCCCATCGCGACACGCATAAAAAACGCCTGGGGCAATTCGATTCGCTTACCTTCTATGTGAAGGAAGTAGCGATCATAGAGGGTTTGCAGACCGAGATAACCGAACTGCATGTCACGCTGAGCATCCAACTCCCTTGCCAGACGCTTCAGGTCAAACTGACCTAGTCGCGAATCGAGCAATTCCGCAGCTACGCCTTGTTTGATGAATTGTGGGAAATATTCCTCATAGCGAGATACCATGTCTCCCGGCACAATCTCCTCGCCCAAAGCCTCGCTACAAATCGTGTTAAGCAACAAACGCGCAGTGACAAAATTGTAAGCTGGTTCTTTTTCGATCAAGGATCGCGCAGAAAGCACCAGACATTTGCGAACCTCGTGGCGCGCCACACCATCGTACAAGTCCTTCAAAGTCAGCTTGATAATTGCATCTGCTGCCACCACGTCCCCTAATCCTGCACAGGCCTCCTGCACCAAAGCAGAGAGACGGTCCAGATCGAGTGGCCGTGCAATCCCATCCACATCGACTACGTTGATAACATGAATCGGCTCTTTTACTCTGGACTTAGCCTTGGCGCGTGATCGTGACCTTTCTTCACGGTATAACACATAGGTACGAGCAACGTCATGCTCTCCAGAGCGCATCAGGCCTAACTCGACCTGATCCTGAATATCTTCGATATGCATCGTCCCGCCATGAGGCTGACGGCGCAACAATGCTGAAACAACGCCATTAGTCAATTGCTCAACCATCTCGCGAACACGAGCAGATGCCGCACCCTGACCACCGTTCACCGCGATAAACGCCTTGGTCAAAGCAATCGATATCTTGGCGGGTTCAAATACCACGACCGACCCATTACGGCGGATAACCTTATATTGATCGAATTGGACAGAAGGAACTGAAGGGACTTGATCGGGAATATCGCTGTTACGCATCGGAGAAGTTGGAATGCTATCGGTAGCGGTATGCAGCATGTACTAACTCCCTAAAATTCTGTTAGAAATTTCTTAAACCACTACATATAGTATTTTTTTTTGGTGGTGAGCCTAATTGTAGTAGTTAACAAAAATATTGCAAGCAAAAAATGCGCGAAGTGCTTTTTCTGTTTACCGCCTGAATCGATTTTCCGAAAATTTTCCCCTCTTTTCCTCCTGCTTTTTCCTAGAACTCCTTGAGCCGGCATTTCTATGGTTATCAAAGCAGCATAGGATTGAAACCTTTAACCACGACGAGCTCTCACTCTTTGCCAAAAGCCAACAAAACGTCTACATTGGCCTTGGATAATCGATCTAAGGAATGGCGGCATTGCGAGTTCGAACAACCAAAATATATAAATTTGAAAGGGGAAGTTTCAATGAGAACATGACGACGCGATCCACCTGCAACCGCCTTGAGTGCTCTCACTCATTTCCGGCACAAGCAAGCAAGGTAGTGCGCCCAGTCGAAACAAGGGCCTGGGTCAGTCTTGCGAACAGGGGAAATATCACTATGACCTGCTATTCCGGTGATTGGATAGGCTTGTCGCAACGCTTCCGTTAACTGGAGAAGTGCCATATATTGCTCTTCTGTGTAAGGAATGACATCACTTCCCTCAAGCTCGATTCCCAATGAGAAGTCGTTACAGCACGACCTTCCCTGCCAGAGCGATTCTCCGGCATGCCATGCACGCTTCGTACAGGGTACGAATTGGGTAATCTGCCCATTACGGCGCACAAAGAAGTGCGCTGACACTTTCAATCCAGCGATAGTTTCATAATAGGGATGCAAACTGGCGTCCAGCGTATTGGTGAATAGTCGCTGCACTCCATCCCCACCGAACTCGTTGGGTGGCAGACTGATATTGTGAATTACTAGTAGTTCGATAGGTCCGACAGGGCGGTCATCACAGTTTGGCGACGGGATATATTCAACTCCGTCCAGCAAACCCTGCGAGTTAACCCTCATCATTAATTCCCTGCGGAGCCCTAATGTCAAGCCGCTCCATGCGGTAGCGCATAGTACGGAACGTTAAACCCAGCAACCTTGCGGCTGCCGTGCGATTAAAACCGGTCTGTTGCAAAGCTTCAAGAAGTGCCTGTTTCTCCACTTCATCCAGATATTTCGTCAGCGGATATTTGCTACCTAGGGTTGCATCTTCAGGTTGACCTTGCTCCACTGGCACGAGCAGTAAATCCTGTACTTCGATTTCTACATCCATACTCATCGCAACAGCTCTTTCTATTATATTCTCCAGTTCACGCACGTTACCCGGAAAACTGTAATTCTGAAGTGCATTCAACGCTGCCTTGGAAAAGCGCTTCATCGCATCCCCCTGTATTCGCTCAAGTATCATTCGTGCTATCTCTGGGATATCCTCGCGAAGTTCTCGCAGGGCCGGCATCTGGATCGGAATCACATTCAACCGGAAATAGAGGTCTTGGCGAAATGAACCCTTTCGCACCAACTCAGCCAGATCTTGGTGTGTAGCACTGATAATGCGCACGTCTACTCGATCCTCACTGGTTCCGCCAATCTTGCGCACCATCTTTTCCTGTATCACACGCAACAGCTTTACCTGCATCTCCAGCGGCAAATCCGCAACCTCATCCAAAAACAATGTACCCCCATGTGCAGCCTGGAAAAACCCATCCCGATCCTTGTCAGCGCCAGTAAAAGCGCCCTTGCGATAT
>JAHEDW010000036.1 GCA_024641025.1 Gallionella sp.
GATATGTGACTTTTGGTAGTTTTAACAACCTGACCAAAATGACAGATGCAGTCGTGGCCGTCTGGGCTCGTATTCTTCAATCCGTACCAAATTCACGGCTGTTTCTCAAGGCAAAGCAGTTAAGCGATCGCTATGTCAGCACACAGACTCGTAAACGTTTTGCTGCCTACGGCATCGCTCCAGACCGGTTGCAAACGGCTGGTATGATGACCACTTACGATGAGCACTTGTCAGCGTACAACAAGGTCGACATTGCCTTAGATACATTCCCCTATCCAGGCGTAACAACTAGCACCGAAGCATTGTGGATGGGTGTACCTGTATTAAGTATGCAGGGAGACCAATTCCTTTCAAGCACAGCAGGGAGCATCGCGCACAACGCCGGAATACCGGATTGGATTGCCGCCGATGAAGAAGACTATGTGAACAAAGCCAAGATTTTCGCTTCAGATCTTGGACAACTCTCTGAATTACGGAAGTGCATGCGTCAACAGGTAGAAATATCTCCGTTGTTCAATGCCCAGCAATTCGCTAAAAATTTCGAAGATGCATTATGGGGCATGTGGAACATAGCCGATTAGTGTAGGCATGAAACAAGACTTCTAGATTTCGATTTTCAACTTATAGGCCAATTGTGTCTTTAGGTATGCAGATTTTCGCCTAAATGCACAATTTAATTACCAAAGTAAATATTCAGGCAACTTGAAGTTCTCCTAGTCGTTACGAATTCTGCATGGTGGGGAAAATACCTTACATGCTGTATATTCAATGGAGATTATGTAAATTTATATGTGAATCCTTCATTAACGCTAGCAATATTGTGTTTCATGGAATTTAGGTAGGTGAATGAACCTCAGGAGCACCCAAATTAGCATACAATTTATAAACTACTTTGGTTAATTAGTACATGTACAAGTCTTTCTTTCGTCTTAACGAGGTGCCATTTTCAATTGCACCTGACCCTCGCTTCCTGTTCATGAGTGAAAAGCACTGTGAAGCGATGGCTCATTTGCTGTTTGGCGTTCAAGGCGAAGGCGGCATAGTGCTGCTCACTGGTGAGGTGGGCACAGGCAAAACAACCATCTGTCGCAGACTTATCGAACAAATACCTGAAAATGTTGATATCGCTTTTATCGTTAATCCACGCATGAGTGCAGTAGAGCTTCTACAGACCATCTGTGAAGAGTTCCATATAGCCATTCCGCATGAACGACCTGGAATAAAGACGTTTATTGACGCACTCAATGCACGACTTCTTTCTACATATTCACAAAATCGTCGCACCATTTTGATTGTTGATGAGGCTCAGAATCTAGATTCTGATGTCCTAGAGCAATTACGCTTGCTAACAAATCTTGAAACTAACTCGCGAAAATTATTACAAATATTCTTGATAGGTCAGCCCGAGTTGCAAATCACGTTGAACCGACCAGAAATGCGACAAGTATCTCAACGGGTTATAGCCCGCTATCACCTGACCCAACTTGGACGGCATGAAGTAAACAGCTATATTGCACATCGCCTACGCATAGCTGGTGGATCACCATTGATCTTCCCAGAATCATTAGCTAAGCAAATCTATCAGGCAAGTGGGGGAGTACCTCGTTTGATCAATCTGATATGCGAGCGTGCCTTACTTGGTGCATATGTGCTTGGACATCAGCAAATCACTCGTCCGATTCTTCGCCAGGCAGTCAAAGAAGTTTTGGCAAAAAGGACACCGAAGAGTCGCACGCTTGCAATCGTGGCTGGCCTCTTGGTCATGGCAGCCGGTATCGTAATCTTATTAATTGCGCTATTGGTTGATGCTAATTTTAGCTGGACACGCTCAAAACTTGTAAACGCACCCTCCTCGTCTACCAATAATTCTCAAGAGCAGCCGCTTGCTGTTGCAACTCCATCTGTGGCAACTCAATCTCAACCGACAACCACCATTCCAACCACTTCCACCCTCAAATGGCCGAGCAGCATTGCCTTTGCGAACAGCGAAAAACTTGCATTTGAGTCATTATTCAAACTTTACGGCATCAATCTAAACCAAAATTCCAGTGCAAGCCCATGCGATCAGGCCATATCACATGGCATGCGCTGCTATGCAGGACATGGTGGATTGTCCGACCTGATTCAACTTAACCAACCAGTATTGATGCGATTGTCCACCTCTGATGGCAGAGATTATTCTGTAACTCTTTCGGCATTGGATCATCAGACAGCAACCCTGATTGCAGCTGGTATCGAGCAAAGAGTACTAGTAAGTGACCTAGCCAATTCCTGGTTCGGTCAATATGTCGCAATCTGGCATGCACCTCAAGATTTTAAAGGAAATATTTTTCCAAACACACGCAGACAGGATGTGGTCTGGTTGCGCCATGCCATGGAAAAAATTGATGGCATTAAGAACAACGGCTCAGATGTATACGATGCGGATTTTGCACGGCGTATTAGGGCATTTCAGTTATCCGATGGTATCGAGCCAAATGGGATCGTTGATACACTTACCGTGATCCGTCTCAATGTTCGGAACGGCATATCAAAACAGCACCTTATTACAGACAAGAGCAGATAACATGTCCTTCATACTCGACTCTTTGAGAAAATCAGAGCAGGAACGGCAATTGGCTGCAGGCCAAGTTGTCAGCATGTCTTACCCCATTCAAAATACCCAGAAGAGAAAATCACTGCTCATTCCGATATTCTTGTTGCTTTTTACCACTGTTGGAACACTATTCATAATATGGAAAATAACAGTGCAGGATGAGACATCAGCAACACATCCAATTCCTACCGTTACGTCACAAGTCACCCAGATATCCATTCCTCCTTCTATAACTGAAGCAAAGTCTCCTGAGTCGTTAACCGAACAAAAATTGCCTGGTCTTGAGCTTGCATTTGAGTCCAAGGCTGCCCCTGTAACCGAGTCCACACCCCCTGTAACCGAGTCCACACCCCCTGTAACCGAGTCCACACCCCCTGTGACTAAGCCCAAGCCTAAAAGTGTACTACCTTCTGCTCAGGTTAAGTCCAGCAGGAAGCAGACGACAAAACCAGCGACTCAGCCAGAAGCAACTCCTAGCCCTGCCCCTGAATTAAATAGACCGGCGCCTGCTGACCCGCTATCAGACCTACCAGAATTAAAGATTTCTGGCTATATACACAATGAACAGGGTGGCAGCCTAGCATTGATTAATGACCGCTTGGTCAGTGAAGGTGAAGAGGTTTCTCCCGGATTACGACTCTTAAGTATCCATGGCAACAGCGTGACGTTTAACTATAAAGGTTATGAGTTCACACGGAAGCAATAATTAGACAATTTCTCTGCATTACCAGGCAGATACTTCTAGGTTTCAGTGCCAACAGGTCGTTTTTCAAGACTAATAAATCTACTCCTGAACTGCCTTAAACTCCTTCGTCATCAACAGTTTCACAATGCAAATATTTACTTGAGAGTATATCTGCGATAATAAACAGAGATAATATTTTCTCACGACTTCAAGGTGACTCTTAATGATTGCATCACTATTAATGGTAGCTGGAATATTGTTTCTGGCATTGCAACTTGAGGATAAACTTAGGATCCCATCTCCTCTGGGTCTGATAGCTCTTTCGTTTGTTGCCCATTATGGATTTCGTCAAATTCCAGTGCTGACTGGAGACGCAGACCACTTTGCCTCTCTGGTGGTATTTTTGCTCCCGATCCTGCTTATTTCTGATTCACTGGAAATCAAGCTGGCTGACCTGAAAGAACACGGCCTCAGCTTGCTCTACTTGGCCGTTGTCGCAGTCGTGCTTTCTGTATTGATGGCGTTATCTATCTCCAACTGGCTTTTCGCCGATTATGATCTTTCCAATGCGGCTGTCATTGTATTATTTGCAATGGTACTTGCTACTGATCCAGTTTCTGTGGTCAGTATTTTCTCGAAATTCGAGCTGCCTCATCGGCTTAAGATTCTAGCCGAAGGGGAAAGCCTGCTTAATGACGCGACTGCGTTGATCGTCTTTGTCTTTGTAGGGTTGTTTGCCCTGGGTGGTGGCGAGATAACTACCCTGTACTTGGCTGAAATCAGCGGCGAAGTGATTTTAGGATCGGTTGTAGTGGGCATGACTGTCGGATTTGCTGGTCTGGTTGCAATGAAATCAACTGAAAACCGAATCGCAGAAATGATGGTGCTTATCATCACTGGATATGGCGCCTTCGAGCTATCAGAGCATTTTTATGTCTTGCTCAATTTACTGGGGGCTCACTCTCACATGCACTTGTCAGGGATATTGGCTTGTATCTTCGCCACTATAACCGTACACCATGTAATGACCCAGGCCATCGACGAAGAGAACATTCGGATAGAGCGCGATGAAAAAGAACTACAAATGGAAGTTCAAAATCAAAGCGCCACCTCTGGCCTGATAGGTAAAGTTCTTGGAAGGATCAAGGCTACGATTGATGAACGTGACCGACACTTGCGTAGCAAGGAGGATGTCCAGTTACTTGCCATGGTAGCAAATACAATTCTTTTTGTGGCAATGGCAGAAATGATTGATATGAGCTTACTGTGGAAATATAAGGTTGAAATCCTGGTCATGTTCCTGGCTACCACGCTGATTCGCGCTGTGATGATGGGGCTGTTTGCCTGGATAACCAACAAGACCGAAAGGATGGCAAATGTTAACTTTCGCTGGTGGGGAGTATTGACTTTTGCTGGCATCAAGGGCGGATTGTCCATAGTGATGCTAACCATGATTCCAGCTTCATTCGAATTCTACGAAATGTTCAAGGCAGTTGTTATCGGGGTAATCATGCTTTCCACGTTTATTTATGCTGCGGTACTGCTGATTATTATCGGCAGCAGCAAGGATCTATTCCGCGCAGAAATGATTGAAGAACATTAAAAGCAATATATAGCTGGCCAATCCGAGCAGGAAATTCTAAATGACAAGCGAAGCACACCAAAGAGCCGCATGGCGCAACACCATCTATCGCGTCATTTTCGAAGCTGACACCCCTTTGGGCAAGGCTTTTGACATTGCCTTGGTCATCTCCATCATACTCAGTGTACTGGTAGTAATGCTTGATAGTGTTGCATCCATT
Source organism: Gallionella sp. (assembly GCA_024641025.1). GTDB lineage: Bacteria > Pseudomonadota > Gammaproteobacteria > Burkholderiales > Gallionellaceae > Gallionella. Next base: position 5,084 of record JAHEDW010000036.1, read on the forward strand.
CACGCACAATGGAGTAGGACGCTCTTCTATCTGGAGTGGCTGTTCACGATAATCTTTACGCTGGAATATGTCGCCAGGGTAATCTCAGTAACAAAGCCTACGGGCTATATTTTCAGCTTCATGGGAATCATCGATCTGCTTTCAACGCTTCCGAGTTATATTGCATTGTTCATAAACGCACCGACCTATGCACTGGCATTGCGCCTGTTGCGTTTACTTCGTATCTTCAGGGTTCTTAAACTTGCCTATTACCTTGAAGAAAGCGCCGTGATGGCACATGCACTGGCCGCAAGCAGGCGTAAGCTTCTGGTATTCCTTTTCACGATCCTTTTGCTTGTGATGATACTCGGCACGCTGATGTTTGCTGTCGAGGGGCCAGGAAACGGCTACAGCAGCATTCCGGAATCAATCTACTGGGCGATTGTCACGTTGACTACCGTTGGATATGGCGACATCGCTCCCAAGACTCCGCTCGGCCAGGCTATCGCTTCGATGGTGATGATATTGGGTTATGCGATTATTGCCGTCCCGACAGGGATTGTGACAGTAGAAATGGCACGCAGCCATGCGAAACAGAACATTGTCATTGCCTGTCCACGTTGCATGCTGGAAGGTCACGCTCAGGATGCAAGATATTGCCGCCGTTGTGCTGAACCATTACTGCCGCATGACAAACAAGATTTCGGATAACAAAGAGATGCTTAATTTAGGTTTTCGATTTTCACCGTCGTTCTTGTGCTCTCAATGGACATGTCTTTTCCCAGCCAGGCAAACCTGCTTCAAAGACTTAAGTGCTTGTCATTTTCATGTTCCATAGGTATTTCTAGTGAGCAATGCGATGGTCAAGGATAGAAATAATTTATTCATTACGGATATTTTCCAGTCGAAGTTCTGTCTGACTGCGCAACGCCAACCCCAGGAGTTGGTGACCTCAATAGATACGTGGCCTTATTCTGGGCTCCGTCATCGCGAATAACACAGCGTGATATCTAGATATGCCTCATCACTTCCCTACCTCAATCTTATCATCTGATCCCGGCCTCGCGATCAAGCTCACCGCTTGCCAACTTGGCCATGTATTCCCCTAGTGCAATCTTCACTTTTCCGCTCAGCACATATAACCCAATGAGATTCGGAAATGCCATCGCCAATACAAGCAGATCAGTAAAATCTACCAGATTGGAAGCGCTGGCAATCGAGGCGACGATAACGAAGCCAATGAAAATGATCTTGTAAAGGATCGAATAACTTTCACCAAACACGTATACCCAGCAACGTTCACCATAATAAGACCAGGAGATTGCCGTACTGTAAGCGAACAACACCACCGAAAGCGTGAGTATCATCGGGAACCAGTCAGAGATTGTAGCGAAAGCTGCTGATGTCAAAGTCGCTCCTTGGCTTGATGCGCGCAACGCTTCATACTCTGGCGCGCTATAGACCCCAGTGATGACAATGACAAGTGCAGTCATTGTGCAGATCACCACGGTATCGATGAATGGCTCATAAAGGGCAACTAAGCCTTGGCGGACCGGGTATTTCACAGAGGCTGCGGAATGTGCGATTGCTGCAGAACCCAAGCCGGCCTCACTCGAAAAAACTGCGCGTTTGAAACCCTGCACGATTACTCCAATCATGCCACCTGTTACAGCAATTGGCGAGAATGCCTCGCTGAATATCTTTCCAAATGCCTCGGGAACCAGTGTGGCATTGCTACCAATAATCCATAGGCACGCACTAACATAAATTATCACCATGGTCGGCACCACTGCCTCAGCGACATGTGCGATCCTGCGTAATCCGCCGATGATCACCAATCCAACCGCAAGCGCCATCAACAAACCATAAGCGATCGGCATCTCCTTGAAGAACGGGATTTGTGCCTGTACTGCTCCCATTGACTGGCTAACCTGAAACGCGCTCCCTGCCCCAAACGAACCAAGTATGGTGAAAATAGCAAACATAATGGCGAGAATCTTGCCAAGTCGCGGTGCTCCCTTTTCCGCCAACCCCTTTGATAGGTATTCCATAGCACCGCCCATCAACCTGCCATCGGCACGCACTTCACGATACATCTGTGCAAGACTAGCCTCGGTAAACTTGGTGGTCATGCCCAGAAATCCTGCCACAATCATCCAGAATGTTGCACCTGGACCTCCAATTGATATGGCAATCGCCACTCCGGCAATATTGCCCAAACCCACGGTTGCGGACAGTGCAGTTGAAAGTGCCTGAAAGGATGTAACCTCACCCTGATCATCTGCCGTTCGGTATTTCCCTCTAATAATTCTGAACGCATGACGCATCAATCGCAGGTTAACAAAGTTGAAACGTAAGGTCAGAAACACTGCGGCAACGATTAACCACGCGACAATGAACGGCATGTCTCGCTCACCCGGAAAAACGTCCAGAAAAATTATCTGTGCCAGAAATCCATTGATCGAACCAAATAGAGCATCAATCGCAGCATCCGCTGCAAATGCCTGCTTAGGCAATAATATCAACAGCCACCACGCTGGATTTAGATTTTTCATGAGTTCTCCCTGTATCTTTGTTCGTTGGCAGTAGGATTAAACCCTGAACTGGCAGATGACTCAAGACATGCATTAACTTTATCTATAATTTAGACGATAAAAAGCCGGCTTTCGCCGGCTTTTTAGGATTTCTCCTGAATATTTAGACTATAACAGGAGCTTTACTTTGCAAGGCCCAGAATAAAGGAAACAAGTTCCTTGATCTCAGCTTGCTTGGTACCGGCTGCGTCATTTGGTGGCATTGGTACAGTACCCCAGTTTCCAGAACCACCCTTGGATACCTTTACCTGCAGTGCTGCTGCTGCGCCTGCATCGCCTTTGTACTTGTTGGCAACATCTTGCCATGCTGGGCCAACGATCTTCTTGTCGATTGCGTGGCAAGCGGTGCAGTTCATTTTCTTGGCCAGAGCTGGCATCTCTGCCGCCATTGCGCTGCCAGCAACCATCAAACCTGCCAATGTAATGCCAATGATCATCGATTTCATGCTTTTGGACTCCTAATATGATTGAAATATTAATACAAAGTGAGGTTCTCTCAGTTACATCCAATTCAAAACAACCCCACGCTACTAGCCAACCAGCAATCTGGCGACATTGCTAAGAACGTACTTGTCCTGAATTTGGTTGACAGCCAACTTACTGAGAAACGTCGCCGGACAAATAAAAAAGCCGGCTTTCGCCGGCTTTTCCAGGATTACTCCTGATTTTTTTGTTTGCTGATATTTACTTTGCAAGGCCAAGAATAAAGGAAACAAGTTCCTTGATCTCAGCTTGCTTGGTGCCGGCTGCGTCATTTGCTGGCATAGGCATTGTGCCCCAGTTTCCAGAACCACCCTTGGATACCTTTACCTGCAGTGATGCTGCTGCGCCTGCATCGCCTTTGTACTTGTTGGCAATATCTTGCCATGCTGGGCCAACGATCTTCTTGTCGATTGCGTGGCAAGCGGTGCAGTTCATTTTCTTGGCCAGATCTGGCATATCTGCTGCCATTGCGCTACCAGCAACCATCAAACCTGCCACAGCCATACCTGCGATAATTGATTTCATACTCTAATTCTCCGATTTATTTTATGATTAATATACCCTGAAACATTACGAAGGTTTTCCTTCGCCCGCGATTCTAATCAACTCCGGCTGCTTTGCCAACCTACTATTCTGGTCAACTTCTCCACCCTGCAGTCCTGCCTTCATATTAAAAGCAAGCCCCACCTTAACCCAAAAATCAGGAGTAGGTTTGCTCAGACGTGTGGCAGTATATAACTACCAGAGCGGCAAGGTGACTTGCTTGACAAAGTCAAAGCATGTACTTCTCGCGACTATATTCCATTATCCAATGAGTTTTTGGAACACTAAACTTGCTCTGCACGAAACTCGACGATCAAAGCATGTCGGGTTCCAGTCGCAACCTTGACGACATTTTCAATTGCATTCCCTGATTCTACGCACACCATTTCTCGCCACCCGTCGGGCTGCCCCATATCACCCATCTTGTTAGCTTTTTCTGTCCAAGGAGTCCAGACAACAGTAGATCGGCTGCCTGATTTTGCGACGTGAATACGACGCTTCAGCTTATCATCCTCAATCACACATTCGGCATCTGTATTGACATATACGCGGTCAGTTTCTCCAGAAAACGTAATCGCACCAGACTGTTTCCTGAGGGTAGTATTGCCAACCTTGTCCCAAAAATCACAATTATCCAGTCCGCTTATGCGTACAGCGCCAATGTCTCCAACCTGGAAGTAAGTATGGAGGGCTTCACCGATCACGAAATCGGAATTGCCGGTATTCTCAGTGATCAACTCCATACGCAATTTCTCTCCGACTATCACTGTCAGATCAAGCCTTGAGTCATGCGGCCACTGAGGCCGGGTCTTCTCGCTCCCCAACAGGCGCAAAGTGATGCGGGTTTCACCACCTGGTTCAGTTCCTGACTCTATTACCTGCCACGGTACGGTGCGCGCAAAACCGTGCCCTGGGAATCCGGGCTCTGTCGCATGTGCGCCAAACCACGGCCAGCACACTGGCGCACCACCACGTATGGACTTTCCGATTGCAAGTTTGGCGTCTCGAGACAGCCACACAACAGGAACAGACTGGCTTTTTGGTCGCCACATCATAAGGTGTGCGCCCTGCAAACACAGCTTTGCCTCTGCATACCCATTATCGAAATCTGCAACAATCAGACCACTGGCATCCTCACGGAAGACCAGTTGATTGCCGATACCAAATTGCTTGTTCAATTGCTGAGCAGTTATCACGTCTCCCCCTTTTGTTTTTATGTCTCAAGTTTGATCGATTCTCCGAGATATCCGTATAATCGTCATATCGATTTTACCTGATTCCCATATGTTAATTCATCCGCAATTCGATCCTGTTGCCATCCACCTCGGTCCACTTGCTGTTCACTGGTATGGGCTTATGTATCTCGCCGGCTTCCTGACATTTTTATGGTTGGGTCGCAAACGCATCACCATACTGAACGAATCCAGACTCGATAATAGGCTTCTTGATGACCTACTGTTTTTCGGTGTGCTCGGTGTGATTCTTGGCGGACGACTGGGTTATGTGTTGTTTTACAAAACTGATTACTATTTGTCGCATCCGCTTGAAATATTCTTTGTATGGCAAGGCGGCATGTCTTTTCATGGTGGATTTCTCGGTGTCTTGGTCGCGATGGCATTACTTGCACGTAGAAAGAATTTGCGCTGGCTAGAGATCACTGATTTCATCGCCCCATTGGTACCGCCTGGACTGGCTTTCGGTCGTATCGGCAATTTCATCAATGGTGAATTGTGGGGACGCCCTGCAGACATCCCATGGGCGATGATTTTCCCTAGAGTGGATAACCTGCCTCGTCATCCATCTCAGTTATATGAATTTGCACTTGAAGGTCTGCTATTGTTCGTGATTCTTTGGAGTTATGCTCGCAAGAAGCGTCCAGTTGGCATGATCTCGGGCCTATTCCTGATTGGTTATGGAGGCTTTAGGTTCCTCGTCGAATTTACTCGCGAGCCGGATGATTTTCTTGGCCTGTTGTCCTTGGGGATGAGTATGGGACAATGGCTGAGTTTGCCAATGGTGATTGCCGGAGTGGCACTGATGGCTGTAAGCAAAAAACGCGCATCTTGACACACGCACACCACTCGCACACTATTCTTCTCGTCAAAACAACCGAATCTTCACTTTGGACGATATCTCCATAGGCACGTTGTTTGCGATCCTGTTTTTGCTGCTGATTTGCAGCGGGTTCTTTTCAGGCTCGGAAACCAGCATGATGGCTATCAACCGCTACCGCCTAAACAGTTTGGTTCGCAAAGGAAAACACAGTGCCAAACTGGTGAACCGCCTACTAGGCAAAGTAGATAAACTTCTCGGCTCAATTCTGCTGGGAAATACTCTGCTCAATGTCGCGGCAGCGGCAGTAACCAATATCATTATCCTTCGACTTTACGGACAAAACGACTTGGCAATTCTTGTCGGAACGCTGGCTGTCACTTTCGCGCTACTTGTATTCAGCGAGATCATGCCAAAAATAATTGCGGCAAGTTATCCCGAGCGCATTGCTCTGCCTGCCAGTTATGTGCTTACACCACTGATCACCTTGTTTCATCCAGTGGTCTCGATAGCCACGGCGATAGTAAAAGGATTTCTGTGGATTTTTCGTATAAGAATACTGACAGATCAAAGCAAACAGAAGGTAACACTGGAAGAACTGCGTGGCCTGGTATTGGATGCCGAACACTTCCTCCCTCGCAAGCACCAAAAGATGCTGCTGAACCTGGTAGATCTGGAACGAATCACCGTAAACGATGTCATGGTTCCGCGCAATTTGATCGAAGCACTTGATATAAACGCGGATCCGATTGAATTGCGCCAGCAGATCATCACGTGCCACCACACCCTGCTACCGGTTTATGCTGACACGCCCAGCAATGTTATCGGCATTCTGCACCTCAAACGCGTACCTTCGCTGTTGCTTGAGGCGACTTTGGACCTTGACGAGCTTCGCAAAATACTGAAGGAACCTTATTTCATTCCTTCTGATACGCCCTTGCTCAAGCAACTTCAGCAGTTTCAAGAACGTCACAGGCGTCTGGGCTTGGTAGTAGACGAATATGGTGAGCTGCTTGGATTAGTAACCTTGGAGAACATCCTCGAAGAAATCGTCGGGGAATTCACAACTCAATCCCCCTCCCAGTCCGGAAAATTCATGCGGCATGAGGACGGGAGTTTCCTCCTTGAAGGCAGCAGAAGCCTGCGCGAAATAAACCGAAAATTGGGGCTGCATCTGCCACTAGAGGGTGCTAAAACCTTGAATGGCCTGATCCTTGAACATCTTGAAGATATACCTGAAACCGGCACCAGCCTGAAAATCGCGGGATATCCTATAGAGATAATCCAGACCCAGGATCGCATTGTGAAGGTTGCACGTATTTTCCCTGCTCAACCCACAAAGCAGCAATAGGTACCATTTTATGGGCTCGCGATACTTAGTCCGGTTATTCTGTGGCCCGACACCTTGCTTTACAAGAAGCATAAAGCTCGGCATCATGCCCGCAACACTTATTAAGTGAACCAAGGAAGACGCTATGGCTGTTGCTGCAAAGGCACAAAAACCAAAGGAATACCCGTATAGCTGGGAAGGGAAGGACAAATCCGGCAAACTGGTTAAGGGTGAAATGCGCGCACCAGGTGAGGCAAGTGTTTCCGCTCATCTGCGACGCCAAGGTGTCAATGTCATTAAAATCAAACGCTTACGTTCTACAGGAAAGGCCATCACAGCCAAGGATATTACGCTTTTTACACGACAGCTCGCCGTCATGATGAAATCCGGTGTTCCGTTACTCCAGGCTTTTGATATTGTTGGCAAAGGACACAGCAATCCCTCGGTTGCAAGATTGCTGCTCGATATCAAGACCGAGGTGGAAACCGGCAGTAGCTTGCAACAGGCATTCAAAAGGTATCCGCTGTACTTTGACGATCTTTATTGCAACCTGATTGGCGCAGGTGAAGCTGCCGGCATACTTGATGCTCTTCTGGAACGCTTGGCGACCTATATGGAAAAGACCCTGGCGCTCAAGAGCAAAATCAAATCCGCACTGTTCTACCCGATTTCAATCATTGTTGTTGCTTTCATCATCACCGCCGTGATAATGATCTTCGTGATTCCAGCCTTTAAAGAACTGTTTGAGGGATTTGGCGCAAATCTTCCGGCACCAACCCTTCTGCTGATGTCCATCTCCGATTTCTTTGTAGAATATTGGTATCTGATCTTCTCGGGCATTGGTGGAGGTTTTTATGCGTTTTTCTATGTCTGGAAACGCAGCAAGAGAATGCAGCACATCATGGATAGACTTTTACTAAAACTACCAATTTTTGGTGAATTGATCCGCAAGGCAACAATCGCCCGCTGGACCCGTACGCTTTCCACAATGTTTGCTGCCGGCGTACCCTTGGTCGAATCTCTTGATTCGGTCGCAGGCGCTGCAGGTAATCAGGTTTATTACGAAGCCACCAAAAACATCCAGCGCGAAGTAAGTACCGGCAACAGCCTTACCGCATCGATGCAGAACACCGAGGTATTCCCAAGCATGGTGCTACAAATGGTCGCGATTGGTGAGGAGGCCGGATCACTTGATGCAATGCTTGGCAAAGTGGCAGATTTCTTCGAGGCTGAAGTCGATGATGCTGTAGCAGCTATCTCCAGCCTTATGGAACCAGTGATCATGGTAGTGCTCGGCACACTGATTGGCGGCATGGTGGTTGCGATGTATCTACCTATCTTCAAGATGGGCGAAGTTATTTAATGAGCTCGGCTGAAACTGGGGTACGCCCTACCCCAGTTGTTGAATGTCTCCGAATCCGGATAGCCGTTGCCATCAAACCAGTTTTCCTGAACAACATTCTCGACAATGCCTTTCGCAGGTTCACTTTGGTAAAGTGGGCTGATGGACAGAAGTTCAATCCAGGAATAATCCAATTCAAGCTAACTTAACTGATACGGCAAACATGTCTGAATTATTCCATCTTCTCCAATCTTCACCCCTGTTGTTCACCATCATGAGTGGCATATTGGGCCTGCTGGTCGGCAGCTTTCTCAATGTAGTGATCCATCGATTGCCAAAGATGATGGAACTGGAATGGCAGCAGCAATGTGCCGAGTTGTCCCTCTGGAAAAGTGGCGAACACCTATCTGATACTGAAATTTGCCATCCGGATTCACCAGAACAAATCCATGCTATCGATTCAGGGCATTCTCCACACAAACAATACAATCTCGTCGTCCCCAGATCAGCCTGCCCTCACTGCAACCATGTCATCAGTGCATGGGAAAACATTCCTATCTTGAGTTACCTGCTATTGCGCGGTAAATGCAAAGGTTGCGGTGCAGCAATCTCATTGCGCTACCCGATCATCGAAGCTGTCAGCGGTATCCTGTGCGCATTTGCTGCCTGGCACTATGGATTTGGTTGGGCTGCAATGGGAGCGCTTCTACTGGTCTGGTCATTGCTGGCGCTGACTGCGATCGATTTCGATACACAATTGTTGCCGGATGACATCACGCTGCCGTTGCTCTGGACTGGGTTGCTGTTCAACCTGTTCGGTGTCTTTACTAGCTTGTCCAGCGCCGTACTGGGTGCAATGTTTGGTTATCTTTCTCTGTGGAGTGTCTACTGGATGTTTAAGCTCATTACCGGCAAGGAAGGAATGGGCTTTGGCGATTTCAAGCTGCTTGCTGCACTAGGTGCTTGGCTGGGGTGGCAAATGCTACCCTTGATCATTATGCTTTCATCGCTGGTTGGTGCGTTGGTCGGCATCACGCTGGTCGTTACAATCAAGCATGGACGAAACATTCCCATTCCATTTGGCCCATACCTCGCCGGTGGAGGATTGATCGCCCTATTCTGGGGTCAACAGCTGACACAGGAATATTTGCATTTACTGGGCACGCCATGACATTATGCATCGGCCTTACTGGGGGAATAGGATGCGGCAAGAGTACGGTTTCGGATATGTTCGCGAAACTTGGCGCCGGCATCATCGATACGGATGTGATCGCCCACAACCTTACAAAAGCAGATGGTGCGGCGATTCAAGCGATCCGCTCAACGTTCGGAAATGAATACATCAAAAATGACGGTTCATTGGACCGAGACAAGATGCGCGGATTGATCTTTTCTGATGCTACCGCAAAGCGACAATTGGAAAATATCCTTCACCCGCTAATCCTGGAAAATGCCAGGGGAAAAATTAAAGAATTCAACAGCGCACCCTACATCATCATAATCGTGCCTTTACTTTTTCAAAGCCCCGGGTTCCAAAAGATGGTTCAGCGAGTACTTCTGGTAGATTGTGCCAAAGAAAAACAAGTATCCCGCGTCGTCGGACGCAGCAAGATAAGCGAAGCGGAAGTATATTCCATCATCGACCAGCAGACCCCTCGCGCAGAACTTCTAAAGCTTACTGATGATGTTATACACAATGATGCCGACATGGATGTCCTAGCAGAACAAGTATCCGTTTTGCATAAACGTTATGTGAACAGCAATTGACGTTATGCGGTCATTCAATATATCTTTCGTTATCAATATTTTCACCATAATACTGCGGACAGCAACAGCGTGATCAGTTATGAGTTTCCGATCAATGAAAAAGTGCGCACCTTGTTGCGCCTTGAGGACCTGTTCGCGCGGATCGAACACTTCATCAAGCATGAAAACAGCAAAGATCACCACACTGCTCTAATAACACTATTCGAAATCCTTGAGGTTGCCTGTCGCGCCGATTTGAAATCCGAATTACTCCAGGAGCTTGAGCGCCAAAAGCGGGCTCTTTCCGGGCTTCATAACAATCCAGATATTTCTGAAAATGCGCTTGAATCCATCCTGTCAGAGATCGATCAAGCATCTGCAGATCTGTTTGCCATGACCGGGAAGATCGGACAGAGACTGAGAGAAAACGAATGGCTGATGGGAATCAAGCAGCGTGCAGTGATGCCGGGGGGAACCTGTGAGTTTGACCTGCCTTCTTATCACTACTGGCAGCAACAGCATCCTGATAAACGACGGAATGACCTTCGAACTTGGCTTGCGCCGTTCCTTCCTCTGAATGCCGGCTTGAACATCATCCTCCGTCTGCTTCGCGAAAACGGCAAGGTACTTAATCTTACCGCGCGCAACGGCGCTTTCCAGCAAATGCAGGGGGGGCGTATTGCACAGATATTGAGAGTAAGAATCAAGAAAGAATTGTCATGCATACCTGAAATTAGTGCCAACAAGTATGCCCTCAACATTCGTTTCATAAACGCCGACTATGCTGCGAAATCGACTCAGTTCGAACAGGACGTTCCATTCGAGCTGACATTTTTTACCCTACCCTGACCATGACATCCAGGCAACCACCCATCGTCACCTGTCCGCAGTGCGGCAAAGAACATCAATGGGATACAGGCAACCGCTTTCGCCCATTTTGTAGCGAACGCTGCAAGCTGATTGACCTGGGCAAGTGGGCCAACGAGGAGTATCGCCTGGCACAACCTGCAGACGATCATGAGCAGGAATTTACTAAACCTCCTCACCAGGCCTGACGCATCAAACTGATACCGTGTGCACCATGCTGCCATGCAGTCTCTAAGTCAGCGTGTGACAAACCACCTAGCGCATATACCGGTATCGAAGAACCATTGATGATAGACGAGAAATTTTCCCAACCCAGTTGAGGTGCACCCGGATGCGATTGTGTCTTCAACACTGGGCTCAGTAGCACAAAATCGCATCCCAACAGTTCTGCACGTCGCAACTCATCAGCATTGTGACAAGAGGCAGCGCACCAATCAACAGAAGGACGCTTATGCAACTTACCAAGCTGAGCAGCAGTCAGCTGCACGCCATCCGCACTGACTTCCTGCGCTAACTCGATGTCGGAATTGATAAGCAAACGCGCGCCATGCTGTTTCGTAAGCGACAACATCTTCAGCGCGATCTCCCTAACTTTTTCGCGTGAATATTCCTTCTCGCGCAATTGCACAAGCCGCAAACCATTCCTAAGCGCGGTATCTAACCGACCCAAGAACTCATCCTCTCCTAGTTCACGTACATTACTGATCGCATACAACGCAGGTAACTCAAGTGCATGGAGGATGGGCTCATTGGGCGGCAACAAAGGAAACACATTGACATCCGGCACGCGTTGCCAGGAAAATTGCTGCCCTTCATGCGGGTGCATATCACCGTTCCATGCCGTCACTCTAAAGAAATTCAGCCGGACCGTAGCGTGCGGATAAGTAAAAACTCGCGTAATCCAAGGATATGCAGTTTGAACCGAGACGCCCAGTTCCTCGTGAAGCTCGCGTAACAGTGCATGATGTGGCGTTTCACCGGGCTCAATTTTGCCACCAGGAAACTCCCAATACCCTGCCCAGATCTTATCAGATGGACGTTGTGCCAACAGGAAATATCCATCCTCACGCTGCAGGACAGCTGCAGCGACTTCAACAATTTTTGCCTGTTCGGTTTTGCTGTTCAAAGTGATCTTTCAACTTCGCCAAGGCCTAGCCACAAGGCTGTTGTTTCTGATTGTGGCGTTGTTCTACCAATCTATCTGGCAGTACTAAAAAAACTTACGGCCAAGTGATTGACTGGCGCCACGTTGAACAAACCTATTTACCGCATGCTTGCTTGCCTGCCCAATCCCTCGCAAACTGCCATCCAACCCTACCGCTCCGTGAACCTCTTTGTATCGCCCATTGCAGCGCTGCCTGACGTGCAAACTCATCCATCTCTCCGGACGAACCGAAATGACGCAACCAGTGTGCAACAATGGCAAGATACTCTTCTTGCGAGAACGGATAGAACGACACCCACAATCCGAAACGCTCGGAAAGCGAAATTTTTTCCTCGATGCTTTCTGATGGATGTATTTCATCTCCGACATATTTCGTCGCAAGATTTTCTTGCATCGATTCCGGCATCAGATGGCGGCGGTTAGAAGTAGCATAAATGAGCATGTTGTCAGCGAAGGCCACAAGCGAGCCGTCCAGTGCGGCCTTGAGCGCCTGATACCCTGGCTCATCTGCATTGAAGGAAAGATCGTCACAATAAAGGACGAAACGCTCCGGTCGACCTGCAACCAACGCAATGATATGCGGCAAATCCGCCAGTGCAGGCTTGCCAACTTCAATCAGGCGCAATCCATCCACTTTATACTCATTGAGAAGTGCCTTGACCAGTGATGATTTTCCTGTGCCGCGTGAACCAGTAAGCAGCACGTTGTTGGCAGGGGAACCACTTACAAACTGACGAGTATTCTGTACGATGAGTTGCTTTTGCTCCTCGATGTTCAGCAGGTCTTCAAGTCGGATGTCATGGGGGTGTTGCACTACTGCCAACCTACCATGCTCCCAACGGAAAGCATGCGCTGAATCCCAGTCCGGAACGATTCCCGATGAAAACTTGGGCAGGGTGCGTTCCAGCTTTTCCATCAACCGTTCTGCACGGTCTAGAAAACGGTCAAGTTTATCCAATGATTGAATGCCTTATGTAAGGATGCTTCTGCTGTGCCCGTTTCACCCCATCCGGTTATTTCTTGTGCATTTTAAGCCATTCTTGTGTTAATGCACTCGCCTCGGCTATCTGTTCAGGCTGCATGTGGACTTCGACGACCTGCTTGTTATTGACGGCAGATTCCTTGCCTAAAGCCGCCGCTATACTGAACCATTTATCGGCTTGCACCCAATCGCGCTCAACGCCCTGACCTTTCGCATAACTGAAACCAAGATTCTCCTGAGCCTCTAATTGCCCCTGCTCTGCTGACTTGCTCAACCAGACCACTGCTTGCTTGTCATCCTTCGGGGCACCATTGCCTTCGCGGTACATCAATCCAAGCCTGAACTGTGCATCTGGATTGCCATGTTCTGCAATTGGTTTGAGTTTCTCCAATGCGACCACAAAGTCACCTTTGGCGTAAGCATCGATGCCCTGTTGGTAATTAGCGGCATCTTTCTGAGACTGATCGCCACAACCTGTGGAAAATACAGAAAACGCGATTAGTGAAATACTAAGGAATGCAACAAAAATTTTGTTATTCATACTCATGCTCCTAGAAATATTAGCTTCGATAACTGGCATTTATTTTCACGTAATCGTAAGAAAAATCGCAGGTCCACAGAACTGCATTCGCGGCACCACGATTCAGAATCACATGTATCGTGATGTCCGCTTGCTGCATCACTCGCTGACCTGCTGCTTCGTTATAACTGGAAGCGCGTCCGCCATTTTCCGCAACCAGCACATCATCCAGATACAGCTTTATTGAGTCAACATCCAGATCATTTATGCCCGCATAGCCAATCGCGGCGAGGATACGCCCGAGATTGGGGTCTGAAGCAAAGAATGCGGTTTTTACCAAGGGTGAGCGTGCGATGGCATAGCCAACCTTCTTGCACTCCACTTCGCTCTTGCCGCCATCGATACGTACGGTAATAAACTTGGTCGCGCCTTCGCCATCGCGAACGATAGCTTGCGCCAACCAGATTGCAACCTCGGTCAAGGCATCCTGCAATGCCTTGCCGGCCTCGCTGTTGACCGATTGAACTTCTGGGTTTGCAGCCTTACCTGTTGCGATCAGCATCAGCGCATCGTTTGTCGAAGTATCGCCATCCACGGTGATGCAGTTGAATGACCGATTTGCAGCCTCACTTACCATTTGCTGCAAAACAGATTGAGATATCTTCGCATCCGTAGCAATGTAACCGAGCATGGTTGCCATATTAGGGTGGATCATGCCAGATCCCTTTGCGATGCCGGTGATTGTAATTGACTTACCTTCTACCGAAACTTGTCTTGATACCGCTTTGGCTACGATGTCTGTCGTCATGATTGCCTGAGCAGCGTCGAACCAGTTATCCTCACGCATGTTGGCTACTGCAGCTGGCAAACCGGCGGCTAGCTTGCTTAGCGGCAACGGCTCCATGATCACCCCCGTGGAGAACGGCAATATCTGAGTATCCTTGCAGTTAAGCAGTCCAGCCAAGGCGGCACAGCTAGTACGCGCATCCTGCATGCCCTGTTCGCCGTTGCCTGCATTGGCGTTGCCGGTGTTGACCAATAGTGCACGTATGCCTTGATCCTTTGTGAGATGTTCGCGCGCCACAATAACAGGCGCAGCACAAAATCGGTTCGATGTGAACACACCAGCAACCCGTGCACCAGGACAGATTTGCATTACCAGCAAATCCTTGCGATTGGGTCGCTTGATACCAGCTTCAGCGATGCCCAATGAAATGCCCGCAACGGGCAATAGTTGTGCCGCAACGGGGGAAGTCAGATTGACCGGCATGGTAATGGATTCTTTGGTTATGACTGTCAGTATCGGCCGCGAGCACGATAGATATAGTTGCTCAATTCCGCGGTCTCGCTATTTACTCGTCGAACGATGCCATGTACGTTGCGCACTACGCCTCGCATCACTTTGTAGACAATCATCGGATGTGAATTGATCAGCGTCTCGAATTTAGCTCGTTCCAGACTCAGCACCTTGGTATTTCCGACCGCAGAGAGTGTCGCACTGCTCAGCGCGCCACCTACGAAATTGATAATACCTGCCAAATCCCCAGGCTTGAGAATGTGAATGATGGACTCTTGAGTCCCATTCTTGATTTTTACCTCGATATCACCATGCGCAAGAATGTAAAGGTTGTCGGGGTGCTCATCTCCCTGCTTCACGATTGCTGTCCCTGCCTTGAAGTCCTGAATCTCAGAGAGATCTGCAAGTATTTCTATTTCGGCTTCATTCAATTCTTCGGTAATAGTCGAGGTTCTCAGCGTATCAATGACTAAAGACATCACCTTCTCCTTTATCAATCAGCTCAACTTGCCGTGGCATTGCTTGTATTTTTTACCAGAACCACATGGGCAAGGATCATTTCGACCAATTTTCTGGCCTTCGCGCACAAACGGTTTATGCTCCTCTTCGGTTGACCGCTGATCCGCCGACTCGCCCAACGCCTGATCATAATCGGAGTGATGATATTGAACATTTCCCGGAGCAGGTCGAGCCTCTGCTAACTCGACATCCTCTTCGCTGCGAACCTGTACAGTCATCAGCACTTGGGTAACTTCACGCTTGATAGCCTCAAGCATCATAGCGAACAGCTCGAATGCTTCGCGTTTGTATTCTTGCTTGGGATTTTTTTGTGCATAACCTCGCAGGTGAATACCCTGACGCAAGTGATCAAGTGATGCAAGATGCTCACGCCAATGCACATCGATACTTTGCAACATTATCACGCGTTCATAATGATGCATGCCTTCTGCGCCTACAGCATCTACTTTTTCCTGATATAGCTGCTGAGCCTGCTCTTTGATGCGCTTTCGCAATCCATCCTCGTCAAGGGTCTTGTCCACCTCAAGCCACTTAACCAGAGGCAAATCAAGCCTGAACTCGGCGTTCAACGCGCTTTCAAGGGCAGGGACATCCCATAGTTCTTCCATAGCGTGCGGGGGAATATGCAGGCTGATGGTATCCTCGAGTACGTTTTCCCGCATAGCGCGTATTGTCTCGGATATATCCATACTTTCCAGCAACTCACTGCGCTGCTGATAGATCACCCTTCGTTGATCGTTGGCCACATCATCGTACTCGAGAATCTGTTTGCGCATATCATAGTTACGTGCTTCTACTTTGCGCTGAGCATTCTCGATTGCCCTTGTCACCCAGCTATGCTCGATAGCCTCACCTTCCGGCATCTTGAACTTATTCATGATCGCTGCAACCCGATCCGATGCAAAAATACGCAACAATGGATCTTCGAGCGACAAATAAAAGCGACTGGACCCCGGATCGCCTTGACGACCTGATCGGCCACGTAACTGGTTGTCTACACGGCGAGATTCGTGGCGTTCAGTCCCGATTATATGCAACCCCCCACTATCCAATACTTGCTGGTGCAATTGTTGCCATTCTTCCTTTAACCGGGAAATTTGCTGCTGCTTGTCTGCATCTTCGATTGATGCTTCTTCGCGAACCAGTTCGATCTGCTTCTCGACATTGCCACCAAGGACGATGTCAGTGCCGCGACCAGCCATGTTGGTGGCAATGGTCACCATCTTGGGTCGTCCTGCTTGGGCAATGATTTCTGCTTCGCGTGCATGTTGCTTGGCATTTAGCACTTGGTGCGGGAATTTTTGACGCTCCAGCAAACCCGACAGCAACTCAGAATTTTCAATTGAAGTGGTCCCCACCAGAACCGGTTGTCCACGCTCATAGCAATCCTTGATATCATCAATCACTGCGTGATATTTCTCATCGGCGGTGAGGTATACCTTATCCATCATATCCTTGCGGATGGTCGGGCGATGAGGTGGGATGATCACGGTTTCCAGATTGTAAATTTGTTGGAACTCGTATGCTTCTGTATCTGCAGTACCGGTCATTCCTGCCAGTTTTTTATATAGCCGGAAATAGTTCTGGAAGGTGATTGAAGCAAGTGTCTGGTTTTCCTTTTGAATAGGAACCCCTTCTTTTGCTTCTACAGCTTGATGCAACCCATCCGACCAGCGCCGTCCTGACATCAAGCGACCAGTAAACTCATCGACAATCACCACCTCGCCATCCTGCACCACATAATGCTGATCGCGAAAATACAGGTTGTGTGCACGTAATGCGGCATACAAATGGTGTATCAGAGTGATGTTCGCGGGGTCGTACAGGCTACCGCCAACCGGCAGAAGTCCTGCCTCTGCGAGTATTTCCTCGGCATGTTCATGGCCAGATTCGGTCAGTAGTATCTGATGATTCTTCTCGTCTACGCTGAAATCACCCGGTCCCTCTTCCTCAATCTCCCCGGCCTTGCGTTTTAACTGAGATACAAGCTTGTCTATGCGAACATAAACATCAACACTATCTTCGGCTTGTCCGGAAATGATCAATGGTGTCCTCGCCTCATCGATCAGGATAGAATCAACCTCATCCACGATGGCGTAATTGAGCGGCCTTTGGAAACGCTCATCAACATGCGTCGCCATGTTGTCGCGAAGGTAATCGAAACCGAACTCGTT
>JAHEDW010000037.1 GCA_024641025.1 Gallionella sp.
TATCGCCGCCGCACCTGTTCCCTTGATCGCCCCCAAGCCGTAGGCAATCGTTGTCTCATCCACGGGTGAGAACACATAGGCGGAACTGTTCACGTCCGGGGGCAGCACGCATATCTTCAAATTCTCTCCGGACCCCTGGTGCGATATGGTTTGCTGTAACGCGTCCAAATAGAAGATGTGAACCTTGTCAGTATTGTCCATGTCACCGGAAAGCGTTGCAGCCATGAAGGCAGCCGGATGATGCGCTTTTAAGTAGGCGGTCTGATATGCCACCAATGCATAGGCCGCCGCATGCGATTTGTTGAAGCCGTACCCAGCAAATTTCTCCATCAAATCAAACAAATTACCGGCCAGTGCTTTCGTTGTGCCGTTTTTTAGTGCGCCCTCGATAAATATCTCTCGATGCTGCGCCATCTCCTCAACCTTTTTCTTGCCCATCGCACGGCGCAAAAGATCCGCACCCCCCAGGCTGTAACCGCCGACGATCTGCGCCATCTGCATCACCTGTTCCTGGTAAACCATGATGCCGTAGGTCTCTTGCAGGACTGGCTCTACGTCAGGATGAGGGTAATCGAATTTTTCGCCGTGCTTGCGGCGCACGAAATCAGGAATCAGATCCATAGGGCCAGGGCGATAAAGCGCCACCAGGGCGATGATGTCCTCGAAGCGATCCGGCTTCGCCTGTTTCAGCATGTCCTTCATGCCACGTGATTCCAACTGGAAGACAGCAGTGGTATTGGCATTCTTAAGAAGTTCGTAGGTCGCGGCATCTTCCAGCGACATGGCTTCCAACGAAAAGGGCGCCGTCCCACCGGCAAGACGCGCCACATGACGCATCGCCCAATCAAGAATAGTCAATGTGCGCAAGCCAAGAAAGTCAAACTTGACGAGGCCGATGTCCTCTACATCGTCCTTGTCGAACTGACTTACAACGCTGGCACTACTGTCAGCACAATACAAAGGGCAAAAATCCGTGAGCTGGCCAGGTGCAATCAGCACACCGCCAGCATGCATGCCGACGTTACGAGTGAGATCTTCTAGACGTTCGGCCAACTCCAACAGTTCTGGTACGCCTTCCTCGCTCTCGGCGATTGCGGATATCTCGGGTTCGATCTCCCGCGCCTTTTTCAGCGACACCGGCTTGACACCTTCTAACGGGATAGCCTTGGACAATCGGTCGCATAACCCGTAGGGGAAATCCATCACCCGCCCAACATCCCTGATCACTGCTTTGGATGCCATCGTTCCAAAGGTTGCTATCTGAGACACACATTCTGCACCATATTTGCTTTTGACATATTCGATGACACGTTCGCGACCGTCTTGGCAGAAGTCCACATCGAAATCCGGCATCGACACGCGCTCCGGGTTCAGGAAACGTTCAAAAAGCAGCCCATAGCGCAGCGGATCGAGATCGGTAATACCAAGACTATATGCCACCAGCGATCCTGCGCCGGAACCCCGTCCCGGGCCGACCGGAACACCATTTTCCTTTGCCCAGCGAATGAAATCTGCAACAATCAGAAAATAGCCGGGAAAGCCCATCTTGATGATGGTATCGGTCTCGAATGCCAGACGCTGCTGGTAATCGGGCAGACGCTTGGCGCGTTCCTGCTCGTCTGGATAGAGCATTTCCATGCGCAACTCCAAACCTGCTACGGATTGAACGCGCAGATAATCGTCCAACCCCTGCCCTTGCGGGGTTGGAAAATCTGGCAGGCGTGGTTTCCCGAGTGTAAGCGTTAGATTGCAGCGCCGCGCTATCTCGACACTGTTCTGCAACGCCTCCGGCAGATCAGCGAAAAGCTCGGCCATTTCATTCTGGGTCTTGAAATACTGCTGTGTCGTGTATGACCGTATACGACGTTTGTCATTGAGTACATAGCCTTCGGCAATACACACCCGCGCTTCGTGTGCCTTAAAATCCTCAGCCGTCAGGAACTGCACCGGATGGGTGGCAACTACGGGCAACACCACCTCTGCGGAAAGCTGAATCGCAGCTTGTATGTAATATTCCTCGTCCGCAAATCCGGCACGCTGCACTTCCAGGTAATAGCGGTTATTGAACAACCCCGCCCATTCCTGAGCATACTGCGCTGCTTGCATGGAATTGCCCGACAACAGCGCATTACCGACATCGCCTAGATGTGCACCAGACAGAGCGATCAATCCTTCCGTACCATGATGGAACCATTCTCGGCGCAATTCCGCTCGGCCTCGATGCTGATTCTCAAGAAAGGCGCGCGTCAGCAAACCGCACAACAACAAATAACCCGCTTCGCTCTGGCATAGCAACAACATACGGTATGGACGGTCTCGATCCGTGTTATTCGTGATGAACACATCGCAACCAATGACTGGCTTTATACCCGCACTACGCGCCGACTTGTAGAACTTGATCAGTCCAAAGAAGTTATTCAGGTCGGTCAGAGCTAGTGCCGGCATTGCATTGCCTCTTGCAGCAGATACTGCCTCGCCCAGACGCACCATGCCATCTGAAATGGAATATTCGCTGTGTAGCCTGAGATGGACGTAAGATGGTTGCGGCATATAGAGATACTAGGAAACCAATAAATCAGGAGGGGATTTTAGCACTGTCCTTTGAAGTAATATTTCTTGTCGGGGATTCATAACGTTAGAATCACATATTCACACTCACTGGCAACACCGCTGTGGAAAACACACTTTCACTTCAAAAAGAAAGATACTTGCTGCTGACGCTTGCAGGCATCCAGTTCAGCCATATCCTCGATTTCATGATCATGATGCCGCTGGGTCCCATACTAATAGATGCGTTCGGCATCGGTACGCACGAGTTCGGCTTGCTCGTGGCATCCTACAGCTTCAGTGCCGCATTTTCCGGGCTGCTGGCTTCGACCTTTGTAGACAGGTTCGAGCGCAAACGACTTCTGTTGATCATGTTTTCATTGTTCGGGGTGGCCACGCTGGCATGCGGACTGGCGCCGGGTTACACCTCCCTGTTGATCGCACGTGGCCTTGCGGGAGCATTCGGGGGGGTGATGGGTGCGATGGTACAAACGATCATCGGTGACGTAATCCCATTTGTACGTCGAGCAAAAGCCAGCGGGATCGTGTCAACGGCATTTTCGATTTCCACCATCGCAGGTGTACCGTTGTCATTGTGGCTGGCTAATCACTTCCAATGGCGAGCGCCCTTCATCCTGATCGCAGTTTTATCCATATTGTTTATCATGATTGGGTCGCGCATCCTGCCTGAGCTTCGCCAACATATCAGCGTACATAAGCGCGCCCACCCATTCGTGGAAATATTTGAAGTAGTGAAAGATTTTAACCATCTGCGTGCGCTGCTGTTTACAGGACTCCTGCTTTTCTCCGGCTTCACGGTGATTCCCTACATCACAATATATGCGGTAGGCAACGTCGGCATTTCCTTGCATGACATCCCCCTCATTTACCTCACGGGGGGCGCAGCGACCCTGATCAGCGCAAGACTCATCGGGCATTGGGCCGACCTGCGCGGCAAAATCGAGATCTATCGTCTGCTCGCCATTACTGCTCTGGTTCCGCTATTCGTCGTAACAAATATTGGCGTTGCGCCTTTGTGGCTATGGTTGGTTTGCACCACTGCTTTTTTTGTCCTTGTTTCAGGTCGCATGATTCCAGCCATGGCCATCATCACATCGGCGGCGCAGCCCAAATTGCGAGGCACGTTCATGTCGCTCAATGCCTCGATTCAGCAATTGGCCAGTGGACTGGCTTCAACACTGGCAGGTTTCATCATCACGCAAAACAGCGCGGGGCAGATCATCGGCTATGAGAAGGTAGGATATGTGGCAATTACGGCCAACCTTCTCGCAGTGGCATTCGTCGTTCGGATCGTGATGCACGACCAGCATCCCGTGGTGACGGACGTTACACCTAAGTAACCGCCACAATGTGAATGGAGCGGGTGAACGGGATCGAACCGTCGTATGCAGCTTGGGAAGCTGCCGTTCTACCATTGAACTACACCCGCACGGTAGGAGATATTACGTGGGTTGCCATTATTATTCAATTAACCGGTTCTTCGACAGAGAAAGCGTCATAGCGGTAGCTCAGTATCACATTACCTGCCACCATTTATTCTGGATCAAGGCTAGATCTGGCTCCTAACAACTGCCTGATACCGGTCGTTCCGGCCAGTAACTTTTAGGTGTAATATAAAAAAATGAATACCTGATAACTGGAATCCACATACATCGAAAACAGAGAAAACGATGTTACCGCTTGGCGCATCAAGACTTAGGCAATTTTCCCACCTGATCCCGATCGGGATCGGCATTGCGATCGTGGTTGTTGCTTATCTGCAAGCGCTTAATTTCCCATTTTTTTCCGATGACGAAGATTACATCCCGTTAAATTCGAAACTCGCCTCGCTACCGCTTTCCGAGTTATGGCGTCTATTTACCGAACCCTACAACGTCTTTGAATTCTTACCCCTACGGGATCTTTCCTACTGGATCGACATGACATTGTTCGGTTTTAATCCCGCCGCATTTCGCATACATAACCTGATTTTATATCTTCTTTCTCTACCCCTAGTTTATGCCACGACGATGAGTTTATGGCGATATTTTAGGCCTGATGCAGCAACCTCCGCACCTTGGTTTGCTGCGATCGTAACCGCACTCTTCACCTTACATCCCGCGCATGTAGAAATGGTAGTTTGGATCACAGGTCGAAAGGATGTGCTTGCAGGATTGTTTTCTTGGCTCGCCCTATGGCTCGCAGTGACTGCCAGACGTGAGCATGGACTTTCTACTCCGCATGCCATTGGAACACTGATTGCTTTTGCTGCAGTCATGTTTTCCAAGGCATCCTATATTGCGGTGGCTCCGGTTATCGCCATACTTTGGTGTTTATTCTGGTTCAATCTTTCAGCAAAGGACAGGCAAACAACAAAGTTATTGTGGCCCCTTTCAATATTGTTGCTTGCAGTTCTCATGCTTATTACCTTTATCGACAACAGCACCGTAAAGAATCCTTCAGATCTTGGTATCGCAATGGTCACCCAATCTCTGGCTGCTATGGGTAGGTTGGCCAGCATAACGCTCTCGCCGGGAAGCCGACATTTCTACTACCCGGTAACCGAATATCCTTATTTTTCAGGCATGATTGCACTGGGGGGATTAGTCCTGGCGATTGCTTCAGCAGGCGTGCTATTGATGCTACGCAAACGATCTCTTGAAGGTTTCGCGCTGGTCGCTTTTGTACTGCTTTGTGTGCCTTATATCCATCTGATTCCGTTCAGGACGTTTGCGCTCGTGCAAGATCGGTATGTGGCGCTCGCGTTGTGGCCTATTGTACTGTTGGTAGTCATACTGTCATGGCGATTGAACACACTGCCACGCACGCTTGTATTGCTTCTGGTTTCCTTACCATGGATCATTCAAACCATAGATCGGCCACGCGAATGGCGTAATTACGAGGAGATCCTGAATGCCGATATACGTGAGTACGATGGTTATTATGTGCCGGTTATTTACAAAATCATTTTCGTCCATCTACCGCAGGGATTGAATGGAGAAGCACTAACTGCAGCCAGTGATATCCTAGATCCTGACATGAGGAAGATCGCCATGAACGTAGTTCAAGCAGATGCTGTTCGTGGCCGTGCCATCAATACAGGCGATCCATCAAATGCCATCTCTGCACTTTCCAAATTGGAGTACTTGCTGAACCAGCAGCCCGACAAGTACTCACTTAACTCACCAAGAGCATACGTCTTAAATGCCTGCAAACAACTGTTAGTTATTGAATGGGAAAGTTTGGCGAAAAAATTTGATGATGATGCCCTGGTGCGATACTACGCGGGCTTATGGATGACTAAAATGAGCGATTACGTTGGTGCGATATCGAACTTGCGCGCTGCTACCGAATCTAGACGACTGCCCGAAGAAATGCGAGGAACCGCTTACAAGAACATTGGATTTGCGATGATGCGGCGAGGAGATATTGCTGAAGCTGAAACCTATTTGAGATCTTCCTTGTTGCAAATGCGACCCGACATGGAGGCTAAATGCTTTCTTGCGGAAATCTATCAAAAGACCGGACGTATGGAAGAAGAGAAGGGCGCAGAACTGGCTTGCAAAAAATATAAGCTGACTACCGAAAGTGTTCCTTGATCAAACAGCTTAGAGAAGCAGGATTTAGTGGCCAATGTTCATCAACTCATTAAACCTGAAGCCTGCCTGTGGTTGAACGGGGTGCACTATCAGTTCATAACGTTGCTGTGCGATACGATTGGCAGTTACGTCCTAAGGGGATCGCAAAATATTGACCCGCTATTCAAGCTATATTTTGGAGCTTGGCAAGCTGTCGTTTTAACATTGAACCACACCCGCGTGATAGCATCTCATCCTGCCGTAACTAAGTGAATTTTTGAAAGTGATAACCGTAAACATCAATGGAACGACATGCCAGCTTCCTGACTCAACCAGCGTTGCTGTGATTATCGACAACATGGGGTTCATAGGTAAGCGTATCGCGGTTGAACGCAATGGGGAGATATTGCCGCGCAGCCGGTACGAATCGCAGCATCTTGCTGATGGCGATAGACTCGAAATAGTCGTAGCGGTAGGCGGCGGCTAACTTCTATACTTGAGACTCTTCTGCTCATTCATCCCTCGCTGTTTATGTGTATTGAAAATATGCATCACTTATTACCACTCGAGGAATGGATTTGATTCAGACGGGAAACTCATCTGTCAGAATTTTAAGTTTTAAGGAAACCACATGAAAGACAATTTGACCATCGCTGGAAAGGATTATCGCTCGCGACTGTTGGTAGGTACTGGAAAGTACAAGGACTTCAAGGAAACCAAGGCATCCGTGGAGGCAAGTGGTGCAGAGATCATCACGATTGCGATACGGCGCAGCAACATCGGGCAGAACCCAAACGAGCCAAGTCTGCTCGAGATTCTTCCACCATCGAAGTACACGCTACTGCCCAACACCGCCGGATGCTACAGCGCCGAGGATGCAGTACGAACTCTACGACTGGCGCGCGAGTTGCTGGATGGTCACTGTTTGGTCAAGCTGGAAGTGCTGGGTGACCCACAATCGTTATACCCCAATGTAATCGAAACAATTTCCGCAGCAAAGACACTGGTTTCCGAAGGCTTTCAGGTGATGGTCTATACTTCTGATGACCCAATCATCGCCAAACAATTGGAAGATATCGGCTGCGTGGCAATTATGCCGTTGGCATCACTGATCGGTTCCGGCATGGGCATACTCAACCCATGGAATTTGCAACTCATCATGGAACGCGTGCAAGTTCCAGTAATTGTAGATGCTGGCGTGGGGACGGCATCGGATGCTGCAATCGCGATGGAGCTTGGCTGCAATGGCGTGCTGATGAACACCGCGATTGCCACAGCCCAGCAACCAATACTGATGGCTGCAGCAATGAAACAGGCGGTTGAGGCTGGGCGATCAGCGTATCTCGCAGGCCGGATGCCAAAGAAGTTCTACAGTGCCAGCCCAAGTTCGCCAACAGCAGGGATCATCGGTTCAGTTCGCTGAAAGCGCCCCCTATGTAATCCCCGGGAGCATTACCAGCACATGCGAGTAGACCAAGTGAAGATCGTCAAATCAAAACAGCCACCATGACCGATACCTCCACACTCCAAGACAGGCATATCCGCAGCTATGTACTGCGTCAGGGACGCATCTCGCCCGCTCAGCAGCGGGCCTGCAAAACATTGTTGCCACAGTTCGGCATCCCCTATGCGAAAACAGAGATCAACCTCGATCAGGCCTTTCGTCGCACAGCCCCCAAAATTCTTGAGATTGGTTTCGGCATGGGCGAAAGTACAGCTTCCATCGCTCTTGCGCATCCTGAAAATGATTATCTGGCACTGGAAGTGCATACGCCTGGCGTTGGGAATCTGTTGAAACTGATAGACTCATTGCACATAACCAATATCCGCATCATCCAGCACGATGCAGTAGAAGTTCTGCGAGACATGATTACCCCAAACACGCTGGACGGTGTGCACATCTTTTTCCCTGACCCGTGGCACAAGGCACGCCACAACAAGCGTCGTCTGATTCAAGCACCCTTCATTGCGCAACTTGTGCAGAGGATAAAGCCAGGGGGTTATATACACGTTGCGACAGACTGGCAGAATTACGCAGAGCAAGTGCTGGAAGTGTTAGGTGCGGAACCGATGCTTGAAAATACTGCGGCAAACTTTGCACCTCGGCCAAGCTATCGTCCGCTCACCAAGTTCGAGCAACGCGGCCTGAGACTTGGACACGGAGTATGGGACTTGGTATTTCTAAGGAAAACCCTTGCAGAATGATCAGCCAGACCGGAATTCAAGGTTAGGCGTACGATTCAACAATTCGGCAACCATCTCTGCAGCAGGTATGTTTTCGTAGAGGATACGATAAACCGCATCGCAGATCGGCATTGCAACATCCAGACTCTTCGAAAGACGATGTACTTCCCGAACAGTGTAAACACCTTCTGCAACATGCCCGAGTTTGTTAAGTATCATCGTCAGGTCTTGTTGCTGTGCCAGCAACAATCCTACTTGCCTATTGCGTGACAAATCTCCTGTGCAGGTCAGAATAAGATCCCCCAATCCAGACAAGCCGCTCAATGTTTCCGAGCGACCGCCAAGCTTCAGGCCGAGCCGGGTGATCTCAGCCAAACCGCGCGTAATGAGTGCGGCACGTGCGTTTTGCCCAAGACCCATGCCATCGCAAATGCCAGAAGCAATCGCCATGACGTTCTTCACAGCACCTCCAACTTCTACGCCAATCACATCATTGCTTGCATAAACACGCAAGCGGGCATGATGAAGTAACTGCGCCGTGCTGCGCGAAAATTCCTCATCACTAGAAGCAAGTGTCAGAGCAGTTGGCAGGCTGCGCGCGACTTCCTGCGCAAAACTTGGCCCTGATAACACTGCGCTCTTGGTTCCTTTAGGTAATACCTCGTCAACAACTTGGTGAGGCAAGAGCGAGGTGCTCGCTTCGAAGCCCTTGCAAACCCAAACTACGCCAATATCCCGCCGCGATTTCGCAAACTGTTGCAGGGTTGTACGCAAGCCTGCTGTAGGAATCGCGAAGATTGCCAACTCTGAATCGGCCAATGTACTGGCAAGATCAGTGCTCAGTACAAGACCATCGGGAAGAGGAGAATCTGGAAGATAGCGCTGGTTGCAGCGCATGTTTTGCATCTCGGTGATTTGCGCAGCATCCCGTCCGCATAGCGTGACACGATGATTGGTTGCCAAGGTGATGGCAAGGGCTGTTCCCCATGCGCCAGCACCGATTATGGTGATCTTCATTTTAGATGCCTTGCGTATCAGTCGCCCCATACTTCGGCTTTGCGGACATAACCCACATTACCGTCCTGATGACGGACCTTTATCCAGCCCGTTCCCGTTGATTCAATCAACTGCATTACCACCTGCTGGCGAACCTGAAAGACACGAGGTGAGCTGATATTTGGTTCGGCACGCACATCAACCAAAGGCAATAGTGCGTAAACATACCGCTCATTATTCAAGGCGCGCTTCTCTACCCAATATAACTTACCCGAACGGTCACGCACCTTGACCCAACTGTGCAGCGTGACCACCTGCTCAAAGGGCATGTAACGGTTCACAACAAAAAGCTTCTTTGCCTTGGTTGAAGGCGCGTCATAGAGAATCGCGCTGGCTTCTCTGACTGATACAAAATCGACCGCACATACCACGTTTACAGCGCCGAGCAACAGAATCAGTATTGTTCTGTATAAGAGCGCCTTTAACTTCATCAGTGCGCGGTTTCAGAAGTAGCGGCGCTCATTTGCTGCTTCTGTTGCTGATAGATCATTTCAAAGTTTATCGGATTCAACAATACTGGGGCAAATCCGCCGCGGATAGCCACGTCTGACACAACCTCGCGCAGATACGGGAACAGGATGTTAGGGCACATAACTGCCAGAACCTGCTCAAGGTGCTCGGCTGTCATATTGGTCATCCGAAAAATTCCAGCCTGCTTGGCTTCGATCAGGAACATCACCTTTTCACCGACCTTGGCGGTCACGGTGGTCATCACTACCACTTCGTGCACGTCTTCCTCGACCGTTTCAGACTGAGTATGCAAATGAACATCAATTTTTGGATTTTCCCGTTCCAAAAAGACCTTTGGTGCATTCGGTATCTCTAGAGAGAGGTCCTTAACATAGATCTTTTCCATTCTGAACTCTGGCTGGGTATTTTTTGTGTTTTCATCAGACATTTCTTTTCCTTTTTGATTATTTTGACAGCATGACATCCAGTTTGCCGTCGTGATTGAGCTCAGCTAGATCTTCAAATCCACCAACATGTTCCCCGTTGATATAAATTTGAGGAACGGTGCGTCGCCCAGTCTTTTCCATCATGGCAATGCGCAATTCCGGTTCAAGATCGACGCGGATTTTTTCTATCTCAGAGACTCCCTTCTTGTGCAACAACTGCTCGGCACGGATGCAATATGGACAAACAGCGGTGGTATACATCACTACTTTTGCCATCATTTCTCCAGTGGAAGCTTTGCCTTTTGCCAAGCATTAACGCCGCCCGACAAATTGTATGCCTGGGTAAATCCCTGCTTTCCCAAAGTCACGCAGGCTGTAGCAGAACGTATGCCGCTGCGACACACAACCACAATCGCTCGATCTTTAAATTTCTCCAACTCGCCGACCCGTTGCTTTAGCTTGCCGAGCGGGATCAGCGTGGAATTGAGCACATGTCCAGCCTTGTATTCGTCTTCTTCGCGCACATCAAGCACCATGGCGTTCTTATGATTGATGAGTTGTAGCGCAGAAATGGAGTCCACTTCCTTTATACCGCGTATACGATTGCCAAATATCGACCAGAAAAGCATGACGCCGCTTAAAATGGCAATGGAAATAGGAAAAATATTATTGCTTATGAACTGCACTTCGATACTCCTGTTCTTGTTGGAGGGCAAATTCTAGCAGAGCGGAAAAATGTGCGGGGTCTTTCTCAGAAAGCACTAGCAATTGCTGTCGAGATTTGCCATAGTCATTCGGGTATGACCATATGGACTGTCTCAATATTTGCTTTGCCTGCTCAAGATCACCTGCCTGCGCCAACAACAATGCCTGCCGGTATGCCACCGAACCTATCGGAACGAAATGCAGCACGCGGGTATTGACCGCAAGTTTTGCCTCGAGATTGTCACCATTCACCTCGATCATAGAACTCATGAACAGCTCGGCATATGGTGTAAGCAGCGATCCGCCATGTACTGACATCAACTTTTCGCGCATCAGATTGGAAACACCCGGATTTGTCCTTGACTCCGCCCTGATTGCCTGCACCTGCTCCAGATCACTGTATCCACCCTTTAACTGCCAAAGTGAAACAATACCCAGCAGTAATATTGCAATCACCGACATGCGTCCGACAGAGCGCATTTCCAGAAGGTAGCGGGTATCGTCGAGTGAACCCAGCAGGATCGCTGCAATAGCCACAAAATACGTGTACCAAAGTGGGTATTCTAGAAGGCTGTGGATAGCAAGCACACCCAAAATGCCATATCCCCACCAGTGCGCCTCATCGAGCGGTGTACGTCTCAAGCCGAATACCCAGACCCCAATAGAGAAAAATAGCACAATCAGACCGGCAATACCCGCTTCTGCCGCGATCTGGAAAATAAGGTTGTGCGCATTGTTGTACAAGCCGACTATGCCACTCGGTTGCAGCGAGGGCAACATCTGGAAATGGTGCCAAGCGAATTGCCCGAAGCCCATGCCAAGCAGGGGTGACTGCAAGAACATCAATGACGCTTCACGCCACAGAAAAAACCTTACTCCGCCCGTCGCATTGTCGCCAAACAATCGTTGAACGGTATTGATGCTGCTATCTGCACCGCTCACTAATGGCAGTTGCACTAACAGGTGCATGATGCCAAAGCCTACAATCAATAACAGACTGTAACGCAACAAAGGACGTTGCCTGATATCACTCCTTGCAGACCACCAGGCTAATCCAGCCATCAGCAGCAGGTACAGCCACGAGCTGCGCGAACCGCTCAGGGTCATTACGAATAGTAGTGGCACCACCAGCAATGTCGCCTGGATCGCCCCCAATTTTTGCATTCGAAACAGCAAGCCAATAGAGATCATGCCCAAAGCAATGTAATTGGCAAAATGATTCGGTTGAGCGACATTACCGTATACGCTTGAGGAAGTTTTCCTGACGATCACCGAATCAAGTATAGTATGCCATTGATAATGCTGAAGTATTCCAATTAATGCACTGAGTTCGGCCCCCACCAGCAGGAACAGCGAAAGTATCAAGGAAACGGTCGTGATGCCTAAAGTACTGCGCAACCTGGCACCGAGCAGCATCAGGAAAGCAGCAAAAAGCAAATAAAGGATATACAGCAAGGCCTGGTCAAGGTAGGCAATTTTGCCCACGACCCATTGCACCACCACCACCCCGATCAGTGCAACTGGCAACTGCGCAATCCGCGGGATTTCCGGATTTCTCCAGTAATTCCGTGTAACTAACAGGGTCAGCGCCAGCACGCCGAGCAAAGCACTCCACCACTCTTGATAAAAGGTCGTTAGCGGATAGGCATGACTATAGTGTAAAAATGGGAAAACCCACATCAACCCCACCAAGGCCAGGGAGATGTGGGTCAGTATTCCTGACCGCGGTGCAATTTTCAGCACGCAGCGCTCTTGATGCCGAATTTCGCCAGTATGCTATTCAAAGGGCAGATTTGAGTAAATCCGCTTTGGAACAGATTCAGTCCAACAAACCCGGCAAACCACAAGAAATACTTGCTGACATACAACGGGCTGGCTTCCACGCCTAGCAACAGAGAGATAAGGATGAAGCTGCCTGCGACAATACGGACGATGCGTTCTGCGTTCAAAGTGTAACTCCTTTAGTCAAAGTTAATGAATTTTACTGGATTCGTTTATAGAGTGTGGCGTAATACAAAACCGGGATTACCACCAACGTAAGTAATGTGGAGACAAGGATGCCGAAAATCAATGAGATCGCCAATCCATTAAAGATTGGGTCATCGAGTATGAAAAATGCTCCAAGCATTGCTGCCAGCCCGGTCAATATAATTGGCTTTGCTCGTGCGCTTGCTGCGGTTACAACAGCGTGCTGCAGGTCAACACCATCGCGCAGTTGCAAATTGACGAAGTCAACCAGCAGTATGGAATTTCTCACGATGATCCCCGCCAGCGCGATCATGCCAATCATCGATGTCGCGGTGAACTGACTGCCTAGCATGGCATGTCCGGGCATAACACCGATGATGGTTAGCGGGATCGGGGACATGATGATCAGTGGCACGAGGTATGACTTGAATTGTGCTACCACCAGCAAGTAAATCAGCATCAAGCCCACAGCATATGCGATACCCATATCCCGGAAGGTTTCATAAGTCACCTGCCATTCACCATCCCATTTCAATGCATAGCCTGCATATGGGTCGCTCGGCTGACTAAAGAAGTGGCTCTCAAGTTTTCCGCCTTGATCCAGTTTTGTTCCGCTAACCTTGTTGTTAATACCAAACATCCCATACAAAGGACTATCAACCTTGCCAGTCATGTCTCCAAACACATACACGACCGGCAGCAGATCCTTGTGATAGATCGGGTAATCACGCTGCATTGCGACCACCTGCACAACTTCCGAAAGCGGCACCAGCACGCCATCCTTGGCGCGAACCTTGAGCTTCAATACCTCATCAAGACTGGCACGACGGTCTGCAGCCAGACCGATACGCAATGGGGGCGCGTATTTTGCGTTCTCGTCATGCAGTGTAGTCACTTCCTCACCAGACAGTGCCATGCTGATCACATCGACGATGTCGCGCGGTGCGACGCCAAGCAATGCTGCCTTGCTTTGTAATACCTGCAACAGCTTTTTGGGCGCCGCTTCTGTCACGGTATCGTCTATCGCCACAATATCGGCCGTTTTGCCGAATTGTTCGCGAACCATACCGGCAACCTCACGCGAACCCTGATAATCTGGACCGTAGATTTCCGCGACAATAGGCGACATCACCGGCGGTCCTGGCGGCACCTCCACGATCTTTACTTTTGCTCCCCAGTTGGCTGCAATCTTCTGTACCGGATCAAGTACTGATGTTGCTATCTCGTGACTGCTGCGATTTCGGTGATGCTTATCACGGAGATTGACCTGGATATCACCCTGCTCGGAGGCGCTGCGCAAATAGTACTGACGTACCAAGCCATTGAAGTTGATTGGTGAAGCCGATCCTGCATAAGCTTGATAGTCAGTCACTTCCGCAACAGTCGCAAGATAACTGCTGATCTCATGCAGCACCGCACTTGTTTTTTCTAGCGGCGTGCCGGTAGGCATGTCTACTACAATCTGGAACTCCGATTTATTATCGAATGGAAGCATCTTCAGGATCACCAGTTTCACTACACCGAGCGAAACGGCGAGTACCAATCCTGCGAAGATTGCAATCCACAATTTACGTCGCGCGGATTTTCCATGTTCCTTATTCAGGAAGGGTCCAAGGCGGTCGCGAAAGAAGCGATAAATCGGTGTATCCCGTTCATCTTTCAGCTCCTCGTGATGTGCCCCGGAGAAGCGCAATATCAGCCAAGGCGTTATGACGAATGCGACCGCCAGAGAGATCAGCATTCCCATGCTTGCATTGATCGGGATCGGGCTCATGTAAGGGCCCATCAATCCGCTGACAAAGGCCATCGGCAGCAATGCAGCAATAACGGTAAAAGTAGCCAGAATGGTCGGACTGCCGACCTCATCCACCGCTTCAGGTATGATTTCCGAAAGCGACTGGTGTGACGCCATGGCGCGGCGGCGGTGTATGTTCTCCACCACCACGATCGCATCATCCACCAATATGCCTATAGAGAATATTAGCGCGAACAACGATACTCTATTAAGGGTAAACCCATATGCCCACGATGCGAACAGTGTCGCGGCGAGCGTCAGCAAAACCGCAACACCCACCACCAAAGCTTCCCGCCTTCCCATCGAAAGCCACACCAAGGCTACCACGGCTGCAGTCGCAAACAACAATTTCTGGATAAGTTTAAGTGCCTTGTCGTTTGCAGTTTCGCCATAATTGCGAGTGATGCTCACGTGCACATCGTCGGGAATCACGCTCCCCTTGAGTTCTTCGACGCGACTCAATAACTGCTTGGCGACATCAACTGCATTCGCTCCCGGCTTTTTGGTGATTGCCACAGTCACAGCGGCGAATTCGCCGTTGGCCTTGATTTGTTTGTCTTGTGCAGCTGGGCCGGTCCCAATCCATACATATTTGTCTGGTTGATCCGCACCAGCCTGTACATCTGCGATATCTCGCAGGAACACTGGCTTGCCCTCTGATACGCCAACCACCAATTGCCTAACTTCGCTTGCATTACTCAGAAAGCTGCCGGTTTGAACCAGCACTTCTCGGTTGTCTCGCACCAGGGTTCCCGCATTTCGGGATACGTTTGCCGATTGCAACGCCACGCGCACATCCTGCATCGAAAGCTGGTAAGCATTCATACTTTCGGGATCTAGCAGAACTCTCACCATGTTCTGTGTCGCTCCTAGGGTTGTTACTTCCCGCGTGCCTGGAATGCGCTTCAGCTCCGATTCGATCGCGTGAGCCACGTGAGTCAATTCCAGACTACCGCCTAGTTCCTGCTCGCGCCATAGTGTGAGTGCAACCACTGGAACATCATCTATGCCTTTGGCCTTGATGATCGGCTCGGCAACCGCCAAGGTTGGGGGCAGCCAATCTGAATGCGAACGTACCACGTCATAGAGTTTGACCAGCGATGTGACATGCTCTTCACCGACTTTGAACTGCACCGTTATGATGGCCATGCCCGGTTGAGATACAGAATATACATGATCCACGCCAGCGATTTGTGACAACACCTGCTCAGCAGGACTTGCCACAGTTTGTGCTACATCCTTGGCGGATGCTCCCGGATAGGCAATCATTACATTTGCCATCGTGACATTTATCTGCGGCTCTTCCTCTCGCGGCGTCACCAGCACTGCAAAAATACCCAGCAAAGCTGCAACCAGAGCTAGCAAGGGTGTCATTTGCGAGTGCAAGAATAATTTGGAGATGCGTCCTGAAATTCCCATGATTATTTAAATCCTGAATTTGGAGCGTCGAGCTCGATGATTTGATTATCCGGCAGTCTCAGCTACTCAATTTTTGCTAATTCCTGCCTTGATTGGGTCGAGCGCCACCCTTTCTCCAGGATTCAGCCCTGCCAGAACTTCCACTGACCCATTGGCTGTTTTTTCTCCCAGTCTTACCTGACGCAGTTTTGCGCTACCTTGTTCATCGACGACATAGACCGCTACCACTTCACTACGACGCAGCACCGCGCTTTGCGGAATGACCAACTTATTGGCTTTCCCCACCACGAAGTGTGCTCGCACGAACATGCCCGGATAAACTCCCGGCTCATCCTTTGGCAGATACACACGAACCTGAGTGCTGTGGGTACGTGCATCAGCCAGCGGCTGGACGATCGTCGAAGCTGCATTCACCCATCTATTCAAGGATGGCACTTCCACCATTACTTTAGGATGCGTGCCGATTTCTGACAATTTGTACTGAGGAACACTTACCACTACACGCATCTCTGCAGGATCAAACCCAATCATCATAGGCTTGCCAGGAGTAACCATTTCACCCACTTCTACCAGCCGCGCTGCAACAACACCACCGTAAGGTGCGACGACCGCACTATATCCGTGTGCAAGGCTAGCTTGCCCTGCTCCCGCTTCGCTCGCAGCAGCTTGTGCCCGGGCCACTTGATAATCCGACTGAGCTTTGTCCAAAGCGGATTGACTAATGAACTTCTGCTCGAATAACTGCTTTGATCGTTCATAGTTGGCCTTGGCGTTCTGCAATGTGGCCTGCGCCTGCAAAACTTGCGCATTGCTGCTCGCCAGGGCTTGTGCTGTCTCGCGTTCATCGATGCGCAGAATCACTTGGCCTTTGTTTACCCGGCTTCCGACATCAAAGTTGATTTCCTTGATACGTCCGCTGATTTGCGCAGACACGGTGGACTGTCGCGTTGCCTCAACCAAACCCTCGACACTATAGGTTTGCTCAACTTCGCGATATTGAACCGATGCGACCTGCAACTGTTCGGCCGCATTCGCATTTGCCAAACTGAGCAACACAAAATATATCCATGACTTGTTCAAAGTACTCACCCTTTTCATTATTCAGCATATAAGCATATACTAATATATATTAATGGTCAACACTTAAACAACGCAAAATACATCACGCATCATCCCGACGAGCTTCAAGGTACGTAAGTCGCCAATGCGATAAAAAACTCGGTTTGCATCCTTGCGCGTTGCCAACACCCCTTTGTCGCGTAAAATCGCCAGATGCTGGGATATGTTGCTCTGGGTCGTACCGACCTGTTCAACGATGTCCTGCACGCTGATCTCCTGGTCTCCCAGCACGCATAGAATTTTAAGTCGCAGAGGATGCGCAATAGCCTTGATGGCATGTGCTGCCTGTTGGATATCCTCATCTCTGTCTATCAGTTTGTTTATCATGTTTGTGTCACCCATTTTCCTTCTCGCCGTACCACCCATCTTTCAACAGTCATAAACCAACTTATTAGTTGAAGGAGAACAATTCGGCTAAAATGTTGTTTCATCAAATTACTATCTCCTTATATTCTACATCAATGAACGTCACCCCTGTTTTACTGCTTATCCTTGATGGTTTTGGCTATCGTGAAGAATCGGACCACAATGCAATCCTGGCCGCCAAAAAGCCAAATTGGGACAGATTCTGGAAGGATTATCCACACACACTGATCAATGCCTCCGAGAAATTCGTTGGTTTGCCGTCACTTCAAATGGGTAATTCAGAAGTCGGCCATCTTAATATTGGGGCCGGTCGTGTTGTATATCAGGATCTCAGTCGCGTTGATCTGGAAATTGAGGATGGTAATTTTTTCAACAATCCAACTTTGCTCAAGGCGGTGTTATCTGCAAAGCAAAACAATAGTACATTGCATATCTTAGGATTGCTCTCAGCGGGTGGCGTACATAGTCATGAAAACCACATCATAGCTATGCTGGAAATGGCTGCCCGTAACGGCCTTAAAAAAGTCCAACTACACGCATTTCTTGACGGCCGCGACACCCCACCAAAAAGCGCTGCCCAGTCCTTGAGGTTGCTACAGCAAAAATGTTCCACATTGGGAGTGGGGCAGATTTCAAGCATTATTGGCCGCTATTATGCGATGGACCGTGACAATCGCTGGGAGCGTGTACAACCAGCTTACGAATTGCTCACTCAAGGAAAAGCCGAATATACCGCACCTGACGCTTTGGCTGGACTTGATTCGGCTTATGCTCGAGGCGAGTCGGATGAATTCGTCAAGCCCACCGCTATCATCCCCAGCGGAATGACAGCTGCCTCGATGCATGATGGAGACGCAGTCGTGTTCATGAACTTTAGAGCGGACCGCGCCCGCGAAATCACTCGAGCCTTGACTGATCGCGCGTTCAGCGAATTCCCTCGCACATACATCCCAGATTTCTCCTGTTTTGTGACACTCAGCCGATACGGAGAAGATTTCTCATTGCCATGCGCCTATTCTCCCGATGAAATCCATAATGGTTTCGGGGAATACATTTCCAGCCTTGGGTTGAAACAATTGCGCATCGCAGAAACCGAGAAGTATGCTCATGTCACCTACTTTTTTAATGGTGGCAGGGAACAGCCATATCCTGGCGAAGATCGGATTCTTGTCCCCTCTCCCAA
This sequence comes from Gallionella sp., assembly GCA_024641025.1. Lineage (GTDB taxonomy): Bacteria > Pseudomonadota > Gammaproteobacteria > Burkholderiales > Gallionellaceae > Gallionella. The sequence goes on from JAHEDW010000037.1 coordinate 18,817, forward strand.
GGTCGCAACCTATGACTTAATGCCTGAGATGAGTGCATTTGAAGTAACTGACAAACTTGAGGAAGCGATCCTGAGCAAAAATTACCATGCAATCGTCTGCAATTTTGCCAATGGAGACATGGTCGGCCACAGTGGAAATATGGAAGCAGCCACCAAGGCCATCGAAACGCTTGATGTTTGCATCGGCCGAGTCGTCAATGCGATGCTCTCGGTTGGAGGGGAAGTCATTATCACTGCTGATCATGGCAATGCCGAACAAATGATCGACCGTGAAACGCTTCAGGCGCACACAGCACACACCATGAACCCGGTGCCGTTCTTGTATATCGGTAGAAAAGCTATCCTTTCAGAGGGCGGCGCACTACGTGATCTCGCACCCAGCTTGCTGACCATGATGGGCCTGACCCAACCAGCCGAAATGACCGGACATAGTTTAATCAGGCTACGATCATAGGGTGATCAAGTTCTTTAGCCATTCCGTTCAAGCCACCCGGGCAGTTTGCAGATTTTCAGTTTTCTTGCTTGCCCTGGTTTCACACAACCTGGCGCATGCTGATCGGCAGCAAGAATTGGAAAATCTGCGAAAGCGAATTGCTGCGATGCAGTCCGAAATGGACAAGACCAGTGAATCGAAGACCGAGGCTGCGGATGCGCTCCGAGAATCTGAGCGGGCTATCAGCAACATCAATCGCAAACTCTCAATACTCGCTTCCCAACAACGTGTTGCAGATCAAAAACTCGGCAAGCTGCAAGATCAACAGCAGCAATTGAATTCAGACATCGCAGGACAACAGACCCTGCTAGGCAAATTGTTGTATCAGCAATACCTCGGCGGCAAGCAGGAATACCTCAAGTTAATACTTAACAACCAGGACCCTAATCAAGTCACACGGGACTTGCAATATTACCAACACATTGCTCGCAACCGCGCCACATTGCTCGCCGACTTGCGCAACGACTTGGCCGAACTGGATGCTATCGGTATAGAGGCGCGTGAACAACGCACTGAACTTGAATCTTTGCGCTCTGAGCAAGCAGTGCAAAAGAAAACACTTGAAAAGGAGAAGAACGCCCGGAAGCAGATGTTGAGCAAGATATCGATGCAACTTCGCAAGCAACGCCGGCAGATTAACCGCTTGCAACGCGACGAGAATCGACTAGCGCAACTGGTAGAAAAAATTACGGAAATGCTGGCACAACCCAAATCAAAAGCTCTTTTCCGCAATGACAGCCTACCGGATAACCGTTTCGATGGCAGCCCGTTCGATCAGCTCAAAGGTAAGCTCACCCTACCTGTCAGAGGCGAGATCACAAATCGATTCGGCACGCCACGACCTGAAAGTACGGTTAAGTGGAAAGGCTTGTTTCTTAGAACTTCCAGCGGACAAACTGTCAAAGCTATCGCAGCCGGCCAGGTGGTGTTCGCCGACTGGCTGAGGGGCTTCGGCAATCTGCTCATCATCGATCATGGCGATGGCTATATGAGCTTGTACGGCAACAATGAAACCCTTTACAAGGAAGTCGGCGATCTTCTGCAGGGCGGAGATTCAATTGCTACGGTTGGCAACAGCGGCGGTAATGAGAATTTCGGTTTATACTTCGAATTGCGCCATAAGAGCAAACCGCTCGACCCGCTGAAGTGGCTCGCAGTCAAACAACATTGAGGAAATTATGCGTCTTTTGGAAAAAGCTGGTCTGGTCGGTTTAGGGTTGGTAACAGGCATTGCTGTAAGCCTCCATTTATCCGCGATTGCCGACAAGGAATCAGTTGCAACACCGCTCCCTGTCGAGGAATTGCGCGCATTTTCCGAGGTGTTCGGCCGTATCAAGAGCGATTACGTTGAACCAGTCACCGACAAGAAACTCATTACAGAAGCAATCACCGGTATGCTGAATGGCCTTGACCCCCATTCTGCTTATCTTGATGCTGATGCATTCAAGGATCTTCAAGTCGGCACGCATGGCGAATTTGGCGGGCTTGGTATCGAAGTAGGGATGGAAGATGGTCTGGTGAAGGTCGTTTCTCCAATAGAGGACACACCTGCTTTCAATGCAGGCATCAAAAGTGGCGACCTGATCATTAAGCTGGATGACACGCTGGTCAAGGGTATGACGCTCGAAGATGCAGTCAAGCGCATGCGCGGCAAGCCTGGCAGCAAGATCACGCTGACCATCACGCGCAAGAATGAACCAAAATTGCTAACTTTCACAATAACGCGTGCTGTCATCAAGGTACAGAGCGTAAAGTCCAAATTGATCGAACCGGGTTATGGATTCATCCGCATTACCCAGTTCCAAGAAAAGACTGGCGAGAACCTTGCCTCCACTCTTGATAGCCTTTACAAGGAGAACAAGGCTCCCTTGAACGGCCTAGTACTCGATTTGCGCAATGACCCGGGTGGATTGCTTACAGGCGCGGTAGGTGTTTCAGCAGCATTCCTTGATAGGGATGCTCTCGTAGTTTATACCGAAGGACGTACTGAGGATGCCAAGATGCGCCTGACTGCCAACCCTGAATTCTATCTTCGCGGAAATGGCAGCGAAGACTACATCAAGAATATACCTGATACGGTCAGGAATGTTCCCATGGTCGTATTGGTAAATGGCGGCTCGGCTTCAGCCTCGGAAATCGTCGCAGGTGCATTGCAGGATCACAAGCGTGCGGTAATCATGGGCACCCAAACCTTTGGCAAGGGGTCGGTTCAAACCATCCTTCCGTTGGGCAACAACACAGCTATAAAACTTACGACGGCACGCTATTACACCCCTGGTGGTCGCTCAATCCAAGCCAAGGGCATCGAGCCTGATATTGTTGTCGAAGACCCAGCCACAAGTAACAATGATGGCATATTCCATCTGAGAGAAGCAGACTTGGACAAGCATCTGACAAATGACAGACCTTCGGACAGCAAACCTGACAATGCCGTTAAAAGTGTAATTTCTGCACCAAAAAGCAACGGTGGAGAAACCTCCAGACCTGCTCCAGTCGAGTTTGGCTCAAAGGGCGATTATCAACTTAGCCAGGCGCTGAACCTGCTCAAGGGAATTCAGATCCTCCAGAGAAAATGATCATTAATATCCCCCCCAAATATGACTGATACGTCTGAACTCGAAAAGCAGCGCGAAATCGTATTCAGCGAAGATCTTCCAGGCCAGGCAGATCGCGCTTTTCAGATTCTGTCTGGCTTACCCAACTGCAAGGTAGAACATGGTGAAACCATGAATTCCTTGCGCGTTTCCTACAGCCTTGAGCATTACACCCTCGAGGGACTGGAAAACGCCTTGACAGAGGTAGGTTTCAGTCTCGACCAAAGCATGCTTCGCAGCATCGAGCGCAATGTTATTTACTATAGTGAAGACACAATCTGTCACAACATGGATATCCCGATGCAGCTGACAAAAAAAAAGATTCGCGAGGTTTTCGTCAAGGCATATGATCAAGAGCCTCACGGAGACCATGATGAGACGCCACCCGAATTGCGTGATTACAAATAGCGCGTGGTATAAGCCGCGATAACAAGCCCAATATTAAGTTGGGTTTTTTTATGTGCGGATGTCGGGAACTTGACTTGGCGTGAACGCAAGTAGTTCACGATATCAGCCGATATTGGTGAGAGTTTGTCGCTTCTTCCCGCTTTATTGTCATTTATGAATTAGCAGTTCACCTAAACAAAAAACCCCCAGGTTTTCACCTGGGGGTTATTGTTTGTAAGGAGTCTGACGATGACCTACTTTCACATGGGTAATCCACACTATCATCGGCGCGGAGTCGTTTCACTGTCCTGTTCGGGAT
>JAHEDW010000098.1 GCA_024641025.1 Gallionella sp.
CGGATACATCGTTGCAGGTTGCGGGTGTTGCACAAGCCGGCGTGATAAAAGCGGACTTCGTCGGTAGCGATGCTTGCGCGAGTTGCCACAAGGAAAACTATGCTTTGTGGAAATCTTCGCTGCATGCCCGCGCGATGCAGCACGCGACATCAGATATCGTCCTCGGCAATTTTGATAATTCGAAGTTCCGCTATGCCGGTGTCGAATCGACTTTCTTCCGGCGTGACGGAAAATTCTTCGTGAATACGGATGGTCCCGATGGCAAGCTCGCCGACTTCGAGATCAAGTACACGTTCGGCCTCGCGCCATTGCAACAATACCTGATCCCGTTCCCCGATGGCCGGATGCAGGCGCTGTCGATCGCATGGGACAGCCATACCAAGGAACAGGGTGGACAGCGCTGGTTCCATATGTATCCCAAAGAGAAGGTCGATCATCGCGACGAGCTGCACTGGACACGGCGGTTACAGAATTGGAACTTCATGTGCGCCGATTGTCATTCGACTGACGTAAAAAAGAATTACGACGCAACGACGGGAACTTACAACACAACCTGGAATGAGATCTCCGTTGGTTGTGAAGCATGCCACGGACCGGGATCAGTACACATCGGTTGGGCGCGCACCAAAGTGACAGATCCAACCAAAGGACTCACTGTTGCATTCAACGAACGGGCAAGTGTGAAATGGACCACCGACGCCAAGACCGGTGTAGTGGTGCGCAGCAAGACGGGAGAGAATGACACTGTGATCGAGGTCTGCGCACAATGCCATTCCCGCCGCAGCCAGATCGCGGAAGGCTATCACGCCGGAATGCCGTTCCAGGATTTCTATCGTCCGGCGCTATTGTCACCAAGGCTTTACTACCCTGATGGTCAGCAGCGCGACGAAGTATACAAATGGGGATCGTTTCTGCAAAGCCGGATGTATCACGTCGGGGTCACCTGCAACGATTGCCACGAGCCGCACGGGGCGAAACTGCGTGCACAGGGCAACGCGGTCTGCACGAACTGTCATCAGGCGACGAAATATGATGTGTCGACGCATCATCACCACGCTGGCAATGGGGCAGGAACCCAATGCGTCGATTGCCATATGCCGGCAACAAACTATATGGTCGTGGATCCCCGCCATGATCACAGCATGCGCGTGCCGCGACCTGACCTGACGCTCACACAGGGTACGCCGAACGTTTGCAATGGCTGTCATGACAAGAAGAATGCAAAGTGGGCAGCGCAGACGATAGAGCAGTGGTATGGGCATCGGCCACAAGGGTTCCAACACTTTGCCGAGACGTTCGTTTATGCCGAACGGGATGCGGCGGAAGCCATCCCCAGCCTTGCACAACTGGCCGGTGACGATACGCAACCGGCCATCGCGCGCGCGAGTGCGTTCGAAGTCGCGGGTCGTTTCCCTTCACGCGCGAGCATCGATGCGGCGCGCCGTGGCCTGACCGACAAAGAAGCCTTGGTGCGGCGCGCGAGTATTGGCCACCTATCCCTGATGCCCCCGGAACAACGCCTGCCATTGGTCGCTCCATTGTTGGACGACAAGATCCGCAGTGTTCGCATGGAAGCGGCATACACACTGGCCGATGCGATGCAGACGGCAACTCCGACTCAACGCGCCGCGTTCGATCGCGCAGCTGCAGAATACGAAACTTCGCAACGATACAATTTCGACCGCCCGGAATCGCGGGCGGCACTGGGCAACTTCTTCGCACGCCAGGGCCGTTTCGATGAAGCAAAGGCGCAGCTGGAGTCCTCGATAACACTGGAACCCGATTTCATACCCGCGTATGTCAACCTTGCCGACCTGTTGCGTGCGCAGGGGCTTGATGCGGATGGAGAACGGGTGCTGCGCGATGGTTTAAAGAGTGTACCCGGCTCTGCTGTGTTGCACCACACACTGGGCCTTGCACTGATCAGGCAGAAGCAAAATGCGGAGGCGCTCCCTGAGTTGCAACGTGCCGCGAAACTCGACCTGTCAAATGCACGATTTGCCTATGTCTATGCAGTCGGGCTGCAGTCAGTCGGGAAGTTGCAAGCGGCTATCACCGAGATCGACCGTGCTTTGACAATCCATCCGGATGATCGAGATCTGCTGGTCGCGGCGGCAAACTTCAGGCAGGAAAAGGGTGATGCTGCGGGCGCCCGGCGCTTTGCCAAGCGTTTGTTCGAACGTTATCCTGATGATCCGAACGCGGCGATACTTGCACGCCAACTTGGCGCGCTGCGAGACTCACACAAGTGAGTCAGCTTGCCCGGGTAAGTTGTTGTTGCTGACAGTCTATTTCGGAAATAACAAGGTATAGACGAAACGCAGCCCCCATCCGTGCGGGCCAGAATCGGGACTATGCAAGTGATAGCGCAATTGGGCGCCCACCTGCATCGGTGTGTTGCCAACCTTGAATAACTGGTTAACGCCGGCATTCACCGGAATAGACCACTGTTTGGTTTTCCAGTTGTAGGTCGATTCGGTGTTGATCAAATATGTGGTTTTGGCTGGCGTGATATAGCTGAGGAATGGCTGCAGGAAGGTCGAGCTGATGTCGGCGCGGTTTTTGTCGCCGCCCACCGACCAGATGTGGTTGGCCAGACCGCCATAAGTCCAAGGACCCTTTTGGACCAGTGCGACACCGGTCGGGCCAAGGCCCCATTTCTTCGAACCAAGCTGGGTTTCAGTTGCAGTAGGAAGCAGGAACACCGGACCAACACCCCAGGTCATGCCTCCGGCAGTCGGTTGCTTCGGTGAAAAGAACAGACTTTGTGTCACATCACCGAGGCCAGACTGGTCACCCGAGTTCCCGGCAACATCCTGCTGGCTTGCCAAAGGGACTATTGTGCGAGAGATGATATTCCAGTCCTTGTTCATCTCGAATGGATAGACCGGCTGAATGTTCAAAACGGTTTTGTTTCCTTTTGCACTGCCGATATCACTGTCGGTATTGTACTGAAACGGTACGCTGATCAGTGCTGCGACCGGATTGGCCAATTTTTTGGCAAGTTCCTCATCGCTGTCTGCATGGGCTGTCGACGCAATCACAGCAAGGGCTGCCAAAAAAAATGAAAAAGCAGATTTTGCCAGCTGTTCAGTCGAGATGTACATATATATAGCTCCTTGAATATAAATCCTACTTTTGTATACCATGTAAGCATTGGTGATTCTGCAGAGGTCATGCCAACGCGACTTTACTTGAAAGTAATCCGGTTGGTCACCAACATGGACCGGGAGGCTATTGCGCTTGATCGAAAGCGCAATCATGAAGTTTTACTTTTATTGCTACAACGATTTCAAGTTGTGTCTTGCTCATGATCCCTCCCTGGTATCTTAGAATGGCTTGACAAAGATTGGGGACGAGGGTGTGGGAGGGATAGGCTCGCCTCGCTCGATCGACTTCATTTTGTCACTACCGATGTCTTCATAAAACTGGAAACGACGGTAGCGCCGCTCCTCGGCCGCGCTGGTGAAGACCGGGTCTTGCCTGGTGTTCTTCTCGATTGCCGTCGCAGCTTCCTTGCCGGCATCGACTTTGCCGTATTGATTTGTCGTTTGGCTGGCACTTATCGCAGCGTTCACGCGTCTTTCCATTGCATTATGGACTTCTTCCAGCGTAATGAAACCGTCTTTGTTCCAGTCGATCTCGTCAAAGAATTCAGGCATGCGCGGAAATTCAGCATAGGCTTCCTCGCGGGTCAGCTTGCCTTTCTCGTCCTTGTCTGCCTTGTGAAACCGTTTTTCGAACTGAACCGGGTTAAAATTATCAGTGCTCGCCTCTGCCCAGGCGCATGTTGATACCAGCAGCAGTGCAAAAATCTCGTAACGCATATAGACTCTCTTAAGTAGACGGATTAACTCCCGGCATCCTGCCGCAAGCAACGCACTTGGTCAATCCGTATTCAAGTGTGGGTCTATGCAGGTTCCGCCGAAGAGTATCTTTGGAATTCTATTAATATTATTCGTTGAAGAGTATAATTTTATACAGCGAATGATAATCATTGTTTTCTTAATCATAATAGAAGCTTAACAGCCAAAAAATAAATCGTATTAACGTTGTTGTTGCTTCTTGGGTGGAAAACTCCAATCGAAATTTCGTGTTCGTTGCGACATAGATAATCTATGGCAGCTCATTGCGGAGGTCATCAATTTCCAGCAGGGGATAAATATGAAGCTAAACTTTAGAATTATTGTAACGTTGTGCCTGTCGTTGCTGCAAAATCCTGCATTCGCTCAAGACAGTGACAATAACTATAACCATTTCATACAGCTCGGATATCAGCCCGGATTCATGTTGCAGACTAACGCATTCGTCAAGGGAAGCAATGCTACGGGTGAGCCTATCAAGTATTACAGTGCAAACAGATTGGAGTTCGGTTGGCAAACGACTGGGGAAGAAGCTTGGCATCAGATATGGAACTATCCTTCCTTTGGTGTGGGTCTATATTCCGTTGATTATCATAATGAGGATGAGATAGGCAACCCGAGGGCAATCTACGGCTTCATCAACCTTCCGGTTAATCGATGGGAACGATGGACATTCAGCATCCGCCCCGGCTTTGGAGTCTCATACAACTGGAAGCCATTCGATCCGGTAAACAATCCAAATAACATCGCCATCGGAGCTTTCAAGGCGGCTTATATTGATTTTGGAGTAGACCTGTCTTATTACCTGACTCCGCATTGGGATGTCGCTTTTGCCGCTTCCTTCACCCATTTTTCGAACGGCGGAACGCGCAAGCCAAACTCAGGTTTCAATCAGATCGGGCCGATGGTGCTCTTGAGGTATAACATTGAAAATAAGCGTCCCGGTTTCAAGGTCTGGGACATACCCGAATATGAAAAGCGGCATGAGGCCGTTTACACCGTTTCATATGGTACGAGGAGTATCAAGGTAGACCCTCTGAATCCTGGTATGGTGGACAAGTACGGACGAGTAAATTTTGCCGTTACCACGATTTCAGCAGCGTGGATGACTCAGGCGACACACAAAAGCAAGTACGGCTTTGGTGTGGATGTTGTTCACGACTCTGCCACTGAAGGCCAGTTGGATGCCGGCGACGGCAATGTCGATTTAGTCAATCTGCCTTACCTCGAGGAAATGAGAGTGGGTCTGTTCGGCTCGTATGAATATGTGGTACACGATTTTTCTATTTTCGGTGATATAGGCTATACGGTTTTGCAGAAAGGGTTTGATAACCAGCTCCCGCGTTTGTATCAAAGGCTCGGATTCAAATATCATTTCTTTGATAATTACATCGCTGGTTTGAGTGTCCGCATCAAGGAGTTCGGGAGCGCCGATCATTTGCAGTGGACCCTGGGATACCGAAAGGGATTCTAGGTTTCACAACAGTCGATCGGCATAATCATCCGTGGATCTGCCAGCTTATAATATCAATAGCATGACAAGCAGCTATTGAATTTTTCCATAAGTGGAGTTGCTCGTCGTTTGCCTTCATACTACTGTTCCCGAAATAAGGGAGATATACGTGCTCAATATGCCAGATTTGAAACTTGATGTTGCAACGGTTGCGGACAGCTGCACTGTCTCAATCAACCGCGAACATCCGCAGAAGTTCCTGAAATCGCTGATCATGGTATTTGCTTTTGCGATGCTATTGCCGGGATGGTTATTGCCCAAGGCGATAGCAGCTGAAGCTGCTGCCGGTGGAAGTGCCCAGGCGTTGGTGCCGCAGGAGAAGCTGGATTCGCTGCTCGCGCCAATCGCGTTGTATCCGGATCAACTACTGACGCAAGTATTGATGGCATCGACCTATCCGCTCGATGTCGTCGAAGCGGCTCGTTTCACCAAGGCGAACAAGGAACTCAAGGGTGAGGCGCTCGACAAGGCGGTCATGGACAAGAAGTGGGATCCCTCGGTGCAATCCCTCACCGCGTTCCCGCAGGTACTCGAGATGATGAGCGACAAGCTTGAGTGGACGCAGGAACTCGGCGACGCATTCCTTGCCGATCAAAAGCGCGTCATGCAGACGACCCAGAGCCTGCGTCAGAAAGCGGAAGCTGCAGGCAACCTCAAGAGCAATGAACAGCAGAATGTCGTCAAGGATCAGTCGATCATCGTCATCGAGCCGGCTAAGACCCAGGTTGTCTACGTGCCGACTTATAACCCGACCATCGTCTACG
>JAHEDW010000099.1 GCA_024641025.1 Gallionella sp.
GCGTGGGGTGGACGTGCAACGGGTCTGGCTGTTGGCATCCTCGCATTGAGCATATCCGCCTCCAAAAACCAGGACCGGCTTTTTATTTCCGCTTCCATCCACATAGCCACTGAGATAGGCGACAGTGGGGGCGGACCACGTTTGTCCGATACTGGTCCAACCGGTTGAACACACCGAGTCATCAGTCGTGTCGCTGGTGAAGCATCCTTTGCGCCACTTCAATATGGGGCTGGAGGGGTTGCTTACATCGAAGGCGTAAATCGAGCGCCCACCCCGACGCATGCTAGGGTAGATCCAGACCGTGTTTGCATTCTGGTAGACACCGATCGAGCCGTCGAAGAAATAGTCCTTGGGTATAGGTGCCGGCGAGCCCGAGACCCCAGGGAATGAAATAGGTGGCGAGTTGGTGCGCAGGCGATTCAGCTTCCCGTAGGATTCAGGTGCAATGAAGCCCCATAGTTCGATACCCTCGGAATCCGTCTGTCCGCCATCAACGGCATGAAAAACACCGTCGTCAGCTCCGTAGAAAGCGATGGTGCCGATGGTTCCGCCATAATCGATCACGGCGGGTTGAGAGTGCACCACACCACCGTGGGCCGATGGACGTACTTCCGTGGTGATCGGCAACAGGCTTCCATCCAGGTTGGCATTTTCATTGTCAACATCCTTGCCGCGGGTCCAATTGATCAGGTTGTCCCTCTGGGTGGCATCTGCAATATTCAGCGTGGTTGCGTTGATTGCCGTATTGGACGTATCAAAATTGGTCAGGGAAGTACACGAGCTTGCTGTGGACCCGTCACAGGTTTTCAGGAAACGGCAGGATGAATTCTCCGGAGTATTCGTGCCGGTACAAACCGAATACCTCGTTGAACTGGAAACCAGCGTGCCACCCGAGGAATAGACACCCCTCAAGCGTTGTGCTGCGCCGCCTTTTTCCACAACCTCGCCATCGGGCCCGTCTGAATAGACAGAAGATGAACCTGTTGTCGGGAATCTGGAGGCTTGTGCAGAGCAACCGCCAACCGCTTGCGATCCGCCAAAGTTCCAATATCGGCCGGTATCCGTCGTCCAGTAACTGTCAGCACAGGGGGTAACGAAACCAGTAGTGGTGCTGATCGCCTCATCGCCGTTCTTGTCGGCCAGGCGCAACACCCCATTGAAGATCTTGAATTTGTACTGCTTCAAGTTTCCAGGCCAGCGTGGTGTCGCACCCCCCTCCGGTCGGAACATTCCCATGAACACCTGGTTGAGATACGTTCCCTGGGTGTTTACGCTGACTGGCAAGCTGGAAGAAGCGAAAACGCTGTTGACCGACTGGATCTCAGAGAAGATCTTGCGCAATGCGTTGGTGATGGCAGCTTCATCTTTGGCCTTGAAATACTTTCCCCCCCCGGCTGAAGCTGCGCTAATCAACAGTGAGGTTTCATTCAAATCCTGCTGGTCCTTGAATACATCGATCGTGAACGTGTTGATGTTCTGCCTACCGGGCGCAGGACTGACATCCGTCTGGTGGAGATACCTTGCCCATTCATCGAAATAGTTGATCTTCGAGGGCGCCGGAGCTGAGAACGTACCATCCGGCGCGCCAGATATCGAAGTATATGTACCATTGATGAACTGACTGAATGTCGTGGAGGTCACGGTCGAAGTCGAGATGCCGTTCATACTGTAGGTATATCCCGAAGTAATCTTGGTGGTGGCATCGATTCGCCATTGTTTCGTTCCACCCGTACAATTTGCGACATTAGTGCAACTGAAACCAGCATAACCGGGGAAGTTTACGTTACCGTAATCGGTACAGTTCGTCGCATTGTTCAGGTTATCCGGGATACAGCCGGTATTGGCAATGACCGGATTGCTTGGATTGGCAGAAGTTGATGTGCAAGCAGTCTTGTTGGTACAGGAGTAGCTTGAGTATCCCGGGAACAGCGTTGGAAGCGCGGCCCTGCAAGCATCATCACTCGCGTAAACGCCACAAGCAGTAGTGCCTTTGTATGTCGTGGTTGTGGTGGTCGAGCCAGCGCTACAGGTTGCATTAGAGGTGCAGTTATAACTGCTATACCCAGGGTAGGTCGTACTCTTGGTTGCGTCCGCATTACAGGCGTTGAGGCTATCCGTTGCGGTTGCACCCGGGTAAGTGCCACACGCAGGGGTGGCAAGCAATACGGTTTCGGTCGTAGTAGTTGGTATCAGATTTGCCAATGGCAGTTGGGTGACATCGCCGCCAACGCTCTGATTGGGTAGCAAACTGGGTGGTCCCAGCAGGGTCGAAGGTGAATCTTGTGCTGGGAATCCATTGCCGATGAAAATGACATAGTTCTTTGCGCAGCTGTTAGCTGATGTCAAAGGTGAGACATATGATGTCTTGGCGATGTCGGTTGAGTAAGCAGCAGGATCGGATTTGGGATCGGGGTCACCGGCATAGCGCATTGTGCCGAACTGGCTTGAATTAACATTTGCCCCAGCGACATCATCCTCTGCGTGAGCAGGCCATGTATAGCCACCGAAATACTTGAAGACATCCAGCATCACCGCGCTATAGTCGGTATCGGCGGTGGCGACCTTTTCAGAGCCATTGAAGTTCTTGAGTATGCAATTTGGTGTGCCGTTCAAGCTGTTGGATCCGTCAATACAACCTGATGCGTAACCAATCAGTTCGGAAAAAGCCGTTTTGTTTGCCGGGGTCATTTGCCGAACATGGAAGCGAACGTAACCGCCATCTTTTTTGGTACCAGTTCCAGGTGTGAACATCATCAACCCGACATTGGAGCGATCATTTAGCTCACTAATGACGTTGCGTATGGCCTTCAGTTCGGATTCGCCCTGCTTGATTCCGCCAGGCCAGTGCTGGCTCGCCGATGCCCAGTTTGCACTGTTATCGATGACAATCAAGATGTTCGGATTCAGGTTCGGATTCGGCGTGGTAACCGGTGGCCGGGAATAAATATCGATGTCTTCTGCATAGCTGAATGGAGCCGACAAAATGAAGGCCAAGCTAAACAGAGCCGGTAATATTCTTATGCTTATGTTCATGATAATCTCCGATCAGACATCAAACACCGCATGCTATGACTGCTGTATCAAGGCCGGCGATGGTTTTTACCCCTTGGTGCAATACCACATTGGCGCCAGTCTGCACATCGCTAACTACCGCCCTGATGTCCCATACCGTCCAATAGCAGACCGCTCCGATGGAACTGGCGCACACAGTCGGGAAGCCTACATCGTTAGGGTCAGCCGGCTTGAATGAAATACAACTGGGTGCAGGCGCGAAGGTCACCGTGAAATCTGCATTTCCGTCCTGATTGACGTCAATATTTTGTGGTGCCGGCGGAGTATCCTTGAAATTGCCATCACTGATCACCTTTTCGATGGCTTGTTGCGCAGCCGCTTTGGCCTCTTCACGAAACTGGGCATTTCCGACAACCTGTAAGCTGGAGGTCGTGCTTTTGATGGCCGAGATCGCAATCAGGGTTAGCAAAACCAGCATAATGAGCGCAACTAGCAAAGTACTGCCATATTGTTGCTTGATCCCTGCCCCGATGTTTGTTGAAAAGTATTTCATGGTACCTCTCTCCGGCCGGCCGGGTTAACCAGACGGATGAACTGTGTGTAGGCGTGGCGCTTGAAACTGTCACCTAGCGGACCTACTGATCCAGCCGATCCAAGTGAGTAGGTTTTTGTGTCGTAGTAGCCTTTGGTAAGCTCGTTGTTTCGCGCAACCAAGTTGATTTTCACCGCAACAGCATCGGGCCACTCTGCAACGGAAGGGGCATCACTATAATTATCAGGTACGCCATCATTATTGGTATCCAGGCCATATTCAACCTGCATATAGTCGATACCTTCAACTAAAGGTGTAATTAAAAACACGTGTGTGGTCGGGTCGAGTTCCAGGCGTTTCAATGTTGGAATGCCATCAGCCGGGTTGGGGTTGTTGTTCGGAGAAACATAATAGATATGCACGAGAAAATTCCTCAAGTCTGCATAAGGGGTGGTGCTGGTTGGCGTACAGGACTTTGTCCGCAACGTCAGGTTGGCCGGATTGGTATCGATTCTGAAAGGTACGACATCATTCTCGCAAAGTGAAGCCTGAATATAATGCGTGCCATTCACTCCGGCCGACTGAACGATGGGAGTCGCAGTGCTGGCCCGACGTACCACCATGATATCGCTCCCGGGTTTCAGGGTCAGGTCGCTTCCGGCTGTGTAAGTCAGGCCGCAAGGTGGGCTGGAGATCTGGCTCGTCGAAGCCGCCGCATCATAGCCTTGAATGGCAAGTTGAAGTGCTGCTGCAATATCGCTGGTGGAAGTGGAGCAAGGATTGGGCAGCGATGCTGGAACGGCCGGTACACCTGAGGTCGGGGCAAATTCTCCGTAATATCCGGCAAGTCTCAGGTCGCCAGATAGCACGTCCAGTGCATAGCGTCCGTTATCGATCATGCGATAGGCCTTGTCCAGCTCAGCTCGTGTCTTGCTCTGGTTTACGAAAAGGGTGGAAAGCGCCGCTAGAATCAGCAGTCCCAACGTTATGGAGATCATCAATTCGATCAGGGACAGACCGCGCTGGAAAATGATCCTGCCCCTGTTTGCATTCTGGGCAAGGTTATCATCCGGGTTATCTGATGGATATCTCATGTCAGTTCAAATTTGCGATGCTTACAGGGAGTGAGACGACGCGGCGTTGCGCTTCGTTGCCATACTCATTTAATCCACAATCTATCGTTGGCGCAGCGGTATTGTTCAAGCCCTGCCAAGCTACTGCAACAAGGTAATCCCCGGGAACGCCGCTTGCCGACGGTGCGACCTGGTAGATGCAGCCACGTGCACCAATCATTGCGCCCACTTTGTTGCCAGAACTGTCGATTTCAGCTGCACCAAGCAGGGAGTCGCTCCAATCACACAAATCACCGGCACTTCCCGCGCCTGTAGTTGCGCAAGTGCCATATCCGGTACCCATAGGCGTAGCGGTAACGTAGTCTGCGGCATTGGCACGGTTGGCATTAATCCGGTCCGCCATGTCTTTGAGTAGAATCAGTGCCTGGGAGCGCTGATACGACTCCATTTGCGAAGTGAGGGCGCGCGTTTGCAGTCCGGCAAGGCCAAGCAACCCCATCGACAGGATCACGATTGTCACGAGTATCTCGATCAAACTGAAACCGGTATGCTTCTTTGCGCTTGAAATTTGCTTTGGGCGGGTCATGGACATACTCCCTTAAGCGCGCGCGGCATGCCGTTCAATTCGATCTTGATACAGCGTACATGCGTAGAGGGTGTTGAGGAAATATCGATCTGAAAAACGGGCGAAGTGGCCGTGATTCTTCCACTCCCCGTGTAGGTCACGCTCGCGGGTGCGCCGGAAATTATAACTCCGCCAATCACCCCTTGTGACTCCAGTGAAGGAACGCCGCTCGCAGAGATATTCCAGCCAGACTGCCAATTTCCTGCAGATACCGGCGACACTGTGACACTTGAATTCCGCTTGATGGCTTCACTTCTGGCCTGATTGAGGCTGGCATATAACGAGAAGCCAGCATTTTTCACTTGTTGACTTTGGGTCAGGGATTTGAAGCTGGGCAAGGCAACCGTCGCCAGTATACCGACAACAGCCAAGACGATAAGCATCTCGACCAGACTGAATCCTGCAACGGATGGGAAGGAGAACTTCATTGTTGTTGGATTACCAATGTGTAACCGAACCATGTGTCTTGGCGCCAGTATCATCGAGCGTCATCACACCATCGCCGGCCTGCTTGGTGCCCGCGATCGGTGTTGCTGAAATCGTATATGAAGGCGGTGGCCCAGC
Organism: Gallionella sp.; assembly: GCA_024641025.1. GTDB lineage: Bacteria > Pseudomonadota > Gammaproteobacteria > Burkholderiales > Gallionellaceae > Gallionella. The sequence goes on from JAHEDW010000099.1 coordinate 5,807, forward strand.
ATCGGCATTAATTGACAACGTATAGTACTTCGAAACAGTTACCGGCACTGTCATCGACAGGGCTGCCAAATCTGGCGCGTAACTGCGCGCGTCCAGCATGTACTGCTTCTGCTGGCTGCCGATGTCTATCATGTAAGCCTGCGCGGCAGCACGGTTGCCTCTGACTACATACTGGGAATATTGTGGTAGTGCGACCATGGAAATGATTCCGATGATCACCACTACGATCATCAATTCTATGAGGGTAAAGCCCTTCGCATGCTTCATGTTACGTGCCCCGTGATTTGTGTTGAGGCGGATATTATGGTGTTG
>JAHEDW010000038.1 GCA_024641025.1 Gallionella sp.
AGCAACCATCGAACGGCTGCAATTGGGACGATGTTGCCGGTCGACCCGATTTCAATTCCCAATTTCGTGCGGCAGCTTACCACTCGGAACCGGTCTGTCAAAATGCCGTCCATGATGGGCAACAATGGCCGAATTGCAGTCGTTAGGTACAGAATTTTTGATCTGCTGCAATGGTGTTATATCGGACTACAACTTTTGACATCTTTGTGTCCACCCACGTCAGTCAATTCATTGAAGGGGTCTTGAAGGAACTGAACGGTAGAATACATTGAAAAACAGTTGTTGAAGGGGATGTAGGGTTGGTTAATAAATATAATAAAAACATGCGGTTAATATAAAAGTTGCGAGCTACGAACCAAGGGGTCGGGCGTTCGAATCGCTCCGGGCGCACCAACAATTCAAGGAGTTAGGCTAAAAGTCTAACTCCTTTTTCTTTTCTATTTCTGAATTGGTGACACCTCTGCACGGGTCCAAATTGAAGTTTGGAGTCAAAATATATTGAGCATAGTCCGGCTTAGTGATGATAAATATGCAAATTCGAATATTTGGCTGATTTCAGCCAAGTGCCATAAGAAGACATCCGCTCTTGTCGGTATTATTATGCATACGAGGTTAAACATTGATGTAGTTCAAACACTATTGGTCCTGGAGTCTCCGGCCTATGAAAGCAATAGACACACTTAATCGTTGGATCAAGCTCATGGGTGTCTTTTTCAGACGGACTTTGATCGGGCGCTTCATCATTTTCCTCAGCCTGCCGCTGGTTGTCCTGAGTATTTCGCTGTGGAAGCCCAACACCGAAATTCCAATTTTCGATGCTCAGGTGCACTACAACGAAGACGCTTGGGACAGTGCTTCGGTCAAAGCGATTATTAATACCGCCAATGCAAAAAATGTCCCGTGGATGCTCGTGGGCAGCCTGCCGAATGAGGGTACTTGGCGCCTGTATGAGGGTGACCCTGATCGGGTGATTCCGATGGTCGTGCCATACCAAACCCGCGATGAGCGCGATACGTGGTTCAACGACCCTAAAAACCTGACTGACCTCGAACAGGAAATCAACAGCAAACCCTACCGCGGCATCGGGGAGTTTTTTTTGTTCGACGGCCAAGTGGATACGCCGGTCGTGCGCGGCATGGTGGAACTCGCCCGCAAGCGCGGCCTAGTCCTGCACGCTCGTTCCGACCAGTTTGCAATCAGCCAGTTGTTCGCGCTCGGTCCCGATTTGCGCATTATCTGGGCGCACGGCGGTATGCTCACACAACCTGAGACCATCGACGCAATGCTCGACCGTTATCCACAACTCTGGGTTGAAATATCCCACCGCGGGGATGTCGCGCCTAGAGGCAAGCTCAGTACGGTGTGGAAGGAACTCATGCTACGCCATCCGGGGCGTATACTCCTTGGCAGCGGCACATATACCATGGAGTACTGGTACCAGTTCCGCTATTACTTCGATGGCTACCGTGAGTGGCTCAAGGAATTGCCGCCTTACATGGCCGAGCAGGTAGCCTTTCGCAACGGACTCGAATTGTTCGGTTTGCGGTACCGGGAAAACACAAAATCAGCATCGTGATGGACAACGCCCGCCGGGAACCCTTGCGTACTACTTTGTAATTTCAGTTGGTTGGTAGTTCAGCATAGTAGGCAGTGTTTGCTTACCGCTAATTGCGAGTGGCCATGCCGAGCTAGCAATGAAGTATTCAGCCGAGGCATTTTTCGAACTCGCCAAACTCACAGGGCTCATGATCTCTCGCGATGTCGATTACATCTAAAATAGTATAACTAACTGATTCCAGTGCCCAAGTCTATTGCTCTGGGCACACCAACAAATCAAAGGGTTAGAGAAATCTAGCCCTTTTCCTTTTAGTGGGACACGCGGGGGACACATTTCGAGCGTTCTTAGGCAATAAAACCCGCTACATTACCTCTAGCGGCGGCTTATTTTCATTGTTGCTTGTCGCAATTTATTGTGGATTTTTTCTAGCGAGTGTCCCATAGAGCAGTGGGGGTACTAAGCGGCATGCGGGGGAACTGCTTAAGGTGAACTCGGTAAATTTAGAATCACTTGCTGAGAGAGTTTTTGCATCATATGTCACAAATGACTTGAACAGGCCTATTCCTTAACAGGAACGGACCTGTTTACATTCTGGTGGACATTACATCCAATCCAGAAAGTGTTATCGGCGTGCAATAAGTACACCGATCAAGATCCCGACTGTTGCTGCTATGCCCACTGACTGCCAAGGTTTTTCGTGCACATAATGATCTGGCGTCTGTGCCGCGATCTTGATTCTCTCAACCGCCGACGCTTGAGCTTCGGCCATGCGAGCTTTGGCTAACCGAAGCGAATCGCTTGCCTTGGTACGCACTGCCGCAATTTGCTCACCTGCTTGATTGGCTGTGACTTTTAGTAACTCTTCAGTGTCGGATACCACCAATCTTAAATCTTCCATCAGTTTTTCCTTGGGTACTTGGATTACTGACAGGTTTGTTGTCATTGGCGCATTCATGTTCATCTCCTTTATTTTATTTATCCCGATCGTTTCTGCTCACGAGCTGCTCAAACGTTTACAAAAGAGTCCTTTATTTACTTCAAACTCATCATGCAACCTTATCGAGTAACCCTTATTCGTTAACATTATTTGCTTAATGTACCTAAAATAATATCGGAATATTGATGAATAAAGCATAGGATGAACGTGGTTTATTACATCGGTGTTTGTCTTATGTACTTTAGTACAATGTTCATGTGTTAACGACGTGAATATTATGACCACACAGAAAATAATTAAATGGTGGTTGTCGTGTTTCCCGCAGTAATAATTTACTCATTGGTGGTTTCTAGCTTGTGCTTATTCAGCAACACTGCGCATGCCACCATCTATGATTTTGGATCGTTAATACAGAACGTGGATTCTGAGACCTTTCAAGGGACATTAGATCTTAAGTCTGTAACCGAGCGTGCTGAAAGTTTGCAGTATGTCGACAAAAACAAACTTGATCTAGCCATCACTAACAAGATTTCCAGCAGCTATGACAGCAGGCTGCTCTTGGGTTCCCTCAATTTGGAATTAATCCCTATTCAGTTGGATCACAAAGCCATTGTTCAGAAGAATGAGAAGCGGGATGGATTTACTTCAGGGGAAATGAACGTAAATCCCGCTATTTATAGTTCAAGTATCCTATTCCAGAGTGGTGAAGGCGTTCTTCAAAATTTCAACTGGGCTTATGGGACGTTCCCTGCTGTGTATCTGGATGGTGATATTTCAATCTTGCCAAGGCAGGGTATTAGGAGTTCACACGAACATGCAGCACATACCTTGGTGCGTAAGATAAAGAATTATCTCAAGATTCAAGCCGAAAACTTGGCTATGATGCTGGTTGGACTTGGCCTCATTGTTATAAGTGTTCATCGACGGAGAAGCGTTGTGTACGATTAGCTCAACGCTGTTTGATCAGTGTTAACACAACCCCGCCTGACTGGCGGGGTTGTGTTATTAGGGAACACTCTGACTAAGCTGGTCACCAATTGCAAGATATGTGTAATGAAATGATATATTGGCACGTTTAAATCCTGGCTGTACCTATTCAAGTAATATCACCTCAATATTCTAGTATTTTTTGAACAAGATGACAGACAACGATATTCCTGTGGTAGCGTTTTTCAAGCGTCTGCTTGATCCCTTCTTGGTTTGGGGGCTCTTAATCGCTATCACGCGGGTCTATGATGAAAAATTCACTGGGTACTATTTAGGTTTGATGATCATCACATTTTTCATATCTAGTTATGTGTTCGAGCAAACCAGCAGTTACAGAAAGTGGAGACAAGGCAGAATATTGACCTACACCCGCGACATCATGATTGGTTGGTCTGCGGTTATCCTAATCCTGCTTTTTCTAGATTACGCAGCAAACTTCTCACATCATTATTCAAAGCAAGTAATAGTTACCTGGTTTATTGCCACCCCAATAGCACTCTTGTTGAGTCACATTACGATGAGGTTGATTGCTGACAAGATTCGCAAGCGGGGAAAAGAGCGTTCCGCAGTGATTGTCGGAGCCAACGATACTAGTCTTAAGTTGGTCAAGCGTATCGTGGCATCCCCCTATACTCTGATAAATATACGTGGGTTTTTTGACTCGAGGTGCGATACTCGGATCGCCGATGGGTTTGGGCCAAGATTGGGAGAAATCGAAAGCGTTGCAGATTACATTCGTAGCAACCACACGGATATGATCTTTATTAGTCTGCCTATGTCTTCGCAGCCAACCATGCGCAAAATTATGGACGACCTTCACGATGCTACTGCTTCGATATATTTTCTTCCTGATACACACTTCTTCGATTTGATGCAAGCTCGTTTCAATAGCGTTGAAGGAATTCCGGTGGTGTCCATTTGTGATTCGCCATACTCAGGAATCGACCAGGTTGTGAAGAACATCAGTGACTATATTCTTGCTTTATTCATTTTGTTGTTGATTTCACCTTTGCTGCTGGTTATTGCTTTGTTAATCAAACTTACTTCGTCAGGTCCTGTGCTATTCAAGCAACATCGCTATGGTCTCAATGGCGAGCAGATCATAGTCTATAAATTCCGCACGATGTGTGTAAGTGAAGATGGATCCAAGATAGAGCAGGCGCATCTGGATGACCCTCGAATTACCAAGATCGGTAAATTTTTACGCAGAACTTCTCTGGACGAGTTGCCGCAGTTCATCAACGTGTTGCAGGGTAGAATGAGCATTGTTGGCCCGAGACCTCACGCAGTGGCGCATAATGAACTCTATCGCAAGCTGATCAAGGGCTATATGTTACGTCACAAAGTAAAGCCTGGGATTACTGGATGGGCTCAGGTAAACGGATTCCGTGGAGAGACTGACCAACTTGACAAGATGCAGGGACGTATAGATTACGACATTCAGTACTTGAACAATTGGTCTTTATGGTTAGATCTGTGGATTATCTTTCGCACCGTATTGGTAGTTTTGCGCAAGGAGAATGCTCACTGATCATAATGTGCAATTTATCGATATTCGTTCTGGGGACTCGACTGCGTTTGCATTAAAATCAAAAAATTATGGCCCAAAGCTTTAATCAAGTTAATAGAATCGGCCCAATCAATTAAAATCATGAGTTACGGCAGAAACGGTATATATTGCCGTCTCGCACTTGGGTAGTTGAATACGCATCAGTGCAGAATTTAACAATTGGCACGATGCTCCCCAATTAAGTAACCTAGGGGTGGTTACAGAGAGATTCGATAAATTGCTGTATCGCATATTCAATTGAAAAGGGAAGATTGCATCACATCATGTTATAGGGCTTTTTATGATGCAAATGGAGGCTAAACCGATGTCTAGAACAATATTGGCTGTATTTTTGTTGCTGTCGTTGTCTTTGGGGTCAACACAGGCAGTTTCAGCAGACAAGCCTGAAATTTATAAGCTTCGCCAAGGAGATATTGTCCTGATCTCAGTCTGGCGTGAAGATGCACTGCAAAGGCAGGTTGTAGTGCTACCTGATGGCAGCATCACATTCCCGCTTATTGGTCGAATCGATGTGGCAGGTCTAAGTACCCCTGAAGTTGAGCACAACATAACCCTCAAATTGAAGGTATATTTTCCCGATCCTATCGTGACAGTTGTGATAATGGGAATCGATGGTCATCGTGCCTTTGTTACCGGGAAAGTTGCTCGTCCGGGACCGCTTATTATCAGTGGTCCGATTACCGTCCTCCAGGCAATCAGTATTGTAGGTGGATTCGACAGGTTCGCTGATGAGGATGGTATCAAAGTGATTCGTTCAAGTAATAATGGACAGGAAATATTGCCGGTGAACTACAAGGACATTATTTCAGGCAGGAATATGTCGACCAATATTAATCTTAAAGCAGGGGATACCCTCGTCGTCCCCTGATTAAGTGGATTGGCCAACCTTACTGCCAGTAGCAATATAGGTTAGAGGCTTCATAGAACTTTGTGATGTATCGAGGACCATCCCTAAAATGTGTAATCGGAGATGTCATTATGAATAATTCTCGACTTGGTGGGTTATATGTCCTCCTAATGATCTTCGTGCTCATTTCAAAACAAACATGTGCAGATACTTGGCAGCAGGCGGGATCTGCCCGATTCTTGGCAGAATATGACTCCAATCCAACATTGTCTGCAACGTATCTTGGTAGTGTAAGGCGGGCCTTGGTCGAGCCGGAATACTCGATCAAAGGTGTTCTAGGGAATAACGAATTGAAGACGGGTATAGCTCTCCAAATCGAACGTTCATCTGACGAGTCCCTTAGTCAGAATCGAGATAGCCCTAGTGTGTTTCTTGATTGGGTTCACAAAAGACAAGGAAGCGAGTTCGGCATCAGTTCAAAATATGCTGAAATAGCTACCCGCGACTCAGTGATCGATGGAACAGGTACAGTTCCTGTCGCAAGCACCCGCGCATCCCGAATCGTATCTGCACGATGGAACAAGTCAATGAGCGAACGGAATACTCTCACTGTGGATGGCGCATATGAGGATGTTTCCTATCAAGGCGGTACGTACTATGACTATTCATCCAAATCAGGTAATTTGAGACTCGACCACGCACTAAGTGAAACTTCAACTGCATCACTGAGTATGACAGGGGAGAAATATTTGCCTGATGGCGGCGGTCCTTCCAGCGAGCTAGTCTATGCCTTGGTTGGTTTGGATTGGAAAGTCGAACAAATCGAATTCAATTTGCAGGTTGGCAATTTCAAGGGGAGAAATGATGCCGGACCTCTGGGTGGTGCTTCGATGCATTACATTGGACAGAGGACAGATATTGTCTTGAACGCAAGACGACAAGTCACGTCGAGTGGACTAGGCGGCCTGGTCAAGGTCGAGGAGGCGAATGGTAATCTGAACTATGCATTGGGGCCGCGAAGCAATCTTGGTGTTGACTTGGGATGGAGGAGGAATCACGATATTCTAATAAATAATATGCGGTCTACCGTGGGTATCTGGCTTCAAAGGAATATCAATCCAACCTGGAATGCTCGAATGAACTATCTTCGCACTTTTCTTTCTGGGGGAGGGGGGTCTGGAGTATCCTCATATATCGTTGGTGCTTCCCTCATATACACTTTTTCAGAATTCTGAGCCTGTACTCAAACTTATTCATGGCAACCAACTACGAACTGAGCTTCTCCGACTATTTGTCGATTGTTCGCCGGAGAATTCCATATCTGGTTGGAATATTTGTTCTTGTTTTACTGATTACGATTGTGGTCGCTTTTTCCATTACACCGATTTACCGATCCTCTGGGACCATCATGGTGGAATCACAACCGGTTTCAGAGAATATTGTCCCCAGTACGATAAAGATGCAACTGGATGAACGAATAAATGTGATCAATCAGCGAGTCATGACTCGGGACAATCTCTTAAGGATTGCCGATAAATACGACCTATTCAAAGAGAGTATGGGGTCCTTGACCACGTCGGAAATGATAGAGAAACTGAAGGATCGAATCCTTATAGAGCCGGTTTCTTCGAATGAGGGTTACAGTAGGCAGGGACAGCCAACGGTTGCTTTTACAATATCCTTCGAAGATCGACAACCGGATGTTGCTCTTCAGGTTACCAATGACCTCGTCAAACTGTTCTTGGATTGGAACGTTAGATTACGGACTGAGGGCGCAGAGGAGACAACAACTTTCCTTACTCAGGAATCAGAGCGATTGAAGAATGAAGTTGATCGTCTGGAAACACAAATTTCTTCTTTTAAGCAGATGCATCAGGAAGCGCTGCCCGAGCAGCTGACACTGCGCATGTCCATGATGGCTCGCGCCGAAAATGATTTGCGTGAAGTGGAGAGGGATTATAGAAGCACGAAGGAGGAACTTCGTTCTCTGGAAGTCGAACTTGCTGCGGCCAAGCGTGGAATTGGTTCGGAAAATACTACCCAGACTTTACCAGCACTCAAGGCCGAATACACCAGGCTTTCGGCTATTTACACTGATGCACACCCTGACATCAAGGCGATCAAGCGAAAGATTGACGCGCTGGAGCACATATCCAGTTCGCCAGAGTCTGCTATTACTTCTACCGGTAGCCTATCCGTATACAGGATTCAGGCAAAAATCGATTCAGATAACGCCAGGCTTAGTTCCCTTGCGCAACAGCGAAACATGCTTCAGGCAAAAATCTCGGAAAATGAGCGAGCTATGATTCAGACCCCCAAGGTTGAGCAAGGCTTGGACGTACTCATTCGTGACCGTGACAGCGCGCAACGAAAATATGAAGAAATTCGCAGCAAAAAAATGAACGCTCAGATCGCTCAGAACTTGGAAAGCGAGAATAAATCGGAACGATTTTCGCTTCTTGAGCCGCCTCTCTTGCCGGAGAAGCCGTTTAAACCAAATCGTCTAAAAATCCTTCTAATGGGTATTTTCTTGGCAATATTTTCCGCTGGTGGTGTAGTAATGGTTTTGGAAACGATCGACAATCGGATACGCGGTACCGAGGCACTTACCCATGTTTTGGGGCATCGGCCACTGGTTGTTATCCCTTATATTCCTGTCATTGAGGAATTTGAGCACCAACAACTCGTGCTTAAGATGTCGGCCATTGCAGGGGCTGCATCCTTTCTCGCAGCTGCCATTGCGATACATTTTCTGTACATGCCACTAAACATCCTGTTTGCGAAGTTACTGGCAAGATTAATGTAGGATAAAAGAATGGAACGTATCAAGCAGGCCATTGAAAAGGTCAAAAAGCAGCGTTCGAGCAGATCCGCTGGGTTTGCCCACTCACACCTTCAGAGTCGGGACATGAAGTCGACGACTCACTCGCTGCAAAATCTTGATGAGTTGGAGGACTTTAGCTACAAATATACGCGCGTCGTCAAGTTGCAGACGGAACATCTTGAAAAACACCGCATAGTGGCTTTTAACAAGAACAATGTGCTCAGCATGAATTTCGACCTCCTGCGCACTCAGGTCCTGCAAAAAATGAGGGAGAACGGGTGGCGCACTATGGCCATTACTTCACCAACACCGGAGTCCGGTAAGACTGTGGTTGCCATTAATCTGGCCATGAGCATCGCCCAGCAAACCAACTATTCATCCATGCTGGTGGACTTCGACCTCCGTCGACCAAAAGTAGCTACATATTTGGGAATATCCCTAGAGAAGTCACTGAATGATTTTCTGGATGGAACAGCCGAACTCCCTGACGTACTTGTTAGTCCGGATATGCCAAGGCTAGTGGTGTTGGCCTCCAAGCATCCCGTGAAAAAGTCGTCAGAAATCCTCTCTTCAAATAGAATCGCTGAACTAATCAAGGATTTGCGTGAGCGCTACGAATCGCGAATTGTCATATTTGATTTACCTCCCGTGCTTGTTATCGATGATGCACTTGCCTTGCTACCCCAGATAGATTGTGTCCTGATGGTCGTCGCCAATGGAACGTCCACAAAGCGGGAAATCGAGGACAGTCTTAGACTTTTTCCGGCCGCAAAGTTGATTGGAGTAGTATTCAACAAGGCAGAAGCGGAGACGATGACTGATTATTACTATTGAACAGCTGCACGGCTACTCGCCTTAAATCACAAAGTGGATAGCATTCATCTAAGGAATAACCATGAGGTCTCCAGCGTAGCGTCCAGACTTACGATGTAACTGCCATCACTATAGATAACAGGAAGTTCCATATCTTGTTGATGGAAGCTTTTTTTGTGCAGTTTAAGACCCTTGGCCGCTTTGATCGTCAGTTGTCCCAAAACGGGTTCAGATCGGAATCGCATTTCATCTCCGCCAGGAACCGCATGGGCGCCCAAGGAAATCATCAGGTTGGCGGATCTATTGATCGGCGCGCCATCCAAACTCTGCACGACTATGCTGGCATTGCTTGTCTTGATGTCGAACGTTGCGTCTGGCAGGACAATCGATCTACCACCGATCCAACCCATTGCTGCCTGTGTGAGTGGAGTCTCGATGGTGTAAATCCCCTCCGTCCAATTGCGATGGATTTCACCAGAGTCGGAGAACACTTCGGAAGCTTCTTTGTCTATATAGGTTTGGTTCATGTTTCGTATGACTTTCGCGTCTGGCGGCATCGTTCCTTTCTTTAGCCAGGGTAGCTCAAGTATTTCCGGCATGACTAACACTAGCTTGCCTTTTTCGGAGGCAGTTCTGGCTGCAATGCTGTTGTCAGCCGAATTCGCCTGAAAGAACAATTGCTCTCGGTCAGGAATAATGGCATATATAGAATCAGATTCCTTTACATGATGCTGACGGTAGAGCAGGGCGGCGGCTGGAAGGGTAGAAATGAGTGCTGGATCATTGAAACTGATCCAGTTGGACACCTTGTCGGCATCATTCATGGGTACCTCTGAATAGGCAAAAAGCATGATCGCATCCCATCCCTGAAGCCTACCTGCACTAGCAATATACAAGGGACTTGAATGACGATCTGGAACGGGGAAGGGTGACACGTTCCATTCGGAAATACTCATGGGTTTTCCGCTAACCTGCCACATGCTCAGCCAGTTCACCATATTGCTATTTGACAAAGGGTTATTGTCAAGTTCAAAAGCGCCTCCGTAAGCGTGCACATCGATGATGTCACCCGTCGTAAGCGCAGGCAGCGAATACAAATGATCATCTCCCCAAGCGCTGGTTGTGACAATTGGTACCCGTACGCCCAAGGCGTGCAGATGGTTGATCATATCGGAGTCAAACCTGTGCTCCAGATCATTTGCAAATAATTTTGATGTACCAGGTTCCCAGGAACGCCAAGTTTTGTCAGCTGGAAGCCCGTTCTTGTTGGCGAATTCCTTCGCTAGTCTCATGTACAGATTGCTATGAAGAGGTACTTTCTTGTCAGGCAAGAGAGCGTTGCCAAAATGGTGGGTAATGTCATTCTCGTTGGTGATTAGAAGAGCCATGATGGCAGGTTCATTCTTGTAAGCAATGCCAGTGAATGAATTTATATGGTTCAAGTAAAGCTCATTGAACTGTTTTATGGCTTGCATAATGCTTTGATTTACATAACAGTATCCTTTGAGGTCGGCTTTTCCGTCATTCTTTGGCATCTCATCAAAGGCATAAATGTCATCCCCCTCAGTAAATGCCCTCTGAACATGCAGGTCCAGCCAGATGTATATCCCCTCATCCTTGAGGCACTTGATCCACCAGTCGAGACGATCCAGTGCGGCGGCATCTAGGGTTTGGGTATTCGTGGCATCCTTGCCGAAAATGTTCGGGTTGACCCAAGGAGAATCATGATGGTGAATGCGGACCAGATTGAAGCCTAATGCCGAAATTCGCTTTGCTTGTAGCTTTACATTTTGTTTGCTCGTGCCAAACAATGCGCTTGCGGCAATATTGATACCCCAAAAAAATGCGGGGGAACCATCTTCGAATATTAACGATTCTCCGGCAACTTTGACGAAGCCTCTGCGGCCTGCTGGCCGTTCTTTTGCATTGAGGAATGACAGATCAACCGGAGAGGTTTGCCAATCGAAGCTGTTCTTTGGCCAGCGTGTTGGATTCGTATTTACATTACGCACGCCAGGTGATGTAGGGGGAGATTCACTCTTGGGTAGTCTCAGTGAATAAATGAAGAACCAGCCAGCTGAACATACTGTAGACAATACAATAAGGATCAATAAGAAATAAAGCCATCTTGGTTTTGTCGCCATTGTCGTTTCTTTATGTCAGCGCATTGGTTCTTCGCACCATTTGGACGTATGCAACCCCCATTCCAGCTACACACCAGTACACAATCGGAACAAACGTTATACTACTTACTGTAAGTATGATTAGCAGAATGGCCGAAAGCGTTGAAATTAATGCGCGGCCAAGCAGATACTCGTCGCTTTCCTTGTCCGGAATTGAATGCATGGCGCGCAATATTCCAAGCAGCGTCAATGCAAAGAAACCTACAAAAAGCCCAAGACCGAAGAATCCTGTTTTTAGGGTTACTACGATGTAGGAATTCACAATGTCGATGATACCTTGGCCTTGTCGCATAGCTTCCATTTCAGGCGATTCAAGAAAATCGCTTGACCCGAACCAGGGATTGCGCTGAATGACAATGATCGAGTTGGTGATCAGGTTCTCGCGATAGTCGACGTTGCCTTTCTCTGTCGTGCCGATGAATGGCAATAGGTTAATCACCCGTTCTCCTCCGGGGAGCAGTGCAATCAAGGCTAAGGCGAGCATTCCTGCCAGTGCCAAGCTCATCAGGCGGGGGACCGGGTTGCGTCCAGTAGATACGAAAACTATCAAGAGCATCACGGCACCCAACCAAGGTCCGCGTGATAACGGGACGACCAGGCCTATGGCCAGCAATGCAAATCCAGATCGGCGTATGAATTTTTGCTTGATGGACTTTTGCAGGAATAGGTAAAATCCCATTCCAACAGCCATAAGGTAACCCAATACTATTGGCTGTCCGGCAGAAGCGCTGACTCTGAGCATACCATCCCGTCCAAGATAGCCCGTCATCCCTTCCTTCAGGTCAAGAGCCGTAAGCACGGGCGCGTAAAGTAACCAGTGTTTGAAGAATTCAAACGTTGCGATTGAAGCAAGTACCATAATTGCAAGCACAAGGCTCAGCAGCGCATCGCGAAAAGCCTGCAAACTTTTTAGCGCGCGGCTGATGACAAAGTAGGGCAGAAAGATATCGATGAATATGTAAAAGATTTGGCGAAAAGTATTCGTCATGCTGGGTTCACGTATGAGCATGAGCATTATCGTGAGCGCCAGGTACCCAATTATAGCCTTGTCAGGGGCACTTCGCCCGAACGATAAATTGTCGCTATCTCGTTGCTGGGAAAAAAATGCTGGAAGCAGAATAGCTAGTGCCAATATTCGCAGGTGGGAAATTTCGAAAATATAGTTGACTAACCCTAGTCCTGGAATTTGAACAATCGCCACAGGGAGGATGAACATGAGGGAAAAAAATAGCGCGGGAGGATTGTAGTCGTGCCTAACCGCGTAGGCTAACAACAACATTGAAATCAGAGAGTACACTAAAAAACTATGTGCCAGAAAGGCCAATAGGGTTAATGCGAACCACAGATTCCGCCTTCGTATAAAATCTCCTGCATCCGAAATGGCGCATGCCGAACGATGCGCAAACGCATAAATCGATGATGCTAGGATTAGTATGACGACTAATGCTCTAATATGTTCTGGCATGTCAGGTTGTTATTAGTTCATGCTACCGGCGGCGGCACATCAATAAGCGAGTCTATCCTCAATTACCACAATGTTGCTTCATGTCATTGTTCCAAGCTTAGTTATTGTCATGGTAATTAGATTCCGCCTGCTCCATGTCAGTCATTGATTTGAGATGAGGTGGATAACCTTTTGGGAAATCATTGATGACGGTTGTATTTTGCTTCGAGCATTTGCACTGATTAGAAACACCAAGTAGCGGCAAGTGCAATCTTTCACCGGCTTTTCAAATTAACGTTATTTGCAATGGATTCCAACAAGGAACCGGCCCGGCGACGCCCCACATTTTTCCACAAATAATGGCCGGCCAATCTGTATGCATGATTGGCGATGCTTAGTCGATATCCCGTGTCTGAAAATACCTTGCGTATTGACTCGATCCATTGATCGGCGTCGTGTGGATCAATAACCAACCCCTCGTGTCCGTTGTTTATTATGCCTCCTCCACCCATTGGGCTCACGATGGAGGGAAGTCCGGCACCTAAAGCAAGGTACGTCACCAATGGGCTTCCTTCCTCGAGGCTGGGCAGCAAAAAGACATCCGCATCCAAATACACAGACCGGAGATCCCTTGTGAACGGTATATGCTCAATGTCTTGTTTGTTTAAATAAGGTTCAATCAAGTGCATAGCGCTAGGCTCGATTCTGCCGACCAGTTTTAATTTTCCTGTTACACCGGCTTTCACCCAGTAATCAAGCAGGAGATGCACGCCTTTACGAATACCTATCCTGCCGACAAATATCGCTGTCAATTCAGTTCTGCTGCCACGACCAGCGATTTCCTCAGGTAATAGTATGTTATTTTCATTGCAGCCGTAGCTGGACTGGATGATTGCTTCTCTTGGAACGGCGGCCCTGATCAAGGATCTTGTGACTTCGATACTTGGGCTGAACACATAATCGATCAATTCAAGTTTTTCATTCTCATCGGCAATTGATTTTTCATTAATGCCATGCCCGGGCGTCAATCCCAGTCTATGCCACTCTTCATCGAGGATTTCCTTGCTTGTAGCTTGGTGGGTATTTACATTTTCAGTGATTAGAATGTGGCCGGATGATTTGATCGCCCTGTAGGTTTCAAGCGAAGTGCCAGGCCATACGTACGCCAGGTCCTGACTCTCTAACGAAGATAGATAGCGCCGTTCGGTATATCTTCTCAGGCATTCCTCTGTAAACAGCCTATAACCAACAGGTTTTGCCCAAAGCGGTATTGATAGACGATAAAAGGATCGGTGAACACTGTTTGCACTGGATACACAATACAGGCTTACGTCAATTCCTGCGGCATTCATTGCGCCCAAGAGCGCTTGGCATGCGTAACTGGGGCCGCCTAGGCTGGAAATATAATCTGGACAAATCGTATTAATCCGCATTGTTCATGAACCAAGAATCAGGGTCAAATGGGGCCAGGCAAACACTACAATCAAGATTGAGGCTGCCAGAAATGGCAGATCAAGATTAGGTTGCCAAAGATCATTCCGGAACATCGTAACTGCCTGCACTGGATACATTGCCCAATTCGCAGCAGCCACACCTAATACTAAACCTATTCCGCCTCCATAATGATATCCGATGAACATCCCGCCCATTTGGAACAAAATCTGGCTTGCCGTTAGCAAAGTCATGGTGGCGACCTTGCCAATCGCTAGCAAGACGCCGGTGTAAGACCCCCAGACACAGCCGACAAGCGTCCCGGCTGCAAGTAATTCAAGCATGGCCCCCGACTCGTGATAACGTTCATCGTACAGCAACCCCATCAATTGGGTTCCAAAAAAAACGAAAAATACTGCCAGGCCCCAACTGGGAAGAGTGATTGCAAGTCTTGACTTGAAAAGTACTGCGATTAGTCGCTTCGGATCGTCGCGGTTAACTTCAGCATAGGCAGGAAAGAAAACTCTTGAAGCGAGTTGCAGAATGGCTTGCCAGAACATGACACTCATCGTGCTCGCCAATGTAAACAAGGCTAATTGGCGCATATCTAGCACTGCGCCAATCAGCATTCGTGCACCTTCTGAGGCCAAGAAGGTCAGTATCGAACTCCACATGATCCAGCGCCCAAATCGAATCAAATGTCTTGCTGCATCGCGGTCCCACGCGAATTGATTTTTTATTCCACGCAAAGCCCCATGACTCGCGGAAGCTTTTAGGCAGGCGGTAATTAAACCACCCCAAACAAGCGACCAGACAGACTCCTGTAGCCAAGCGAGGAAGATTGTGCAGAGCAAGCCGAGCGCGTAAGTTCCAAGTTCAATAAGGGTTACGCGTTTAGCTTCTAAATTTCGTTGCGCCGTATATAATTTTGTGGAATTGAAACCGCTGATGGCGGAACCAATCCCGACTACAGGAAGCATGGCAGCAAGTTGTGGAACATTGTAAACGGTCGCTATGGGAAAGGCCAGAACACTCAGACCGGCCCATATCAGAAAGCCAAGTATGATCTGAATGGTCCACGCCGTATTGACAAAGGCTGGATCATTTCCCCGTTCATTCTGTACGATGGACTGTCCTAATCCCATATCTACAAGCATTGTAACGCCATAACACGCTACATTGATGATGGCCATCATTCCAAAAGCCTCGGGAAACAGCAGGCGTGTGAGAATGAGGTTTCCCACCAGACGCAGGAACTGATTAAAGCCATACCCAATCAGGATCCATGATCCTGAATGCAGAATGCGCTGCCTCAGGTTAAGCGAATTATTTTGCGGCATAGGAAACTACCAAGCATAGAAATACCAAGTTATATGGATTTACGATAACTCGTGCTTTTCTTTCGCAAAGAATGCAATAACGCAAACACGGATATTGCTCAATTGCCGTAACAAGAAGTAATGAAGTGCCCACGTAAAATATCAATGGAATTGTATCTTATTGGGAGAACATTCATTGTAATGTTATTAATATAGTCCATTCGAAACCTGAACAATATGATGCTGATCAATTTAACATCGGTACTATTTGAATTTACCTGGCGTATATTCTTGGTATTCTTGCCTCGCGATATCGCTTGGTATGCAAATCGAGCTACTCCAGATGACTGGGATATCTGCCATAAATAGCTTGTTCGAGCCGGCTAATTAATATCCAGAGTCTTTGGTACTTGAGCGTCCGAGAAGTCGATATATTATGGACATGCATGCGCTTAGAGTGACTTTGTTCAGTATGGAAATATTTGGCTACTCTTCGCTATTATGGCTATGCAATTCAGGCTTAGAAGACAGGCGAATAGATTGGATAATACATAAATGGATAGCATTTGGATCATAATCGTAAACTACCGAACTGCAAATCTTGTCATTGATTGCCTACACTCGCTTGCCAGTCAGATTTCAGGATTTGTGAATATTCGAGTTGATGTAGTTGACAATAACTCAGGCGATGATTCTGTGGATAAACTTGCCGCCTTAATAAAACTAAAGCGCTGGTCATCATGGGTTACTGTTAGGCCGCTTGAAAGAAATGGCGGGTTCGCTTTTGGAAACAATGCAAGCATTTTGAAAGCTCTGGAGTTAACGGAGCCGTTAGAATATGTAATCCTTCTTAATCCGGACACCGTGGTTCTTTCAGGTGCAATCAAATCTTTGGCAGAATTTATGGATGCGCACCCACTCGTTGGCATCGCCGGAAGTAGGCTGGAAAATGCAGACGGCAGCTTGGAGTGTTCTGCACACCGTTTCCCTTCCCCATTGGGAGAATTGAGCGGGGCGGCGCGTTTGGGAGTGCTCAACAGGGTGCTGCATCGTAATGCGGATCAGCCTACTCCGCCGGCCGCTGCATATTCATGTGATTGGGTGTCCGGAGCATGCATGATCGTTCGGCGGCAGGTCCTGGAGGATATTGGTTTAATGGATGAAGGGTATTTTCTGTATTTCGAAGAGGTGGATTTCTGCCGCCGTGCCCATCAGGCGGGCTGGCAATGCTGGTATGTGCCAGATTCTCGAGTGATCCATTTGGAAGGAGCATCTACTGGAATACGTGCAAGGGCAAAGCGGAGAACGGGATATTGGTACGAATCGCGTCGACGCTTTTTTGTAAAATACTATGGCATTTCCGGTCTTGTTGCAGCTGATGTACTTTGGGCTGTGGGGCGTATTTCTTACTTGCTCCGCAGGCGTTTACATCTTGGTACCGATAATCGTGAAAATTCCGATCCGAAGTGGTTGATGCTAGATTTGCTTTGGGGCGACCTGCGGGCAATTGCGACAGGTAAGGTAAGGCATATTCATGAGGCAGGCAAACCGGCATGAATATTGGCGTTGTGGTTATCGGTCGCAATGAGGGAGAGCGACTTAGAAGGTGCCTTGAATCAGTCAGGGAGATCACTGATCGCATTGTCTATGTCGATTCTGGCTCTACAGATGGATCGGTGGACATGGCGCTTGGCATGGGGTTGGGTGTTGTTGAACTTGATTTGAGCTTACCTTTTACAGCAGCGCGAGCGCGAAATGATGGAAGTAAGCTACTGCTTGAGAATGCGCCCGACTTGGACTATATCCAGTTTGTAGATGGAGACTGTGAGTTGGTGGGTGGATGGTTAGATACAGCAACAGCATTCCTGAAATCTAATGCGAATGTCGCAATGGTGTGTGGTCGGCTCAGGGAGCGGTTCCCAGAGCATTCAATCTACAATATGCTTTGCGATACTGAATGGGATACAGCGATAGGTGAGGCAAAGGCGTGCGGTGGAATTGCGATGGCAAGGAGGGAGCCATTCGAGGCTGAAGGGGGATATCGAGCTGATCTGATTGCTGGAGAGGAATCGGAATTATGTGTCCGTCTGAGAGCAAAGGGTTGGCTGGTCTGGCGGCTTGACGCCGAGATGGCATTGCATGATGCCGCGATTACACGGTTTGGACAGTGGTGGAAACGCAGTATGCGTAGTGGGTATGCCTATGCAGAGGGTGTTCATCTTCATGGGACGCTGCCGGAGAGGCATCGTGTGCAAGAGTCAAGGCGAATTTGGATATGGGGGTTGGGGATTCCTGTAGTTGTATTCAGCTTAGTCCTCTGGCAGGGAACATGGTGGTTGGTGATGTTGTTGATTTATCCTTTGCAGGTTGTACGCCTCGCTTTGCAGGGTCGGCGATCTGCAAAGCAAAACTGGACGCGTGCCCTATTTCTTGTGCTGGGCAAGTTCCCCGAGGTCATGGGGCAGCTGAAATTTTTGTATGTCAGGCAAGCTGGGAAATCGTCACGTCTGATTGAGTACAAGTAATGGCGATTTTTCAGAGATTCGGTCGTTATATCGCCAATTATTTTCATAGGAAAATAGTATCTGTATCCGACCCCAAGTGCCATTGAACAATGCCTGCCTGCAACCGACAAATGGCGAGCCGAGCTAGGTTGTTATATAGCGGGCGGAAGTTGATTTTCACATTGTCATGGATGATAGACTCTGGACTTGGCGAGCTGTGCGGTTTCCCAGTTTATGATTCGCTGAGCAAACTTCAATTTAATTTGTAAACATTTTTCGGCTAGTGGGAAAATATTTCCTGCACGGTTTCGATCATGTAACGGAAATTCGCAGGCTATATTTGAGGATTCATTGAATATTCTTGAAAATGGATATTGTTGAAATGATCCCCATGCAACTGCATGAACCGGCAAGATCGGTCTGCTATTTCTCTAGTTATCGCAATATTTGGCATAAGGGAAATTGAATGAGCATCGGGGCCATCGAAACGTTAATTCGCGTTCATCATTTAGGCAGGGATATCTTTCCCACACTAGATATAAGCTGCATTAAGCACCGACTTATAATGCTAATGCGAGCTTTGGTATGTTTTCCTACTATCCGGAAGTGGTATGATATTTCCGATAATCCCATGCTGACATTGTCCTTGAAGCGTTTTCCAGAAATTCATGGGGCGATGTACTGGCCCTACATGAACAACACTTGGACCATGGGACGCCGTCTGGCTGCTATTGACCAGCATTACCGTATGCTTGGTGGCCAAGCGGCAATTATTGCTCATGCAACGTTTGAGGAAGTTGAACTGGCCCGATTGGAAGAATATGATGGGTTGAGACTGGTGCTGGACAAGGCCATGTGGTTTCTTCGTGAGGGCGAAATTGTCCTCAATCTTTTTATCAACGATCAGCGCTTCTATTCTATTGCGTTCACTCTTGGCATCGACTCTCTTCAACCGCTGGTTTTCGTCGGGGCGTTGCAAGGTTCCAATTCCGACGCCGCCCAAGAAACGTATCGCGAGCTCACTCATGCACTTTACGGTATGAGACCGCGTGACCTTCTCATGGTTGCGCTCAAGTTGCTATGCAGGGAGGTGGATGTGCACAGGATATGGGCTGTTTCTAGTGAAAACCGCCAGCACAACAGCCCGTACTTCGGAGATTCACACAAGGAAAAGGTACTGGTTGCTTATAACGAAGTCTGGCAGGAACATGGTGGCAATTTACTCAACAACGGCTTTTTCGATATCCCGGCCATCGTCAGGTACAAGGATATGAGCGAAATTCCTACACGCAAGCGTGCTACATACCGGCGACGCTATGAGATGTTGGACAAGTTGGCGCAAGACATCAAGGCCAATTGCGTGCGCCACAAGGACCAACTGCTGTCCGCTTCGGACTGAAGTATGGAAATGCGATTCGATGCTAGAAGGCATAACGGAGTGCCAATAGTTGGATACTAAGGGTACATGTGTTCCTTGTATGGGCAGCTGTATATCGCTAGTTTAAGCAGGAACACACCTAAACTTTGAATTTATGCGTCAATCTCCGTGTGGCCTGCATTTTGAGTATCATGGCACCTTATTTCATCGTGTTTGTTTCGAAAATGTATTTCTTCAAAGCTATTGTGGCTATCCAAGTTCACTCTGAGATGATTCTTTACAGGAAATCGATATAGCATGTACGAAGCGTTCTATGGTTTGAAGGAAAATCCATTCTCGATCCAGCCTGATCCGGATTTCCTGTATTTCAGTCGCCACCATTCCTATGCTTATGCGATGATGGAATTCGGAATCAGAAATCGGGCGGGATTTATTGTGGTTAGCGGTGAGATTGGTTGCGGCAAGACGACTTTGATTCGGCATATGCTCAATAATCTGGCGCCCAACCTCACAGTTGGTCTGGTTTACAACACGCACAGGGAAATCGCCGATCTATTGGAATGGATCATGCTTGCTTTAGGTATTCCACACGAGGGAATGTCCAAAGTGGCACTATTTGATGGATTTCAGCGTTTTCTGATTGAACAATACGGCATTGGTAAGAGCGTGCTGTTGATTATTGACGAGGCACAAAACCTCAGCGCCGATGCACTGGAGTCTTTGCGCATGCTTTCAAATATTAATTCTGACAAGCACCAGCTACTTCAGATCATGCTGGTTGGGCAACCACAATTGAAGGATATGCTGATGCGCCCTGATCTTATTCAGTTCTCTCAACGTGTTGAGGTTGATTTCCATATCAAGCCATTCTCAAATTCCGATGTGCAGAATTATATCGAGCACCGGCTGGCAATTGCGGGCCGGGAAACCCCACTATTTACTCATGAGGCATGTGCAAGGATTGCAGAGGCTAGTCATGGTATACCCAGGCGTATTAATATCTTATGTAATACAGCAATGGTTTATGGGTTTTCTGCGGGTGCCGGAACAATTGATTTGGATTTGGTTGAAGAGGTGCTGAGCGACAAGGCGGAGTTTGGGGCATTGCCTAGCTCCGAATGAGCTAGGCAAAACGAAGGGTGGGATCTGATCTCGCATGCCTGTGCATGATCGTACTCAGGTTCATACGCGTGTGATCTACTCGTTGACAATGTCGGAACAGCAAGCAATAAACCATGATGCAGAGAAATTGGTACTGCCTATTGCTCGGTGGCCCTGTTTAATTCTGGGTTAACTTTACTTAAAGCAATTTCCTGCGCCAGAAAATAGATCAGCTTGACTGCCTGACGGTGTCGCAGTGAGAAGCTGCATTTTAAGTGCGCTATTAATATCGGATTCTGGGAAAAATTTAGCAGTGAATCAGTTTCGAATCGCCTATTTCATCAATCAGTACCCAACGGTCAGCCAGACCTTCATTCGTCGGGAAATCCTCGCACTCGAACGACGCGGCTTCGAGATTTTGCGCATCGCGCTGAAAGGGTGGGATGCCGAAATAGTCGATGAAGAAAACCGAAGGGAAATGATGCGCACCCGATATGTGTTGAAAGCGGGTCCTTTTGTATTGTTGTGGGCAGTGTTGCGGACTTTGCTCACAGCACCTCGACATTTTCTAACTGCATTAGTGTTGGCGGTTCGAATGGCTAGGGGTTCTGAACGGTCTTTGCCTTATCATCTTGTCTACCTTGCAGAAGCTTGCCGAATAATGCCATGGTTGAAATCTTTCGGTGCGACGCATGTGCATGCCCATTTTGGCACGAATTCTGCGGAAATTGTGATGCTGGCAAATGCGTTAGGTGGCCCCCCTTACAGTTTTACGGTTCACGGGCGAAATGAAGTACTTTTTAGCGATATGGCCGAAAAAATACGCCATGCATCCTTCGTGGTGGCTATCAGCTCATACGGGCGGAGCCAGCTGTATCGGAAGGTGGAGCACGCGTTCTGGCCGAAAGTGAAAGTGGTACATTGCGGGCTGGAATCTGCATTTTACGATATTGCGCCAGTCCCGCTGACTAATGCGCCGCGCCTGGTCTGTGTGGGCCGATTGTGCGAGGCGAAGGGCCAGTTGCTGCTAGTTGAGGCCGTTCACCAATTGGCTAAAAAAGGCGTCAGACTTGAATTAGTGCTTGCAGGCGATGGCGAGATGCGTGCCGAACTGGAAGCACTGATCAACAGTTGTGGGATGAGTGGACAAATCCGGATTACCGGCTGGATAAACAGCAATCAGGTACGCGAAGAAATTTTGGCGGCACGTGGGTTAGTGTTGCCCAGTTTTTCCGAAGGATTGCCGGTGGTGATCATGGAAGCCATGGC
>JAHEDW010000100.1 GCA_024641025.1 Gallionella sp.
CAGGCCCCCATATTCTTGGGTTCTTCCTGTACCCAGATAAGCTCAGCCTCCTCAGGATAATCGGCAAGCATTCGCTTCAATGTCTCTTGAGGAAATGGATATAACTGCTCCAGCCGTACGACGATCACCGATGCTTGTCGCTTCTTTCGCTCTGCCTCTAGCTCCGCAGCAGCTTGACCGGAACAAAGTAGGATCCGCTTTACTTCATCTGATGCTGGCCCTGCAATGACTTCCTGGAAATCACCCTCGGACAACTCCTCTAGACTCGAGTAGGCAGAAGCATGATGCAACATTCGTTTCGGAGTGAATACAATCAGGGGCTTGCGTTTAGCAGACATCCCCTGCAATCGCAGTCGATGAAAAATCTGACTGGCTGTCGTCAACTGGACGACTTCAATATTATCGCGTGCGCACAATTGCAAGAACCGTTCGGGTCGAGCGCTTGAGTGTTCAGGGCCCTGCCCCTCCAGACCATGCGGCAGAAAGAGCACAAGGCCGCTCGGTTGTTGCCACTTAGCCTCAGAGCTCACGAGAAACTGGTCGATGATAACCTGCGCAACATTGGCAAAATCACCAAACTGTGCTTCCCAGATGATGAGGTCGTCACTTGCTTCAATACTGTAACCGAACTCGAAGGCGAGTACTGCTGACTCAGTCAATGGGCTATTGTAGATGGAAAATTGCCCCTCCCCAGTATCAGCGATAGCTTCCAGTGGAGCATACCTGGCACCTGTATCCAGATCGTGCAAAACGGCATGGCGATGGGCAAATGTCCCGCGCTCGCTGTCCTGGCCAGTTAGGCGCACGTAAAAACCTTTCCTCAGAAGTGTCGCATAGGCCAATGCCTCGGCTGTTGCCCAGTCTAGCCTTTGTTTACCTGCGGCCATAGCCTGACGACGTTTCAGGATCGCCTCAATCTTTGGATGCGCTTTGAAACCGGTTGGCAGCGCGGACATGTGCTGTATGAGTGATACCAATGTATCACGAGGTATGCATGTCGAAAGACCGGGCCGAGAGAACCTGTTCTGATTCAGTTCTTGATTTACAATCATGGACTTAGATGCTTCTGCCTGCACTAGCTCTTCTTCGAGCACCTTCCGGGATTGATGCGCAATGACCTCTGCCTCGCTCATAGTTAACTGACCAAGGCGAAGCAGATTATCAGTATAAGAAACGCGCACCGGAGGTTTCTCTGTAATGGTTTGATAGAGCATTGGTTGTGTGAAGGATGGGTCATCCAGCTCCATGTGCCCGCGTCTGCGGAAGCAATACATGTCGATAACAACATCACGACGCCAGGTCTTCCAGAAATCCAGGGCAAGCCTGATAACACGGTTGACCGCTTCCGGATCCTCACCATTCACATGAAATATCGGTATCTGCAGCATTCTGGAGACATCGGAGCAATACTGTGTAGAACGGCTCTGAGCTGGTTCGGTCGTGAAGCCGATCTGGTTGTTCAGAATGATATGAACCGAACCACCGGTCGTATATCCATCAAGACGACTGAGATTGAACTGTTCCTGGACAATACCTTCTCCTGCAAATGCAGCATCGCCATGAATTATCAGAGGCAGAATCCTTACTCGATCCCCCTGAGGATTCCTATCCTGTCGAGCTCGCACACGGCCAAGAACAACAGGACCTACGAACTCCAGGTGACTAGGATTGAAGCACAGCGACAGTTTCACCGACTTTCCTTGTGTAGTCTTGCGTATAGACTCGACCCCAAGATGAAAACGTACATCACCATCACTATCCGCATCATTTCCTGAATCGAGTTGTTCAAAACGGCGGAAAATATCACTTGCAGGAAGCTCCAGAATATTCGCCAGTACGTTGAGCCTCCCGCGATGCGCCATACCGATGATTACTTCATCAACTCCATGCTCAGTGGCTTTTTCTACCGCCTGATCAAGCAAAGGTATGAGTGTCTCAGCCCCCTCTAGTGAAAACCGTTTGGCACGTTTAAAGGTCGTTTGCAGAAAAGACTCGAAAATTTCGGCATCTATCAGTTTCCGGAGTATACGGATCTGCTCCTCACGGGGAACATGGCTGTCAAATGCCTTCCCTTCAATGCGCTCTCTTAACCAGTTCTGGATATCCAGGTCATCGATATGAAGATACTGAATACCCACTGAACCACAGTACACACGTCGTAACTCATCAATAATTACTCGGAGAGATCTGCTTACCGGTTCGCAACCCCAAAGCAGGGTGAAAACCTCGTCTAGTTCGCTTTCTTCAATACCGTAATATCCGGGATCGAGTTCTGCATGTATGCTTGAGCTGTCCAGTCCCAATGGGTCAAGGGCAGCCATTACATGGCCACGTTCACGATACGCTCGAACAAGTTGCTCAACACGCATTGCCGCCATGGCGCGCACACTATCACGCAATTGCTCGACCTCAGTGATATCACTGAAGACAGCAATAACGCCGACTCGGACCGTCTGACCCGAAGCCTGATCTTCGTCAAACAAAAAGCTTGTCGTAACAGAAAGGACTCTTTCCCCTGAAGCGGCAGGGTAATTTACCCTTCGATGATGCGTGGAGGATGAATCATAAATAGCATCAAGTACCACTTGGGTAAAATCATCGCTGCCATCAATATCAAGAAAGACCTCTGCGAAATACCCACCTATTACATCAGACTGGTTGAGCCCCAAGATGGACTCTGCTGCACGATTGAAAGTAATCAGCTTGCCTTTGAGATCAAGACTGAGCACGCCATCGCGCATATTCTCCAGGATATTCTTATGAATGGCACTCTCAGACATAGATACGGCTCTAATCCGCAGGGCCTTTATCAGACCTTACAATGTATCGACTAGCCCAGATCGCAATCATTTCAGCTACGTAATCCGCGTCTTCAGGCTGGCTGAGCAGATGGTCAGCTCCATCAAGCGAAATAAAGCTCTTGGGATAATTTGCAGCATCAAAGATATTCTTGGCATGAACGATATCAACGACCTCATCCTCGGGAGAATGCATGATGAGAAGGGCCTTATGCATATTATGTAAATTGTCGAGCAAGGAGTGTTCGGCGATATCTTCCAGAAATTGTCGTGTTATTGTGAATTGCCGGCCCGCAAGATTGACTTCAGCGAAGCCATCGTTGTAAATAGACTGGTGATGGTGTGCAAACAGGTGAGTTACATGTTCTGGCTCACTGGGCGCGGCAACCGTAACGACTGCCTGAACATCGGGCAAATCTCGGGCTGCAAAAAGCACAGCAGCCCCACCCAGACTATGCCCTAACAACATGGATGGAGCGCAAAATCTATTCTGAATAGCGTTGGCTGCACTAATAAGATCCTGAACATTAGAAGTAAAATTGGTATTGGCAAAGTCACCTTCACTGTTCCCCAGCCCGGTGAAGTCAAAACGCAATACAGCAACTCCACGTGCGGCGAGTATCCGGCTCACACGACTTGCAGCACCAATGTTTTTGGAGCATGTGAAACAGTGTGCAAACAGTGCATACGCGAATGGCTCGGTCTCAGGCAGCTCCAGAAGCCCAGCCAGGTCCTCGCCATCCTGGTTCGTGAATGTGAACTTCTCTCGCCTGATCATCGGCCTATTCATTATCAAGTCGTGCAACAGCGCTATGCCATAAATGTGCGTAAGTGCACTATGTGACAGGCAGTGGTGGTGCTGTAGTAACCCTTTTTGCCTCTGACTGAATGACGGACTGAATGCGCTCATACAGCTCATCGGCCTCTTCAGGCGTGTTACCCACCGCCACAACACCAAAGCGGCCATTTTCACCGACAGTTGGCAACATATGCAGTAGGATGCCCGTCTGGGTTGCCTGGTCGAAGTGCAGTCTGTAGCGTATGACTATATCGAAAAGATCGCTCGGACTGAACGCACGGTAGAGCGTCGATTCGAGGTGATCACTCGCTGTGTAGTACTTTTCCTGTCCGCTTGGCGCCCGGAATACACCATCTTCTGGATAGAATTGACCCTCTGTCAGAAACTGCAGGATCTGGAACGGGTGTGTGGTCCCGCCCATACGCAGGTTGATCTCTATCGCATAGGATTGCCATTGGCCATCATCACCTCTCACAACGACGAAGTCGACAGCGAAACGACCAAGCGCACCCAGGTCGGCGAGACGTTCGCCTACTTTCGCGCATTCACTGGCGATGAGTGGCCCATAACCCGGATTGGCTGGAAATTTGCTTCCGAGGAAGCTTCCGCCACTTGGCCCGCCCAGCAGCTGATCATGAGTAGAAAGGATCTCCACTTCACCTAACGGTGAAATCCGCATTTGAACGCTCGGGCTCAGAAAATCGCGGCCCTCGATCCGCTCCTCGACAATTCCACCCATCTCTTCAATGTCCCGCGAGAACCTCTCCAGGGTCACCGAGGGGGCCTCGAATAACATGGACGTGAGGCGCTCTTCCATGGCGGGGGCATGTGACGAATCCGATGGATCGGGCAGGCCCTCCAGGTCGATCAGCGCGTTGCCCTCACCGGAGATCCCATCATTGAGCTTCACCATAGCCTTGCGCATTGAGGGCTTGCGGCGCCGCATCTCTGCAATCGCCGCGCGAACTTCATCCATAGAACGTAGATTCTCCAGACCGACGGGATAAGACACACTCGCCCTCTCGAAAACCTCCCGCCCGCCGCTCTTTCCGCCGAGATAGAAAAGGGAGGGATCGGAGCCGTACAGCGGAATTCCAAGCCGCAGCGCCAAGTCGCGCTCCTGAATGGTGACCGTGTAAGTGAGCAGGTGGGCGCGATCCGGGTCAGGGATCATGGCGCGGATCTTCTCGCACAGATGCGGGCGCTCAAGAAGCTTTCTGGTCAAGCCGCGTGGAGAGCGATCCTCCGGTGCCACATTGATGAAACGTTCCATTGCATGACTGGTAATGACGCCGGGCATCAGAGACATGTAGTAATCTAGGGTTGCGGGCAAAATCTTCTGGGAGGTCACGTAAATCATGCGTGTCCTTGGCTGACGCAGCAGCATCAACAGGAAGAGCATACGCTCCTCGTACGACTGCATCTCAGCACCCTTGCAGTCGAACTCGATCGATTGTGATGGCACGATGACCACGGTTTGCTCGCCCTGTTCCCCGGGATCGAGGCCGCCAATAGACTTCCAGAGCGGAATCAGCTTGGCCTGAAGTTTCTCGAACTGGATCTCGACCTCAGCAGCAGTGAGGCCGAGCGGTGCAGCGTCAAGGGGATCCATCATCGCCATGGTTGTACTCCTTAGATGTTTAGTCGATTTTTTTCTTGCGCCGTTGCAAATGCTTCGCAGATCACTTCCCTCACCGCACAGCTGGAAGACAGAACCGTGTGCGCGAAGCTGCCGGGAACTGCCGCGTCATCATCCAGACAAGTTTCAGTCCGCAATCGTGCAGGCTTCCGTTCACGTACCGTTCTCTAACGCTACACTTTGCATGGCAGGCATCATATTATGCCGTGTATGGCAGTCCAGTTCGTCTTAATCATGTCGCGCGCATGGCGACCAGGATCTTGAGCAGAGAGGATTAACGTGGAAATAAGCACTCGAAAAGAAGGCGACATTGTGATTGCCGATTTGGTTGGTAGTTTGGATACCCAGACGTCCGGTCCTGCATCCGAGGAAATGTCACGCATAATCGGCGAGGCAAGCGGCAAGCTACTGGTGAATATGGAAAAACTGGAGTTTCTGAGCAGCGCGGGACTGCGCGTTCTGCTGCGTGCTGCCAAGGAGATTCAAGCATCAGGAGGCATGATGAAGATGTGCCAGCCAAGCGGTGTCGTCAAGGAAGTGCTGGATATTTCCGGATTTGCGAGCTTCCTCGATATACACGATAGCGAGTCGGAAGCCCTGGCGACTTTCTCTGCATAGCACATGACCTCAAGCACACCTTCGGGCGTCGGTTACGCGCCGCTGGTGTTGAACTGGAGACCCGCAAGGTATTACTCGGTCACCGCAATGGCGA
>JAHEDW010000101.1 GCA_024641025.1 Gallionella sp.
TATATACAAATTGGTGGCCTGGGGATGGCCAAAGTGACGCAGTACTATACGACCCCAATTCAAACCCACAGAATAGCCTGAGCTTGGTGTTACTTGCTAATCATGGGCCGCTATGTGGACATAACGACTGGCGCCTCCCAGGACAGGATGAACTAACTAGCATAGTTGTATTAGGACAGACCCCTTCAATAGACTTGAACTGGTTCCCGAACACGGTTGCAGGATTATATTGGACAGCTACGCGAGGGCCTCAGATTTTGAATCCTAATGCAACGAAAGGGTTAGATTTCAACAACGATGGCACAGTATATTCTGTGGAGAGTTTTACCCACCATCATGTAAGGCTGGTGAATGGGCATTGTCCGTTCTACGATGGGACACAAAATGTATATGGATGCGGTGTCCAGTATGTAGAACCCTATAGTTTCCCCTATTGAATTTAGTCAGGAAGGAATGTAAGGCCCCGCTCCGGCGGGGTTTTTCTTGGCCGCCCCCAGCCCACCATAGACCCAGCGGATCAGACGAATCACGTACGATTCAACCTTTTTACGCGCTTAGCCGCCTCCCACTCTAGCTCGTAAAGCTGAGTGGCACGTTCAACGAACTTGCATAATATTCGCAAATGGGTCAGGAGCAACAGTTCACGATGGTCCGCTTTCTGACACTGCATTTGCACGGTCACATGACCGCTTTGGGCTGCGATTTCAACCGGTCGATGCAACACACTAGAATCTGCATAAGCAGAAGGAGTGTTGCCAATGAAACAAAGACCACGGATATATTACACGGAAAGCCAGAGATCTCTGATGTGGGATCGCTGGCAAAAGGGTGATTCCCTCCAGCAGATCGCTCAGTTATTTGATCGACACCATTCAGCAGTACAAGGCATCTTGGTCAAAAGTGGTGGGATACGACCGCCTCCACGACACCGTTCAAAATTGGCCCTGACTTTGGCTGAACGCGAAGAAATATCACGTGCCGTGGTGGCAGGTCAGTCAATGCACACATTGCAGCTCTTGTCACACACAAGCCGCATCCTCTCCCGAGGAACAATTCGTTGAAACTGCCATCACGCATACAAGCGTTGCGGATCATTAACGATCCGCTGTGCGTGATGCCGTTTAACTCTAACGTTAGCCCTCTCCTGATATTTCATATTGACTTGACAATACGTACGCTTATGCGTACTGTTAAAGATCTTTGATATTAGAGGTGCACAATGAACACACTTACTGCCAGCGAAGCTCGTGCAAACCTCTACCGCCTCATTGATGAGACGGTAGAGTCTCACCAACCCATCATTATTTCAGGAAAGCGCAGTAGTGCTGTTTTACTCTCTGCGGAGGACTGGAGTGCAATTCAAGAAACTTTATACCTACTTGCCGTGCCCGGTATGCGCGAATCTATAAAGACAGGTATGGCTGAACCTCTCGCAAAAAGTGCGAAAGAGCTTAAGTGGTGAACTGGGAAATTGTTTATGCTAAGCAAGCAATGAAAGATGCAAAGAAGCTTGCTGCTAGTGGCCTTAAAGCTAAGGCGCAAGAATTGCTCGCGGTGCTTGCCAACGATCCATTTCAAAATCCTCCACCCTTCGAAAAATTGGTCGGTGATCTTGCCGGTGCTTACTCGCGCCGCATAAATATTCAGCACCGTATCGTGTACGAAATATTTACTAAAGAGAGAACCGTTCGTGTCCTGCGCATGTGGACGCACTATGAATAAGCGGGCCAACCCTGCATTCGAGCGGGACGCCGAGCGGCGCCCCTCAATTTTACGTTAGCCGATAATTAAAAGTAGCAGAAGGTGTAAATGAGTTTGCGCGTTCAATCACTTGTATGGCTTACCCTCGGCGGGCTATTTCATATATTCGGCTTTGGTCTCTTTACCATTCCTATAGCAGCATGGTTTGTACCGCTGTTCCTGCTGCGCTTTACACGAGGCAACACACCACTCTTTGCTACCCTTGGGTTATGGTCGGCGTTCTTTATTAGCAACGCCATTGCGAACATGGCCAATTTCTATGTCATGCCCTATCCATTGTACTTTGCCGTTATCGGTCTAACTTCGCTGTTGTTCGTGTTGCCTTATCTGGCAGATTTCTATATCGCGTCAAGATTACCCGGGTTTGTTGCGACACTGGTTTTCCCTGTGGCGTGGGTGGCGATGGAGTTCATCAATGGACTTATGAATCCCTATGGTACTTGGGCGTCTCTTGCTTATACCCAGTATGGCAACTTGCCGTTGATGCAACTAGTATCAATTACTGGCATTGCTGGAATCACCTTTCTCATTTGTTGGTTCGGGTCGGTATTCAATTGGGCTTGGGAAGCAAACTTTCAGTTGAATACCGTTAAGAAAGGCGTTGCAACATTTGCTGGCATCCTGATAGTGGTTCTAGTGAGTGGCGGGGCACGTCTGGCGTTTGCGCCTACCGATGTCAAGGCAGTACGGATAGTATCTATTGGTACGCCGGGGCATATCTACGATCCGTATAACGTTGGTCAGATAACAAAACCGATTTTTTTCAGTTCGCAGTATACACATGAGCAGCGAGAAAAAAGTCTGCAGGCATTGCGCGAGATAGAAGAATGGCATTTCGAAAATGCCCTGCGCGAGGCACATGCCGGTGCGAAGATCATCACCTGGCCGGAAGCTGCTGCTTTCGTGGTGGATCACGACGAGGAGGCGTTCCTGCAACGTGCCAGAGACTTTGCTCGCAAGCAGCAGGTGTACCTGTTGATGGGCGTAGGTACTTTTCATCCGGAAAAATGGCCACTTGCCGATAACAAGACCATCCTTGTCACACCCGCGGGTGAGATTGCTTTTACCTATCACAAGGCTCGACTGGTCCCGATTACTGATACTGATTTTGTTGTTCCTGGTGACGGTACTATTCCAACTGTGGATACCTCTTATGGTCGTATTGCATCGGTCATCTGTTACGATATGGATTTTCCTGCGCATATTCGGCAAGTCGGCCGATCTGATACAAATATTTTGATTGTGCCCACTGGAGACTGGCAGGCCGTTGGGTCAATACACTCACATATGGCCGAATTCCGTGCCATTGAAAACGGTGTATCAATGGTGCGTCCGGCGCGCGGCGGCATCTTCAGCGCTGTTGACCCCTACGGGCGCACGCTCGCAAGAATGGATGAATACGCAACTGAACAGCGAGTCATGGTGGCCAGCGTTCCATACAGCAGTGTTCGTACACTCTACCCGTACATCGGCGACCTATTTGCATGGTTGTGCATTACGGGATTATTGGCAGCTGCAATGTGGGCGAAGATGCGTTCTGCAGTGATAAATTAATGACACTTATGTATCTTTATATTCGACTTAATTACTTTATCTTGTTGTGTGATTTTGTTTGAGGTCATTGCGGCTAACAAGGGCTTCCATTCGACGCCGAAAAGCAGCGCGTTGAACGGCTGCTTTGGAAAAAGTCAGATGACCGCTATGGGCACACTACAGACTGATCAAATTAGATTTACAATGAGTCTGCAATGGTTGGTGGAGCAGACATACGAGTAACGGCAGATCCGTCCCAATTGCAGTCGTTGCCAACAGTCTGCTTTCTGGAATCGAATTAAACCAATCTGTTTGTTATCACAATATTCTTCTAAACCGGACATCCCCAGTTCAAAAAACAAACCCCGTCACGCGGACGGGGTAATGAGTGATGTTTACGGATGATCAGGGTGCTGATTGCCACTACACGCCGTTGGTCTCGTATTTCATTAGCGTGATGCCGATCAGGGTGCCGTCGGTAAATGTCCCTGCGCTGATCAGGTTGCCTTGTCCTTGATAGCTACCGATATTGGGCGTATAGAGGCAGGTCTCATTGCTCTCGCACAAACCGTTGTTGTTGCCGCCGCTGTTTTGTATCTCCACCGCGTTGCGCAGGAAAGTGACGGTCGAACTATCAGACCAGGTGTGCGTGATAAAGTCGTTGCCGGTCGGCAGCGGCTGCACGCCTTTGATGACCGTGTCGCTTGCCAGCAGCGACCAGTCCCAGATGCGGCCGGGCCCTGTGGTCCACTGCCCCTGCGCTGGAGAACCGTCGATGCCCCAACCGCGGTAGCTGTTGTCGAAGTGCGTCCAGTCGAACGTGATGGGGGCGGCGGGATAATCTGCCGCCGCTCCACTGGCATCACTCGCATTCTGTGTGTCGTCGCCGGTCATCATGCCGACGAAGGAATTGGCGAGCGTGATCGGGCTGTTACGGGCAAAGTTTGAGCCAGTGTTGACGGGAGAGCAGTTCGCATCAAATTCCGCGGCGCCATTTAATAGTTGGCAACTCGTAAGGCCGGAGTCCTTGTATAGCCCGTCGAAATGGGTATTGGTGGTGCCGTCGAGACTGATGTCTTGTGAGCCATCATTGCTCATTGCCAAACTCCAGAACTTGGTGGAGTCCGAGTTTGTTATAGAGACGCCATTATTATTGTTGCTCGCAGTCACGCTAGCAAGTATGTTGTTGTTCGAGCTGCTGGTGATGTAGACGCCGATGTAATTGTTACTAGCCGTTATGCCCGCAAGGATGTTGTTGTTCGAGGAGTCGAAGAGTTCGACGCCGTAATGACTGTTGCTCGCCGTTATGCCCGCAAGGATGTTGTTGTTCGAGCCAGAGGCGAGGTTGACACCGAAGTAATTATTGATCAACGTCACGCCCGCAAGGGTGTTGTTCGAGGCGGCGCCAATGTCAATGCCGTGGGCACTGTTGCTAACCGTCACACCCGCAAGGGCGTTGTACGAGCCGCCGGCGAGGTAGACGCCAGTAAATCCGTTTTGCACAGACAGATTGCGCAGCATGGAAAAATTAACGTATTGCAGATTAACACCAGTATAAGATGAGGGATTGCTTGTGTTGATGTTGCCTTCGAGCCAGAGATGGTTGGTGCTGTATGAATAAACGGCATCATCGGTACCAGGACCGGAGAGCGTGACTCCGGGTTGGATGACCAGCGCGACCTTGTCGGCGTCCAGCGTGTAGTGGTTAGTCGTGTCGGCGGTGACCAGATAGATCGCCGAGGCGGTCACAAGGTTGCCGCCATTGTTGTTGACGATGACCGAATTGGCCCACCAGGCAGTGCTGGCGGGTGTAACACCCCAGGCGCTGCCATTGTGATATACCGTCACTTTGTTGGACAAGAAGCCCCGTGCGCCGAAATCAATCAGGTCGGACAGGTTCTTGCCCGGGGCGAGTCCGGTGGAGACAAGCTGCACCGGATTGGTAGAGCCATCGCACACCCAATTGAATGCGCCGAGGTCATCGCTGGCAGTCAGCCCGGCACAGGAGCTCATGCCGGTGGCGACCACCACGCGCCGCTCGCCGCCATGTATGCACGCGGTGTCGCTGGCGGCAACACAGGCGGTATCGGTAGCCGTTGTTACAATGCCTTGAACGTAGTCATTCCATTTGGCACCATTGATGGGGAGCTGTGCGGTAACTGAGCCGAGGGTTATCGGGGGGGTTACCGTGGGCGTACCGTCGGAACTGCTACCCCCACCGCCGCAGGAAACCAGTAGTGACAGCATCGCCGGTGTGGCGATTTTCAACAGAGTTGAATAAGGATTGTGTGCTTTGTTGTTGCCAGATGATTGGTTTCGCATGGCGGCTCCCCTAGGTTTACAACTGCACAAGCCGCCGAATTAACGAAGTCAAAGCGGTTTATGTGGATTATCGTAATACATTATTATTTTTATCGGGAATAACTTTAGCACGATTTTTCGATGTCGCAAAACTTCGCGAGCTGAATTTGACGATGTTCCGCTTTCAGACAGAGTAATTTTAAGGTCACATGACTGCTGTGG
>JAHEDW010000102.1 GCA_024641025.1 Gallionella sp.
GAAGAGCGCGAGGGTGGCGGGTGCGGGGACGACCTGTGGCGACAGAGTGGATTGAAATGACGACAACGTAGAACTGCCCGAATCTGCTTCGCCAACGCCGGACGGACAGCCAAATTCAACATTGCCACCCGCCGGCAAAGTCTCACACCGCGTGTCGATGAGCGAAGCAGCAACATGCGTAAAAACTAAACCGTCGAAAGTGTCTCCGCTCGTTGGGGATACAGTAGTATCCGGCGACTGAAATACAAATTGAAAGTGGGGGGATGGTCCAATCTGAAATACCGAACCTTGAGCGAATGGGGATGCAACCAGGTCCGCCAGGTTCACGTCAAAGGTGTCGTAGGCGGTAATGCCGATAACAGCCTGAAGGTCAGAGCCAAGGGTCGCGGTCGCGGAAACCAGATTGCAAGGACTACACAGCCGGTCTCCGTCACTGTCATCATAGGTCACCGAAAACATTGTCCCATCAGCGTAATTCGCTGTTAAGCCAATCAAGACAGCATGCGCTGGAATCGGCGTAAACAATAGCAAGAGTGTTACGACGATGCTGCGCAAAATGTTTTCAGCCCCGTAGCGATACCCGGAACAAAATGCGGCAGAGATGGTCACGAATCGCATGTCATACGCTCCCTCTAAAGCTGTCGCCCGATGCCGCAACACTCAGCACTATTTTAGTAGAATTGGCTATACCGGGAGAAAATATGCCTAAGCTGTAAATTGCCACACGCAGCCCCACCGCAATTGCTCGCACGGTACTTCGCATACACTGCCTCCGTCGGAATACTTTACAAAACGCACCCAAATCAGGTCTCTATCAAAAGTTTCAGCACGAAACGGGCCACGCGCAAAAAATAGGTATTAAACCATTGGAATCGCTCAACATCACCCAGCAGCCATTCGGGCGCGGTATCTCGATGCATGACATAATCTGGGGGAAAGCCCGTCGAAGTACGCCGTTTGATGTGCGAAGATTACTGCAAACAACATGCCAACCCAGTAAACACAGCGAGCTGTAGCAGTTTCAGATCGAAATATAACTTTATGTTGTAAAGAAAATATTTATATATTATTCATTGTTATTTTGCAGTCGTTAGCCGACACGGCTCGGTTATCGCCGACACAATCGGTGAAAAGTCGAAACTAGGCGCGGGGGTTAGCTATTTATTGCCCATTTAGCCCTGAATCGGTGTAAATAATGCTGACAGTTATCAGCAGACAGATGGC
The DNA here is from genome assembly GCA_024641025.1 of Gallionella sp. Classification (GTDB taxonomy): domain Bacteria; phylum Pseudomonadota; class Gammaproteobacteria; order Burkholderiales; family Gallionellaceae; genus Gallionella. The sequence goes on from JAHEDW010000102.1 coordinate 1,225, forward strand.
CGCAATGCGTCGAAAGCGGCTAGCCGGAATAGCAGAACCATTTAGACCGCTTGCAGGACAATCCGGACATCGCTCTGGATGTAGGCAGTCACGCCGTCATGTCGGCTTTCACCACACGGGTTTTGCCCCGATTTCAGCCATGCCTGGGTCCGTTTTGTGCCAAGGAACGGCTATTTAGCGCCGGAGCGTCGAACGCTCCACATAAATGCCAGACAGCAAAGTATTCCAGCTTGCCATAGTGCAATGCCCAGTATTTGCCTTACCTCAAAATCAACTTTGCCATCGATCACTTCAGGATTGATCTTGGCCAATTCGATGAGAACGTCTCGGGCGCTCTGAACCCAGAGCGTCATAGTCATTGCTTGCATCTCGGCGGCGACGATAAACATTATTGAGACTATCCCCACTTGAAACTTTGTTAACTCTTTACCTGCAGTATAGGCAGCAACGCAATAGCCAAAAATAAGAGTGAGATAAATGCTTACATGAGTGGCGTAATTGCCCATGAATGTTGCTGCAACTTCCAGGCTTGAGTTTGTGACGTCATACAATTCAAACTCTGTCACGGCTTTTCTCCTTGTTATTTGGTTTCCACAAGAATATACCGAAATTGAATTTGGGTGATAGGCTAGTATATGCCCGCTCCGAGTCGTTAGCTGCAAAGAACTTTTTCTTTTTCGATTTGCGCGGTAGTTGAACTCACAAGCCCATCGCATGACGTAGAAGCATTACTTGCAAATGAAAAAAAGCATAGTAAATAGACAGGGATTCTACGCATGCCATGCCAGGGCGAAGGCCTCATAACGCCCAAAGCAGCGGTGCGAAGCATCTGCCTGCCTTTGTTTGTTAGGCGGCTTGGAGTTAACTAGAGTGGCGCCGGCCGCGGAGACAGATGTTCATGTACTGCCAACCACTGGCCATTGATGCGATGAAACACTATGGTTTCCCGCTCGTCGAAGCGCTCGGTGCCTGCGTGAGTCGTAATCTCCGTCTGCACGGAATGAGTCAATACTGCAATGCTCCCGAACATTTGCACAAGTTGATTGCTACTCGCACAAGACTCAACTCGGAAGCCAAGATCTCGCCGCCAGGAGGCCCACTCTTCTTCGTAGGCTGCGCGATTCTCCAGGCGATTCTGGGTAGTGTGGAAAATGAACGTAGCCTCTGGGTCGAAGAGCGCAAAGTACGTTGCCGGATCATCTGCACCGAATGCCGCAACAATCGTCTTCGAGGCTTCAATTACCTCATGACTGGCGACGGGATCACTCCTCGATTCCGCGGCAAAACTCCTCTCTACTACACCAAAAGCGGTCAAGCAGATCAATAATGATAAAGCCATCGCGACTCTCATTTGTTTTCTCCTCTACTCATTAAATACCAGATTGAGCACTACTCTACGCGAGCGCCCAGGTCGCCTAACGCTTCAAGCAGGGGCCGCTGTAAAGCGGGCCCGGCGCGAAGCGCCCTTGCTGCCTTGACTTTTTATGCGGATCAAAACACGAACTCATTTGTAGCGTGGGCAACCAGGTCTCCAGAAGTGACGAAGTACACTTTGGTTTCAGCATACGCTATGACCTTCCCAAACCTCAGAACATTCACCTCAATACGAAGATCATCGCCCAGCGCTGGTTTTAGGAACTGAGTATTTTGGCTCGCGGTACCCTTGGAAAACTTATCGGTAGTTAACATTGCCAGAGATACCACTGTATCGACCGCGGCCATAATGGCTTGCCCGCAAGTCGCACCATTCGCCCATTGTAGGTCGGGATTTTGGGGCAGGGTTGCTGACGCTCTGCCCCTGCTTACCTCAATATCGCAGAGGCCCATTGATTTGACCCATGGAGCGAATATCTCTTCAAATGCTTGGTCGATATTCTCGCTAGTGATCGGGGGATGGAAATTTAGGTCAGTCATCGTGACAGCTCCAGCGATACGCATAACAGCTAGTTAAATTGAAAAAGTCCATTGAAAAACGGTATCCAGGTTTTCATGCGAATGACCGATTCGAGTCGCTAGCTGCCCCTCACGGTACCACAGGCCGGACGACCGCCTTTAGGACGTAGCTGCCTAAATCCGTAGACAGTTGTCGACCTCAAAACCGGCGGATAAGTGCCAGGAGCGACAGCGAAGGAAAAAGCGCGGTCAAGTGTCCGACTCTACCGACTTGCTAGGCGGCGGGCAGCACAGCACTAGGAGCCGGATTATTGTGGATTCCATGAATCCACTCGGAGCTTCCACAGACCTCCGACCTTTATAAACACAACTGCAAAACGGTTTTTATGGACCGCCGATTCAGCATCGGTGATAAGAAGCTGGCCAGTGGCGAAAGCCAGATCTCCTTCGCTTCCCGCTTTTTCGGTAATTATCTCGACCTTCTTCGGGTTAGTTGCGATTACAGATTCCCAGAACGCTCGGATCGCTTCCTTACCACACGTTTCACCTGCCATTGGCGCAATGACGCAACCATCGTCGGTGTAATCATTGACCAGGTAATCAATGTCACCGGCCATTAGGGCTTTCGCGAATGCTTTGTTCGCCGCATCAAGTTCTTCTAGCGCGGAATCGGCGTTTGATGTAGGTGCGAAAAGAATCGCGAGCAAAATCGTAACGATTGCGGTTAATTTAGACATAATCTGTGTGTCCTTTACTGTGAGTTAATAAAGCCGCCTAACGCCCACCGGAGCGGCGGGCGAGCCGCGCAGCGATTTCGATCTACCACAGGAGCAACCCTGCCGGAGAGATCAGTGCACGATTCGCTGTCGTTCATACGGAGTGCCTCCTAACAGCTGTATCAATGGACAAAGTGCTCTGAAAAACGGGATCTGGCTTTTCATACAAATGACCGGAACGTGTCGAAAGGGAAAGTTTTGCCCATGACAGCCCAAAGGGCAAGTTTTAGGACAAAGGCGACATCGCCCTGGGTGTTGGCTGCCCCCTCAACATGTCGGCTTCCACAACTTTTGCGACATCATCCTGCGTCTGGCCACGGCAGGCCATCGAAACTGTGCCCATCGACGTTAAGTTTAAGCCAGGGCAACCGCTCGCGGCAGAACACTTCCAGTGTTGGGCACATCTCTTCGGGGTGGTCGAGTGTCCCCAGGTAGAGGTGGATTTCTCCCGGAAGGTCTTCCCTCTCGTACGCCATGGGTGTGCCGCACGTGGCGCAGAAAGAACGGTAGACCCCGGGGGAAGACTCGATCCTGCCGAACTCGCCAGCAGTCAAGGTAAACCGGCCCTTTCCGACCCCGACAAAGGTCGCCACCGCGCTCCCCGTATGACGGCGGCAATCGCCACAGTGGCAGTGAGCACACCAAAGGGGTTCGCCGTCGACAGCGTATTGGACTGCCTTACACAGACAGTGTCCTTGAAAGAAGCTGTTAGACATTGGTATTTCTCTTTGTTGTTAGACCTCCAACAAGGATAGCTGCAATGTCGCAAAGTTAGTACACTCCGGACATCTGTCAGGATTCTGCCAGCTACCCCATGAATTCGCAGGACATAGCAGACTTTAGCTCAGGTGCTGGTAGCCCATTCAGCATGTCGGCTTTCAACACTGCCTGCCTCCACCAATTTCTGCTCGAGTGCAATTCGCCAGTGGTTCTTGGATGAACCTCCGCCCCGAATGTACCTTTGCGCCCGGTCATTGATCAGGCTGGTTAATAAACAGCAATGTGATCGCGCAGGAAACAAAATACTGAAACGCGCCATTCATAGAACCTGTTCCTACAGTGGTCTGCCACATCTGAAAAAAGGCTGCTCCAATCACACCGAAAAGTCCAAACCAGACTAACACTCCAACACCGCATCCAATCTGTGCCCATTTCTTTGATGCAGCAAAAGTCTGAAAATTTGCATGTCTTGCCTGCCACATATCCCAGGCACCCTTGGCGATCAGTAATCCCGCGGCATACTCCAGGCTAAAAATAATAACGACGACAATCCACCCCAAGGCGGGATGGCTGAACTTTGGCCCGAAAGATTTCGCATAGACCGTATGGTCCGCTCCGCTCATGACGTAGATGATAGCCTGTTGGGCTGCTTCAGCATTGACCATGTTCTGAGTAACATAAGTCAATGCCATCAACGAAGTAATTGTCGCAAACATAATCTTGAGATAACGAACATGCATTGGAATCCCCTCTACGTTCCACTTGTTGAAAAGCATAGTCATTATTGGCTTTTGTGGCTACCCAAGGTTGATCGAGTCGAAATTTTTGCTCACCCTTTGGATGGTTCATCCATCTATTTTTAAAACATGCCCGCCATTACAGCTACTTCTGCTGGGCAGGACATCCCAGCGACCGGGCCGTTGCTCAGGGCTTCGAGTATCTCTGCTGCCGACGCCAGTCCCAGGGCGGGATGGGGTCGGGCTGTGCCCAAAGCCCGCGCTTCTGTTCACGGGCCTGTTGCTCTGTCACTGCCAGAAGGCGATCGTCGTTGGCGTAGTAGCGGTACCACCAGGCGTGCCCCCCGGCCACCATTGCAAGGTTGATGTTGCGTTCATCCAGGTATACCGTGCCGTCCGTGCGACCGTAACTGTCCTTGCCCAGT
>JAHEDW010000039.1 GCA_024641025.1 Gallionella sp.
TGTACAGGTGGGTGACCAAGTGGTAGTCAAGCCCGGTAGCAAAATTCCTATGGACGGTTTGGTTTGCGAAGGTCATAGCTCGGTAGATGAGTCTCTGCTGAGCGGCGAATCGGCCCCTGTCAAGAAACATCTTGGAGATAGAGTTGCGGCTGGGACTATGAATGTCAGTGGTGCACTAGTGATTGAAGTTCAAGCTTCATCACAAGACTCTACGCTGTCCAGGATCATCCGCCTGGTAGAGGAGGCGCAATCATCCAAGGCTCCAATTCAGCGCATCTCCGACAAAATTGTGCCATGGTTTGTTCTGGCTACCCTGATTTGCGCGAGTATTACTTTCTATGTCTGGTCAGAGAATTTTGAATTGGCTCTGATGGCTGCCACTTCTGTTCTGATCATTACCTGCCCATGCGCGCTGGGAATGGCCACGCCAATGTCGATTGCAGTGGCGTCTGGACTAGGGGCAAAGCATGGCATTCTGGTTAAGAATGGCGTGGTTCTCGAGACTTTGTCCAAGGTTACTCATTTTGTCTTCGACAAGACCGGCACCTTGACTGAGGGCAGGATGCGTGTCGAAAAAATGATAGTTGCATCCGGACAGGAAGAGCCAGATCTGCTGGCATTGGCTGCCGCAGTTGAGCGCTATTCGGAACATAGTGTGGCGCAAGCTATAATCAGAGAGGCTGAAGCGCAGAAGTTGCCATATCGCAGCACCGTGGTGAAGGCATTCCATGCCACAGCGGGAGCCGGCGTTGAAGCCGAAGCAGATGGCGCACGAGTATTGCTGGGTACGGCAGACTGGCTAATGCAAGGCAACATGTCTATGCAAGACAGCTTGTTGCAACGGCAGGCTGAACTGGAGGATCAGGCTAGGACATGCGTGCATATGGCCGTAGACGGACATCATGTTGCGATGCTGGTTCTGGCCGACAAGTTACGCGCTGATGCGCAAGGATTGGTTAATACGTTACGCGATGCAGGAATCAGCATGACCCTTCTGAGTGGAGACCGAAAGGCAGTGGCTGAATCGATAGCGCACCAGTTAGGTGGCATGGAGGTAATCGCGGAAGTGTTGCCACAAGACAAGGATAGAGTGATTCAGCAGCTACAGCGACGCGGCGAATGTGTAGCGATGGTCGGTGATGGGGTCAATGATGCTCCTGCACTGATCCGAGCCAACGTCGGAATCGCTTTGGGTTCCGGAACAGACGTCTCTGTCGAAAGTGCTGACATCGTGCTGATGCAGAACGAACTAGATAAGGTACGTCTGGCAACACTGCTGTCGCGGCGAACATTGCGAACTATCAAGCAGAATATTGGGCTATCGTTCGTCTATAACAGTATCATGGTGCCGTTGGCTATGATGGCTCAAGTAACCCCACTGGTTGCTGCAATCACCATGCCAATCAGTTCACTTCTAGTGATTGGAAACGCTGCGCGTATTCGTAACCTGTTTAAGGAATAATTGTCATGGAAGTAATTTACAGTCTTATCCCGGGTATGACGTTTTTCGGATTGGTGTTTGTTGCGATCCTGATTTGGGCGGTGAGAAGGGGTCAATACGAAGATATGGAAGGTAATGCCAGTCGAATTCTGCTTGACGACGACGAAGACGAATTGCTGGCTAGCGGGCCAAAAGATAATGTCCAGAAGGAAAAGGATACACCAGCTCCAAGGAAGTAGGCCTTTATTTCAATGTTTCCCCATTTGCCAGCAACGGCTTGCTTAAAAGATCAAAATCCTTAGGCGAGACATATTGCAATAGCGGTTTTTCTTTTCCTCCCATCACAACGTCAAGGCCAAGTTGAGGATATAGCCAATGTATTACATCGGCCTTGAGTTCACGGACACGCATCGTTGGCTCGCCGAAACGTTTAATGATGACACCCTCATCCAATCGTGCGTTAGGCAAATAAGTCAGGCTGGAGATCGGGGAGTTGCGCACACGAATCAAATCATCATATGTCATAGTGATGCGCTTACCACTTGGGGTGCTGTTTATGCGCAAGCCGCGTTCGTACATGCCTTGAAGTTCTTCAGTCGGTATATCAATATTCATGACGATCTTGGCTTTCAAGCCATTAAAGTTCACTTCTTCGACAAAAGCCTCGACGCCTAATTCTCCGTCTGTGGGTTTGAATAGACTGATTTCAATTTCTGTATCGGTATGTCCCTTAAATACATCGGCAGTCTGATCGAGCGTTGTTTTACCCAGCGTGATCCCGAAAATCCGTGTGCTGTCTGGTGTGGGATGGGATATATTCCATGGAAGGGTTTCTGGGGAGTGAACGGCATTGTCAGGCACGAGAAGTAGCAGGAAAATCGACACGACTGCGAGTGCAATCACTCCCAAAATGATCTTCTTGTCCATCAATTATGAGCTTTCCTTTGGAGGTGGGTAGTAAGCGATAGCACCTGTAGGCACCTTGCCAGTTTTGGACTGATGTTCTGCATCAAATTCGATCACGATGAGCCCTAACACTGCGACCATAAAGGGTAACAGGCCAAATCCACCTGTTAGCGCCCAGGTGGCGACTGCCTTCATACCCATCGCGTGACCACCATAAAATAGCGTTGCACTGAGTGTTCCAAGCGCAATGAACAGAAACAAGAATAGTCGAGCGCGCTTGGCTGCGAATTGCCAATGACAGCACACATACCAGGACGATTCTCTTTTAAGTGCCTGCTTTGCCCTGATCAAAATGTAAGTTAGCAATGCCAGGGAAACGATAGTCACCAGAATCATAAACATACTAGACTGATTAAGAAGGGTCAGAGCCATTAAAAAAAGAAAAATATGGTTGACGACTAAGTTAAATAGCAACACCGCGTGCAAGTGGCGTGCACGTTTTCTTTCCGATTCACTGGATTGGATATCCATTGTATTTACCCTCCGGTAATAAAATAAAGTAACGAATAATCTGATTTATCCTGATTGATGTCAAACTATGGCGAGCCATTGAGACACAATTGCAGGCGCTGCAAGCTTAGGATTTCAATCGAACGAACCTTGACGCTGATAAGTCCATCTTCCTGAAAGTGTGAAAAAGCACGGCTGACCGTTTCCAATTGCAGTCCAAGATAGCTGCCAATCTCATGACGTGACATGCGCAATTGGAACATGGTTGGTGAAAGGCCTCGCGCAGCGAAACGCTGAGACAAATTCAGCAGGAATGCTGCAAGCCGTTGCTCGGCGCGCATTGACCCGAGCAGCAGCATGATACCCTGACTACGTACGATCTCGCTACTCATGATCTTGTGCAGATGGTGTTGTAGGCTGGGTAATTCACGACTTAGCACTTCAAGTTTGTTAAATGGCAACTCACAAACTTCGCTGCTCTCCAGTGCGATGGCGTCACAGCTATGGCGATCGGTGCTTATCGCATCCAGACCGATAATCTCTCCAACCATCTGGAAACCAGTCACCTGCTCGCGTCCATCTTCGTGCAGGAATTGTGTCTTAAAAGAACCACTGTGTATCGCATATAAAGATTGAAGCTTATCCCCACTACGATAAAGGTAACTTCCGCGCGCATAGTAGTGCTTTGCATGGCTTAGCAATTCCATTTTTTTCATTTCATCGACGCTGAGATCGACAGGCAGGCATAACTCACGCAAATTACAGTTGGAGCATGCAATTTTTAACTGACTTGGTAAAACGGATCGTTGCACGTTCTGGTTACCTTGGATAACGAGGAGTTCTTGTGATTACATGTAAAGACGAGGTTCGGATTGTGTTTACTACCGACAAAAAATCAAATATGACATGGATTTTGACATATATCAAACCGATATGGCGGTATAGATGGCATAGTATCACTATTACTGTGGGGGAATCATGGAAAAAGCATTAAATCAATTGGTTGTGGACCTTGAGTTGATACGCAGGTTGGATAAGAATGGCCCGCGTTATACCTCATATCCTACCGCGGATCGCTTCGTTGAGGCTTTCAATGCCGAGACCTACGCACAATGGGTGGCAAAACGTGAAATTGGCGGTATCGCCCGTCCCCTTTCACTGTATATCCACATCCCGTTCTGCAATACGCTTTGCTTTTACTGTGCCTGCAACAAGGTAATCACCAAGGACAAGAGCAAAGCTGCTGAATACGTTCGTTATCTGATCAAGGAAATGGCGATGCAGGCGATGTTACTCGGTCCGGATCAGGTGGTCGAGCAACTTCACTTTGGCGGTGGTACGCCGACATTCCTCAGCAACGATGAGATTCGCCAAGTCTTCACTGCGATCCGCCAGCACTTCAAGCTTGTAACAGATGGCGAATACTCAATCGAAATCGATCCGCGCAAGGTCAGCGATGAGACCATCGCGTTGCTTGGTGAGGTGGGATTCAATCGAATCAGTATCGGGGTGCAGGATTTCGATGACCTGGTGCAACGTGCAGTGAATCGGATCCAGAGCGAAGAGGAGACCCTGCGTGTGATTCGCGCGGCGCGAGCAAATGGTTTCAAATCGGTAAGCATCGACCTGATTTATGGCTTGCCCAAACAGACACTGGAAGGTTTTGGCGTAACGCTGGATCGGGTGATCTCCGCCGACCCTGATCGCCTGTCAATTTATAATTATGCTCACATGCCAACCATGTTCAAGCCCCAAAGGCGAATTCATGAGGAGGATCTACCAACACCGCAAGTCAAGCTGGATATTCTTAGTATGGCGGTAGATAAGCTGACCAAGGCTGGTTATGTATACATCGGTATGGATCATTTTGCCAAGCCGGATGACGAACTGGCTGTCGCGCAACGTCAGGGGAGGTTGCACCGTAACTTTCAGGGGTATTCGACCCACTCCGATTGCGACTTGGTCGCATTGGGCTTGAGCGCCATCGGTAAGATCGGCCCGACCTACAGCCAAAATTATCGCGATCTTGAAGAATATTATGATGCCCTGGACAGGGACGTTTTGCCGATCATGCGTGGCATGGAATTGAATGCGGATGATCTTGTACGCCGAGCCATTATTCAGGCGCTGATGTGTCACTTTGAAATATCGAAAGAATCATTTGAGATTGCCTACCTGATAGACTTCGACAACTACTTTGCTACTGAGATGGATGAATTGCGAGAATATGAGCGTGAGGGGTTGCTGGAGATTTCTCCCCAAACTATCAGTGTGACACCGAAGGGTCGAATGCTGATACGTAACATCTGTATGGTGTTCGATAAGTACTTGCGCACGCGGCAGGAGCATGCAACTTATTCCAAGGTAATTTAGGAACAAACTTGCCCAGGCTGGCATGATGCTTGCCTGCCATATGCAAGTTCCACTCCGCTATAATTGATCCCTGAATAATTGCAGGGGCGAGCATGAACAAGATCCTAAAGTATAGTTTGCTGGGTACAGGATTGGCGGTCAGCATCGTTGTGGCCGGGGTCGTTTATGTCGCGGCAACTTTCGACCCGAACGATTACAAGGACCAGATCGTCAAGGCAGTTAAAGACAGTACGCAGCGCAATCTTCGCCTCGAGGGCGACATAAATTTGGCGTTCTACCCCAGTATCGGCGTGAGCGTCGGCAAGGTGTCGCTATCAGAATTCAGAAATGACAGGGAGTTCGCCGCAGTCGAGTCAGCGCGTATCTCACTGGCTTTGATTCCATTACTTCGCAAACAGATTGTGGTCGACGAAGTGGCGTTGAATGGATTGAAGGCCAGACTCGTCATGCGCAAAGACGGTACGACCAATATCGATGATCTGCTGGGTCAATCTGAAAAGGATTCGCAACAAGGCCAACAGAAGATTTCCAGCGCCCCCCCGGTCAAGTTGGACATTGCTTCAGTCTCGGTGAAACAGGCGAATTTCAGTTACTCAGATGAAGGCACTGGCGCTCAATATTCCATCAAGAACATGAATCTCGACACAGGGCACATTGCGCCCGGGATTCCTGGCAAGATCGACCTTTCGGCTGATATCCAGGCGAGCCAACCCAAGTTGGAAATTAATGTGCAGCTCAAGACAACGCTGATGCTTGATTTGGATAAGCAAAAGTATCAGTTGGAAGATATGCAACTCCAGGCAAGCGGTGATGCCATTGATATTAGTAGTTTGAAAGTACAAGCTAGCGGGGACGTGAACGCCGACCTTGCGAAGCAGGAATTCTCAACCAAGAAATTTGTATTGAATGCTAGTGGAATCAAAGCAAAGGACAAGTTCGATGCAGCATTTAATGTCCCCTCTCTGAACATCGGCAAGGATAAATTTTCTGGAACTGAGCTCAAACTCCATGCCAATATGGATGGAGATGTCGGCAAAATCACCGCAAACTTGCTGATTCCCGGCGTAGAAGGCAACGCAAAGTCGTTCAATATCGCTGCTTTGAACCTGGATGTTGATATGACTCAGTCAGAGCAGGCCTTCAAAATGAAAATGAGTTCCCCTTTATCAGGTAGTATCAATGAACAGCAGTTCAATCTGAGTGATCTCAATGTGGCCTTGAATGCAACCGGAGACAAATTGCCGGAAAAGTCGGTGAGCAGCAAGATGAAGGGCAGCGTACAGATCGATGCCATCAAGCAAAGCGTGCAGGCGAATCTCGCTGGCGGCTTGCTACAGAGTCAAGTCAACGCAAAAGTCAGCGTAAATGGCTTTACTGAACCCGCAATCAAGTTCGATATTGAAATGGACCAGTTTGATGCTGATTTGTACCTTCCGAAAGGAACATCGGAAGCCAAAGCACAGAAATCGGATCAACCGGAACAGAAACTGGATCTTTCTGCACTGCGCAAACTTGATCTGGATGGCAGGCTACGTATTGGAAAACTGAAATTGATGAACGTCAAAACAACGCAGTTACGTGTTGATGTTAGGGCTCTGAACGGGTTGGTAAACATCAATCCGTTGTCAGCGAAGCTTTACGAGGGAAGTGTGAAAGGAAGCTTGAGTGTTAACGCGAAAGGTACACCGAGCATTGCCATTATCCAGAATCTCAATGAAGTCAATGTTGCCCCGATGATCAAGGATGCCGCCGACTTGGACATGCTGGAGGGAAAGGGTAATGTCAGCGTCAATCTTACTGCCCAGGGTAACACCATCAGTGCCATGAAGAAGGCTCTGAACGGCAGCGCATCAGTAAATCTTGCGGATGGATCGATCAAGGGTATCAACCTCACCAAACTGGTCCAGGGTGTTCAAAACCTCAGCAAAGATACCAAGGCACAGACATTGGGGGTGGACAAGAGCGAAAAGACAGAGTTCAGTGAGTTCAAGGCCAGCTTCAAGGTACGAAATGGTGTGGCACACAATGATGATCTGGCAGTTAAGTCCACCATACTGCGCCTAAGTGGAAATGGCGATATTGATATCGGACGCAGCAGCATGAATTATGACGGCAAGGCCGTGCTTGCAAAGACTGAGCAAGGTAGGACTGCTACATTGCCGGTCAATATAAGTGGCCCTTTCGACGCAATCAAATTCAGGCTTGATTATGGATCACTGCTCGCTGATGTCGTCAAGCAAAGAGTTGATGAGAAAAAGGAACAAGTGAAAGAGGACGCAAAGGCCAAGCTTCAGGATGAATTAAAGAAGAATTTGAAGGGGTTGTTCAAGTGATCAATTACTCTGTTACAGCACAGGCCCACCTTAGTAACAACAGGCTTCAAGGCAAGGTCGACGATTGCTTCCACGATTGAATGCGTAGTTTCTCTTCTCGTCTGGTGTCCTGGCAGCGCCGGTATGGTCGCCACGACCTACCTTGGCAGGGCGCAGATGCCTACCGTGTCTGGCTATCCGAGATAATGCTGCAACAGACCCAAGTAATCACAGTCATCCCCTATTTCCAGCGTTTCGTCGCTTCTTTTCCAACCTTAGCCGTGCTCGCGGCGGCGAGTGAAGAGCAAGTGCTGACTCACTGGAGCGGCCTTGGCTATTATGCACGTGGCCGTAATCTGCATCGCGCTGCACAAATCATCGTTGGAACATATGGCGGCGAATTTCCCCGCAAGTTTGAACAGATTTTGATGTTGCCTGGCATCGGGCGTTCGACCGCCGCCGCGATATGTGCTTTGGCACATCATGAACGGCGTGCAATACTGGATGGCAACGTCAAGCGCTTAATAGCACGATATGCTGGCATCGCAGGTTGGACTGGAGATGGTGAAGTTGAAAAGAAGTTATGGCAAATTGCCGAGGAGCTGCTGCCACGGCACGAGATCGCACGCTATATTCAGGCACAAATGGATCTGGGAGCGAAACTGTGCACGCGTAGCTCCCCGAAGTGTGGTGAATGCCCGGTAAGTGCTGATTGCGTTGCTTTTCAAAGCGGACGTGTCAGCGAGCTGCCTTCACCTCGGCCACGGAAAGTCATGCCAGAAAGACAAAGCACGTTTCTTTTATTGATGTCGGGTCGAGACATCCTGTTGGAAAAACGAGCTCCCAAAGGAATATGGGGCGGCATGTGGTGCCCACCCGAACTGTTTGATGGGTTGGTTGATGAATCAGATTATGTGCATCGCTGCGGAATCGATATAAGTGAACGAATAACATTAGCTAGATTCAATCATTCATTTACTCATTTCAAGATGAACATCATACCGGTGCTATTACGCGTGAAAAACAAACCAGACTTGGCACTTCAAAACGGTTGTATGTGGATTGACATGGAACAGGCTTTGCATGGCGCTATCCCAACACCAGTGCGGAAAATGCTGAAGTCGATTCATTCGAGCGGGGAATGACTATGCAACCTGTATCTATCTATTTGATCTGAGCAAGTTCTATGCGGTGAACACCTGCGACACTCTGTACAACATTGACGATGTCTTGTGAGACTACAGTGTTAGTTTCGCCTTTATTGGGAAACACATCCAATACGCTCAGCGCGAATTTGCTGATGGTATGCAGATCGTCAGAGTTGCTCTCAGGAGCCGCTGCCTGAAACAATAATATCCCATCCCGCTTTGTGATCGCCAACAAATAAGTATCGTGCCCATGAGAGGTGACATGCTTGTCAGTCGCCTTAAAGTATTGGGTGTTGCTGTCGTCGGCATGCTTGGAGGATTCCATCAGCTTTTGGGCAACAGCTTCGATGAATGGTTGTGCCAGATTCAGATGAGGAGCTAGCGTGATATGGTATTTCCCGGGACGGTTGATCACTAGTGGATTGCTCAGGGGGGGAGTTTTTCCAGGCCGGAAAAATATAAGATACAGAACGCAAAGTGTGATCAGGGTCAGAGTTTCTATCATGCTGTCTGCTTCTTCGGGATTGTTCTAGATAATTTTGCATGATTTTACATGCTTCTGGTGACGTTCGGATAATAAGAAAAACTTTTCATAGTGTATGGATTAGACTACTCAACTTTAATCCTAGCTTCATACCAAGCATCACGATCCATAAGAGACCCTGTAATCAGTTCACATGGTTTATTTATCGCCCCATCTCTCGATAAGCGAATGTGGAACACCCAGATGATCCAATATCCGTGCCACTACGAAATCAATGATGTCCTGTACTTGTTGTGGATGGTGATAGAAACCAGGATTAGGCGGCATGATAGTGGCACCAGCATGGGAAAGTTTTAACATGCTCTCCAGATGGATGGCGGAAAAAGGCATTTCGCGTGGGACGAGGATCAACGTGCGTCTTTCCTTGAGCATTACATCTGCTGTGCGTGCAATCAGGTCGTCACTGATACCGCCAGCGATCTTGCCTAACATTCCCATCGTACAGGGACAGACTACCATCGCATCGCCAGGATTGGAGCCTGATGCCATGGGTGCGTACCAATCCTGAATTCCGTAGACTTTCAATTTCCCTTTGAATGCTCCTAAACGTTCCGCAAACAGTTGCTCTGCCTCAGGCGGGCGATTCGGAAGCGTGAAGTCCAGTTCCTGCTTTGCAACGATCTGTGCAGCTTGTGTATACACCAGATGGACGCGTTGCCCACTTTGCAAGAGACATTCGAGCAGTCGCATGCCGTAAGGTAGGCCGGATGCACCAGTAAAAGCGAGTGTAATTGTTTTCAAGTCGGGCTCTCGATAGTGTTGTTATCAAGCGTATCAGTATTATCTATAAAACGGGCTGCAATCAAACCGTTCACTGTACCGAATACTAGAGCAGCAGTGGCAAAAAGCGGAATCAGGTAGGCAATACCCGCATGAGGAATCAACCACAGAAATACGACCAGCATCTGACCGGTAATATGGGCAAAAGCTGCGAAGATGCTGTGACTTACCGGACCGAACCAACGGGAAGGCAAGTGTCGGGAAAATGCCAGTACGATCAGGCTGAGCACTGCACCTATCAAGCTGAGAAAGAAACCTGGCGTCAAAAAGTTGCCGAACAACAAGCTGCCAGCCACGACACGCAGCAGCGATACCCATGCTGCCATACGCCAGCCAAACCTTGATAGAACAATCAATGTGACGATATTAGCCAGGCCGGGCTTGACCCCTGGTAACGGAGAGGGGATAGCGTTCTCCAGGATCGTCAACCCGAGTGCAATTGCAGCCATGCGTGCAATGTGGTGGTCATCGGAGGTTGTGTCTAACCTAATAGTTGAGGCTGTCATATCTTTTCTTGCTACCTGCTAATTCGATGCTGACCTGATTTGGCAGGCACAACGCGATTTCGCCGACCTGCTGAAGCCAACCTTGACGGACGCAGTATTGGCGTGGGCTTGGGTCAGAGGTGATGCGTGCCTTACGTTGCTTTATGCTGATGATACTGATACCTAGGTGTCCGGGAACTTCGATGCGCTGATCACGATTCAGGGAGACCTCACGGAAGATCTTGCCGCTGCTACGGATGATGGCCCTGTCGGCAAGATCGCCACCCCAAAACTTAATAGTGAGCAGAGCCACGCACATGCTGCCTAGCAAAATCGTTAGCCAATCCCCGAGTTTAATATGTGACAAGATAATCGTAGTCATGGAGTCAGGCGAGTTCGCGATGACGCACTAAAACTTGTTGCTGATTCTCAAAATATGCCGAGAGTTTCTCAGTGAGATAGACCGAGCGGTGTTGACCACCGGTGCAACCGATGGCGACGGTCAGGTAACTGCGATTATCGGCAATAAAGTTGGGTAACCAGCGCTCCATGAATTCACGTATATCATTAAACATTCTTTGCGCACTCGGGCTGTTGTCGAGGAACCTGACTACTTCTAAATCGCGTCCATTCAGGGGGCGCAGCAGTGCTTCATAGTGAGGATTCGGAAGACAGCGCACATCGAAAACGAAGTCTGCATCAAGTGGAATACCATGCTTGTATCCGAAAGATTCGAATAGCAAAGTCAGTCGAGCGCGATCCAGCTTGATGAACTGTTTGACTCGGGCGCGCAGTGAGTTGGCATTAAGTTCGCTGGTATCAATATGGTGGCCGATGTCACTAATGCCTGCAAGTAATTCCCTTTCAATTTGTACGCACTCAGGCAATGTTCGCTTTCCATCGCTGAGCGGATGAAGGCGGCGTGTTTCCGAAAAGCGCTTTACAAGGGTGTCACTCTGCGCATCCAGGAATAGGACATGCACATCGATACCATTTTGCTTTATTTGTTGCAACAACGGGGGTAGGTGTTGCACGCTGTTTGCACTTCGCACGTCTATACTAACTGCGATGTTGCGATAGCCGGCCAATTGCAAGTGCTCCACCAATGCTGCAAGGAGGTCAGCTGGTAGATTGTCCACACAATAGTAGCCACTGTCCTCAAGTACCTTGAGTGTAATACTCTTGCCGGAGCCAGATAGGCCGCTAATCAGATAAAGCTGCATATAACCAACACTCAATCTTCCAGCAGCAGCTGGTCATGGCGTGCAATGAATTCCTGCATGCTGTCGATACCACGCTGTTGAAGTACAAAATTGCGTGCGGCAGCTTCAACAAGTACCGCAAGGTTCCGTCCTGCGACCACCGGGATATTCACGGTGCTGATATTGACTCCAAGAATCTCTTGATGAGATGCATTCAGGGGTAATCGTTCTACCTGGGAAAGATCGCCACCTGGAGGACGATGCAGATGTACGATCAGCTTCAGGCTCTTTTTTCTGCGTACAGCCGTTTCACCGAACATAATGCGAATGTTAAGCACGCCCAGTCCGCGCACTTCAAGAAAATCCCTGAGCAGTTCCGGACACCGGCCCTCAAGGGTATCCGGTGCGATATGGTGCAATTCAACAATGTCGTCAGCAACCAGCCCGCTGCCACGGGTGATAAGTTCCAGACCAAGCTCACTTTTACCAACTGCACTTTCACCTGTGATCATCACGCCGACACCCAGTACGTCAAGAAACACGCCATGACGTGTGGTTGATTCTGCTAGTGCCTTGGCAAGATAGTGTCGAATCAGCCACATCAATTGAACGCTTGGTTTGGGGGAACAAAACAACGGTATAAGTGACTGGTTGGCGAAAGTGATAAGTTGCTCTGGAATGTCACTGGTGCCCGCTACGATCATGCAGGTCGTGCCGCTTTTTTCAATTTGCTTAAATGCATTGTTCAATTCGTCGCTACTTAGCGAGCGAAGATAGTCCAGTTCAGTTTCGCTCAAAACTTGTACCCAGTTCGGGTGGACCAGATTCAGGTGACCGACGACCCCCTTATTGGAGGCGATAACCTCGTTGTTGTCGATTATTCGGTCGGTGCCGTCATCACCGGCTACACGACGCAATTCCAGTCGAGCCTGTTTGTCCTCGAACAGTTGACGGATGTTGACTTGACTCATGTCCCGCTGTCCCAGTCATAGAACAACTGATGGATGCTGGCTGTGTCCTCGCAGGCGAGAAGACGATTTCGGAACTGGGCATCGCTGAACATCTGGGCCAATTCGCCAAGGATTTGCAGATGAAGATCGGTGGCCCGATCTGGTACCAGCAACACAAAAATCAGATTTACAGGTATCCCATCAGGGGCATCGAACGGAATCGGGTGAGAGGTTCTGACAAATGCAGCAGTGGCGTCCCGCAACTTGGAAATTCGTCCGTGCGGGATAGCTACACCTTGTCCCAGTCCGGTTGAACCCAGCTTTTCGCGTGCGAACAGGCTGTCAAATACCATGCTGCGAGCAATCTGCTGGTTGTTCTCGAAAAGCAGTCCAACCCGCTCGAATACTCGCTTCTTGCTCGTGGACTCGGCGTCCAGCAGGATA
This sequence comes from Gallionella sp., assembly GCA_024641025.1. Lineage (GTDB taxonomy): Bacteria > Pseudomonadota > Gammaproteobacteria > Burkholderiales > Gallionellaceae > Gallionella. The sequence goes on from JAHEDW010000039.1 coordinate 13,096, forward strand.
TTATCGGGGAGCAAAACTTTACTGATAAGGTTCATGGCGGCGACCTGCTCGGGTAAATAATTGGCTGCGAAGGGTGCGTCTGCTGCTAATCTGCCAAACCGTGTTTGCCAGTATCATCATGACGCCGCGCGTTCTGTTTTTCCTTGTGCCTTCTCACTTGACGCTCCAATTTGTCTACTAGCATATCGATCGCTGCATAAAGATTCTCGTCTTCACATTCAACGAACAGGTTTTTGCCGCTAATGTGAATGGTGGCTTCGGCCTTTTGCTGGAGTTTTTCGACTGATAGTATGATGTTCATATCAATTACGTGATCGAAATGGCGCTTGATCTTGCCGAATTTTTCGGTTACATACCCGCGAATCGCTGGTGTGATTTCAAGATGTCGTCCAGTTAATTGAAGATTCATCACATGCTCCTTTTGTTAGAGTGATTTACGGAGGTTTACCGGGAGGATATGCAAAGCTTCCCGGTACTTTGCTATGGTACGCCGGGCGACTACTATGCCCTGCTGTGCCAGGATTTCTGACATGCGGCTGTCTGTAAGTGGTTTGCGAATGTCCTCTTCACTGACCAGTTTCTTGATCAATTCTCGTATCGCCGTAGAAGAACAGGTGCCGCCGCTGTTGGTCGCCAAACTGCTGCAGAAGAAATGCTTGAATTCATAAATGCCGCGTGGAGTAAGCATATACTTTTGAGTGGTGCTGCGGGATATTGTGGATTCGTGCAATTCCAACGCATCAGCAATTTCTCTCAACACTAGCGGTCGCATACTTATCTCACCATGCTCGAAAAAGTCACTTTGCCTTTCGACGATGGCTTCCGCTACGCGTAAGATCGTGTCGAACCGCTGCTGGAGGTTTTTGATCAGCCACTTTGCTTCCTGAAGCTGAGTTGCCAATTGTGAAGAGGTGTTTTCACCCCTTTGCTGTAAAATATTGGCGTATATCTTGTTAACGCGGAGTTTTGGCAATGCTTCTGCATTGAGCTTTACCCTCCATTTGTTCTTGTGTTTCTCTACTATCACGTCCGGTACCACATAATCTGCGATGCTATGACCGAATTCCGCTCCAGGTTTTGGATTCAGGCAGACTATCAGTTGCTGGGCGGAACGCAATTCGTCGTCTGAGCAGCGTAACAGCTTCTTGATCTTGGTGAAATCATGCGCAGCGAGCAGATCCAGATGATGGCTCACCAGACGGATCGCAAGCTCGCGGTTCGGGGTGTCCTCAGGCAGAGCCTTGAGTTGCAGCTCGAGGCACTCTCCAAGGTTACGGGCGCCGAGACCAGGCTGGTCCAGATGCTGTAGCTGCACCAGAGCCGTCTCCAAGTCATCAAGGGTGATTTCGAGCTCATCCGGCAACAGCTCGGCAAGTTCCTCGAGGTTCTGAGCAAGGTAACCGTTCTCATCCAACGCATCGATCAGCAGCCCGACCACCTTGCGATCTTTTCCCTCAATGGAGCTAATTGACAATTGGCTATGCAGATGCGCGCGCAGGCTGGCCTGTTCGGCAGCCTGTTCTGGAAAAGCCTCGTCCTCGTCGTCCTCGCCACGTGCCATGCCTCCGCCTGTGTTCCAGTCGGCAGGCTCGTTGCCGAAATCGTCAGCGCCTCGATCATCATTATCGCTATGATCCTGTGATGATTCTTCACTTGAAGTGGTAGTGGGACTACTTGATTCTAAGGGATACTCCCTGGCAGTAGATTCGTCTTCAACTTCCAGCATGGGATTTTCTTCAAGCATGCGCGCGACTTCCTGGTGCATGTCCAATGTGGACAGTTGCAGCAAACGAATAGCTTGTTGCAACTGCGGAGTTAACGTCAGTTGCTGGGACAGACGGAGTTGTAGAGCGGGTTTCATTGCCTGGTTTCGTGTCTGGGCGCTCTTCGGGTCATAGCTTGAAATGCTCTCCCAGATATACTTTTCTCACGCCCTCATTATAAATGATTTCATCTGGCTTGCCTTCAGCCATTACCGAACCGGCATTGATAATATAAGCACGGTCGCAGATACCTAATGTTTCGCGGACATTATGGTCGGTAATCAGAACACCAATGGCCCGTTCCTTTAGGAAACGGATGATTTTCTGGATATCAAGCACAGCAATCGGATCCACGCCGGCGAATGGCTCATCGAGAAGGATGAACTGCGGGTCGGTCGCCAGGGCACGCGCGATTTCTACTCTACGGCGCTCACCTCCGGACAGGCTTGCTGCGGGATTGTGTCTGATGTGCGTGATATGCAAATCCTCGAGCAATTCTTGCAGTCGACTTTGAATGCCTTCCTCTGAGAGTTTTTGTAACTCGAGTACGGCACGGATGTTTTGTTCCACTGTCAGTCGCCTGAAAATAGACGCTTCCTGAGGCAGGTAGCCCAGTCCGAGGCGTGCACGTCGATGAATCGCGAAATGGGTGATATTTGTATCATCGATGAAGATTTCACCCCCATCTGCAGCGATCAGGCCAACTATCATGTAAAACATTGTGGTCTTGCCAGCACCATTTGGCCCGAGCAAGCCGACAATTTCACCGCTGTTGAGCGATAGCGAGGCATCCTTCACTACTGTGCGTGAGCCGTATTTTTTCTTTAATCCTATGGCGCGCAATTCACTCATGATTATTCCGGTACAGCAGAGTTCTTGCGTTGCGTGCCATCAGGCAAAACTTGACTTGAGGGTGCTGTGGTACTTGGGTTTGCTTTTGGTTGCAGCACCGCGCGTACTCGCTTAGGTGGAGTATTGGTTGTACTTGCACTCCCACTAACCTGGAAGGTTTCGTTTTTCATGCTGTAAGTGATATGGTCGCCGCGCACTTCATCCAGATCGCGCTTGACACGTGCTTGTCCATAAAAGTCCACTGTTCCAGCGCGCGAATCATATTCGATTCGCTCACCATAACCTTCCACATATTCATCCAATCCTTCACGCTTTTGTCTGAAAGTGGCAGTATTCCCGTATGCCTTGGCCTGCTGGAAGCCGTCGCTAGTTTTTGATACTTCAATTCTGTCGCCACGGATCAGCATGGTACCTTGAGCTAATCGCACGTTACCGGTGAAAGAACTGGTTTTGTTTGTATCATCGATCAGAACCTGGTCTGCTTCAAGGTACAAGGGTTTGTCCCGATCGGTATGTTCGGCAAAGCTTGCCGGTACGAAGAGCCACAGAATGGAAGACAGAGCCAGGCATTGCATCAAGTAACAAACCCGTGTTCGTATGTTGTATCTTGCCACCACGTGCAATCGCTCAAGTAATGAGGATATGCTCATTATGCACCAGTTAAAATAGCGTTTCATACTTTTACACCCGGGATCACTCTGTTCGGAGATGTTGCCAAATTCGGGGTTGCTCAAACGAAATTTACTTGGCCGGTGGTACATATTCGCTTTTAACCTTAGATAATAGTTTTATGGTTCTGGTCTTGTTATTAAGCTCAAGTCCGGTAGCGTTTACAGTAGTGTGTGCTTCAGTAAGCCTTACAGCAGTATCAGACCTTGCCAAATCCTGATCCGGGATGATTCTGAGCGATTCTGTTTGCAGCTTGAGTTGTTCATGCTCTGGTGCAACGCCTCTTAGTACTTCTACGCCACCCTGCAAAAACAGTTCATCGCCATTCTTTGAGATGGAGCCGATTTCCGCTGTTGCAAGCAAAGGGGGACTATCTTCTGCAAGCAAGGTAATATGAGGACCTTCGAGGGTCGTACTTTCGTCATCCGGATAGTGGAGCATTTTTTTAGCGCTCATAATGAAGTGCGGCGTTCCTTGCTCATTCAGTTTGACCGCAGAGAAATTCTCTACTATTGAATCGGGATCGTGTCGTCTGCTGCTATTCGACGGGGTAGGTTCCGGTTGTGCCTGCTGATCAAGCCAGTAAGTGGCGCCGAGCAGACCAAGCAATGGCAACAACGGCAGCCAATAACGGGCACGCGTGGCAAAAGTCATCGCAAATATGGAGCCAATTGCTTTTCCAGTGATCCCTGCGCGGCCATGAGCATCTCGCATGCTTCTCTTACAGCGCCATATCCGCCATTGCGCTGTGTGATGTAATGGGAGCGTTCTCGTACCTGAATCGGAGCATCTGGCACAGTGATGGCCATGCCTACGTGACGCATTACGGTAAGGTCGACCACATCATCTCCCATATAAGCGGCAGCATCACGAGGAAGTTTGAGCTTGTTGAGCAGGTCGACCATTGCCTCGAGTTTGTTTTCAACTCCTTGGTAGACATGCTCAATGCCAAGGTTACGGGCTCGAGCGGTGACGCATTGCGAAGTGCGTCCGGTGATTAGTGCGATATCTATCCCGCTGGCACGTAGCATCTTCACTCCATGCCCATCCTGGGAATTGAAGCGTTTGAACTCTTCTCCGGAATCTGAAAAGTACAACCCGCCATCAGTCATCACACCATCCACATCAAATGCCATCAGGCGAATCAGCTTTGCACGGCTAGTCAGCATAGTGTTCTCCTAGATTACTTTGGCGTGCAACAAGTCGTGCATATTGAGCGCCCCGACCAATTTGTTCTGCTCATCAACTACCAGCATCTGGCTGATATTATATTGTTCCATTTGCTGAACTGCTTCAGCAGCGAGGCTGTTCGGGTTGATGCAACGTGGATTGGTAGACATCACACTGCTTATCGGTGTGGCATTGAAATCCAGCTTCTTTTCCAGGGTGCGGCGCAAGTCGCCATCGGTGTAGATTCCCCGTACATGCAAATTGGCATCCACAATGGCGGTCATGCCAACCCCTTTTTTTGATATTTCCAGGATTGCGTCGCCAAGCATCGCATTTTCGGAAATCATCGGCAGGCGTTCACCGCTACGCATGATATCGCTTACACGTGTGAGCAGTCGACGACCTAAGCTTCCGCCAGGATGGGATAGTGCAAAATCGTCCGCACCAAATCCCTTTGCATCCAACAATGCCACCGCCAGAGCATCGCCAAGTGCCAGGGCGGCGGTGGTGCTTGCAGTAGGAGCCAGGCCCATCGGACATGCTTCCTTGTCCACTGCCGAATTGAGGTGCACGTCGGCAACCTTCGCCAGGCTGGATAAGGGATTGCCGGTCATGCTGATGAGTTTTGCCCCTTGCCGCTTTATTGCGGGAACAATAGCCATCAATTCCTGGCTCTCTCCTGAATATGAAAGCGCGACAATGACATCCGTGGTGGTGATCATGCCGAGGTCGCCATGGCTGGCTTCAGCAGGATGAACGAAATAGGCCGGTGTGCCTGTGCTTGACAGGGTAGCGGCGATCTTGCGTGCAATATGCCCTGACTTGCCCATGCCACTAACGATGACGCGACCTTCGCAGCGCAGGATTACATCGAGCGCGTGCAGGAAATTCTCATCAAGGCGATTCGCCAGTGCTTGTACGGCGGAGGCTTCGATGTTCAAAACCTCGCGGCCAAGCTCAAGAGCGTGAGGCGTGGCGGAAATAGATTTGTTCATGGAGGCATTATAGCAGTGAGAATATGGGAAGTGCGCTTAACCGGTGCCTTCGGCGCACAGGGAAATTTTGCAAACTTGTCATTACTACGGCATTATCGTGGCATGGAATCACGCATACTCACCATTACATGGAAAGCTCACTCTCGCTCGTTCTAATCCTCCTCGCCACTGCTGTAATGGTAGTGGTGTTGTGCCGCATTTTGCATTTGCCGGTTATGCTGGGTTATCTGGTGGTGGGCATTCTGATCGGACCTCATGCGCTGGCGTGGATACCGGATGCAGTTGAAACACAACATCTCGCTGAGTTCGGTGTGGTATTCCTGATGTTTAGTATCGGCCTCGAGTTCAGCTTGACGCGATTGTTGGCAATGAAACGTACGGTATTCGGTTTGGGTGGCGCTCAAGTTATCGTTACGATGCTGGTAGTGATGGCAGTCGCGGCTGCAATCGGTCTGGATTGGCGTGCCGGCTTCGCATTGGGTGGAGTACTGGCCATGTCATCCACTGCGATCGTAAGCAAGATGCTGGTCGAGCGCGCCGAACTCAACCTTCCATATGGTCAGCAGATGATGGGTGTACTCCTTTTTCAAGATCTGGCTGTCGTTCCAATCTTGATCATCATCCCTGCCTTGGCCACCAGTCCAGAGGACCTTCCAGCCACGCTCGGCTTTGCCATGATCAAGGCGACAGTGGTATTGCTGGTGCTGCTGGTGTTCGGACAGCACCTGATGCGTCCCTGGTTTCACTTGGTGGCACGGCAGAAGTCATCTGAGTTATTTATGCTCAATGTGTTGCTGATCACTCTGGGCCTTGCATATTTTACAGAACTTGCCGGGTTGTCCTTGGCGCTGGGAGCATTTGTCGCGGGCATGCTTATCTCGGAAACAGAGTACCGCTATCAGGTGGAAGAAGATATCAAACCTTTCCGCGATGTTTTACTCGGCCTATTCTTCGTGACGATAGGCATGAAACTGGACCTGGTGAGCGTAGCAGGTGAAATCGGATGGGTGTTGCTGGTTTTGGCTATTCTGATCTTGTTCAAGGGAGTGATCGTGGCATTGTTGGCACGTGTTCTGGAAGGCGACTGGGGAGTCGCTTTGCGCAGCGCGATCGGCCTGGCGCAGGCTGGCGAGTTCGGGTTTGTTCTGCTGACGCTGGCTGATGGCGCGCACTTGCTGAATCCGAATACACTGCAGATAACCTTGGCGGCGATGCTGCTTTCAATGCTGACTGCGCCATTCATGATCCAGTATGGCGAGGCGATTGCAAGGCGTTTCTCCGCCGCCGAGTGGACTAATCGTGCGATGCAGATGCACCAGATCGCTATTCAGAGCATGAGCAGTAAAGGGCACGTGATCATTTGCGGGTTTGGCCGCAGCGGAAGTACCCTTGGTAAATTCCTAGAGGCAGAAAACCTTCGTTTCATTGCCTTGGATCTCGATTCCAGCCACGTCAGGGCAGCCTTGGCGGAGAAGAAGAGTGTGGTATATGGTGATGCCGCCAAGCGCGAAGTATTGATAGCCGCTGGGTTGATGCGCGCCAGGGCACTGGTGGTGTCCTACCAGGACAAGCATTCAGCGCTGGCGATCCTTCGCCATGTCAAGGAACTTCGCCCAGATCTTCCGGTAGTGGTACGCACCAACGATGACACTTATGTGGAAGTGTTGAAAGAGGCAGGTGCGGCTGAAGTGGTCGCAGAAGTACAGGAAGGGAGCGTGATGCTGGCCTCGCAAGTAATGTTGATGGCGGGCGTACCGCTCAATCGTGTCGTCCGCCGTGTCCAGGAAACGCGTGCGCGCCGATATGCGACTTTCAGCAGCTACCTGCGCAGTACACAATACGAGCAAGCTGAAGACAACGAAAACTTGCAACCGCGATTTCACAGCGTTTTGCTCAAGCAAGACTCCGCAGGGGTAGGCAAGCGGTTGCGCGAAATGAATCTGGATTCTCTGGGTATCGAAGTAAGCGCGGTGCGTCGGCACAAATTGCGTAGTGCCTTGCCCAGTGAGGAAATGCTGTTGCAAGTCGGTGATGTGCTGGTGCTGTTCGGCTTGCCGGAAGCATTGGAGCTTGCAGAGCTGAAGCTGCACAAGGTGTAAGCAGTGTATCGATTTCTTTGACGCGGGATTTCCCAGAGTCTTTAAGAATGTATTACCAGCTGTTCGTTAACATGTGCTTGCCTATGGAAAATAAAAAGCCCGCCGAAGCGGGCTTTGTCATACAGGGTTGAGTGTGTTAGTAGCCCATGCACACCAGGTATGGCGTGTCATCAGCTGGGGCAGCAACCGGAGCTTTTGGATCAGCCGCAGCGAGATTCGCTACCAGTACAGAGCCAGTGGTAGGATCGCCGTTGTCCAGCGTGGTATCAAGCTGCTTGGCAAATTTGCCAGGGATGGCATCTGA
>JAHEDW010000103.1 GCA_024641025.1 Gallionella sp.
TTGTGATACTTGTGTTGCAAAAAAACAACACATTTTGGCCGAAAACCACGTTTTACCTTGCCCTGCCCTTTGGGTTATGGATAATCCGCACTTGAATTCTCTGAATGAAGGGGATTTTCAATGGTTCGGTAGATGCTTCTGCCGATACGTTAATAAAACTAATGAGGAGTTTTACATGCAAAAGAAACTTATCGCTCTGGCTATCGCTTCTGCCATGACCGTTCCTGCTTTGGCCTACGCTGAAGCCAACGTCTCTGGTCAGGCAAACATGTCGATCGACATGGTAAATAACGGAGTTGAAGGTAATTCACAATCCGCAAACCAGCTGAACAGCAACCAGTCCCGCGTCGTGGTGAAGGGTTCTGACGATCTGGGTGATGGCCTGTCTGCTATGTATCAATTGGATACCCGTTTCAATATCGATAATGGCACGGCTGGTTCTACTTTTTGGGGCGGCAACAACTTCGTCGGCTTGAAGAGCAACAGCTTGGGTACCGTCATGTTGGGTCGTATCGACAGCCCTTACAAGACAGTTTTCCGTAAGCTGGACGTGTTCTTTGACGTTGCTGGCGATAACCGCGCTGGTGTGGGTGCTATCGGTGGTCTGTTTACCAACGATATGCGTCTGAATAACGTGATTGCTTATTCAAGCCCGAACTTGAGTGGCTTTAATGTTCACGTAGCTTCCGTGTTTGGTGCAGAAACCCCAACATCAGCTAAGAAGGGTTCTGCAATCGTTGCTGCTGCTACCTACAGCATGGATAGCATCTATGCAGCTCTGGCATATCAGTCCGCAAAGGCAGGTGACGCTAATACTGGTGACCTGGGTATTTGCGCAGCTACTTCATCTTGTATGTTTTCTGGTGGCTTAGCTGACGACGAAGCCAAGACCTTTAAAATTGGTGGCGGCTACTCGATGGATGCGTTCACTGTGAATGCTTCAGTTGAAATGCCTTCATACACTTCAGCAGGTGTAGAAGATAAGCAGACCAATTTCTACATCGCCGGCACGTTTGCTGTAAACGCCAGCGATAAAGTGAAACTGGCCTACTCTATGCGTGGTGAGTCTGAGACTGCAGGCGTTAAGAATAAAGATGACGCAAATCAGTTCGCTGTTGGCTATGACCACAGCATGAGCAAAGCAACTTCGGTTTATGTTAACTACGTCAAGACAACCGATAAAACAGCACCTACTACTTTAGCTCCTACATTAGGCGCTGATCCTTCTGTTGTGTCTTTGGGTGTTAAGCACGCATTCTAAATTTGGCTTGATCACCCGTAAGGGTACTAGTCAGTTAGATCTAACGGGCATCTTCGGATGCCCGTTTTTTTTGCCCAACATGCTGCGGCATCATACTTCTGTATGTGACACAACCTTTTGATTCGGTAGAGGAGCGCAGTATAAGTTGCGCTACAGTTGTCGATGTGGATAATGAAGCCCGGAATTTACAGATGAATTTTGGGTATCTAGGCCTGCATACCTGCTTGTCATCAGGCGTTAAATCAATTCTAGGAGCATCGCATGCAGAACATCATCATCCGGTTGTCCCATCCTTTTAGCGTGGCCGTGCTGGCAATCGTTACTATGCAGGCAGTTGCCGGCACAGCAAATGCCGCAGTGAGCGACAAAGTCACCTTGTACGGCCAGGCAAATATGTCCTACGACTCGGTCAGCACTGGTTCAGCCGTTGGTGACGGTGCATCGGGAGGGACAACTTCCAGTCGGCTAGCGAGCAATTCTTCTTATATTGGAGTCAAGGGTTCAAGTGAGCTTGGAAGCGGTTGGAAAATATTAATGCAAGCAGAAGTCACCCTGGGAACCGATACTGGTGCTTCAGGTTGCCAAGTACCTGATTCAGCTACGCCCACCAAGTCATCTCGGTGGAAATGCTTTTTTGACCGAAATACCTATCTCGGCTTGACAACCTCCGACTATGGCACCCTGCTGGCAGGCCGTCATGACACCCCTTACAAGATGTCGACACGCAGACTGGATGTGTTTGCTGACGGCATTGCGGACAACCGCTCATTGATGGGTACGACGATATTGGGGGGCGCAAATCGTGTCTTGTCACCGGTCCCGCCAATCGAATATTCCAACCCCCCAGTTAGGGAGACATTCGATATCCGATTATCCAATCAGATACTTTACCTGAGTCCACGTTTGGGAGGATTCAGCATGGGGGTTGGGTATTCCAACCTTACTGAAAGCAACTCCTATGCAGATCAGCCCACTGGAAGTGCCGTCTCGGTAGCCGCCATGTACGAGAAAGGTCCGCTCTATGCAACCTTAGCCTATGAGGATCAAGCAACCAATCAAACTGACGCCTCGAATAAGATCCAAACCAAAACGATCAAAGCAACCAAACTTGGGATGGGCTACAAGCTGGGCATTCTTTATGTAGGTCTCATTTACGAGCTGAGCAGGGATGAATTGGGGAATCCAGATCCTTATGATCCATATCCTGATAGTGCTACTTACAACCCTTGTGGCGAAATGATAGCTGGAGCCAATTGCTCAGGTCACGGTACATTGTATTTTTCCGCAAAATTCAATTTTACTAATGATGACGCAATAAAGATTGCATATACCAAAGCAGGGCAGGTTGGTGCAGCCAGCAACGATACGAGCGCTCTCCAATTCGCTATTGGCCTGGACCACGAATTCAATAAGCGTACAACTGGATATTTTCTATATACCTCGCTGAAGAATGACCCATTAGTGCGCTATAACTTGTCAACTTCTTCGACTAGTGGCGACAATTCTGTGAATCCAACAGGAATCGGGGGTGCTTCACCTTCCGTTGTATCGTTAGGTGTGAAACATTCTTTTTAACCCGTTGCCTGAATGTTGATGGCAAAGGACAGATTGTGCTATTGAAGACTTGTTCAGGTTGCAGTGTCACGAGTCGGGTATAGTTGCCGTTAATCATTTTGTGACGCGGAGATTGTCGAATGAGTCGTCTGTTATTTGTGTTCGCTATTGTGGCTCTGGTATATCTGTTATTCAGGTCCTATCGCAAGAATCTGTCCAACCAAGACAAGGCTGTTACAGAGAATATGGTGCGTTGTGCCCATTGCGGGGTACACTTGCCCAGCGGGGAAAGTGTTAGGGCTGAAGGTTTGGATTTTTGCACTCCGGAACATCGTGATGCATATCGAAAGTAAATCTAACTTGGGTGTACATTGAGTGTGTTGATTAACAAGCCGGCCACGGATTTCCCGCCTTCCGATTTTTGGCGCCCACTGTTCTATTTCAATCTGTATCGACTTGCACTTGCGTGCTTCTTCTTGTTTCTGTCAGCCATATTCGGACCTTCCTTGTCACTGGGTGCGTATTACTTGAAGCTGTTCTTGGGAACGAGTGTTGTTTATCTCGTGCTTGTAATCATTTCATTTGTGACGCTGCGCTTGCGATGGCCGCGTTTCAATCTGCAACTGGCTGGCCAGATAGGCGGGGACATCGTCGTGCTGACAGTTCTTTCCTTCGCCAGCGGTGGAATACAGAGCAATGTAGGGTTGTTATTGCTAGTTTCGCTGGCTGCAGCAGGGATGATCAGTCGCGGCAGGATTACATTGTTTTTTGCCGCGTTAGCAAGTATCGCCGCCCTGTTGGAGCACTCATATTCAATAGTATATGCCGTTGCCGATGTAGCGCAATTTGTCCAGGTAGGATTGCTTTGCATTTCCTACTTTGCTGTTGCTTGGCTAGCGCATACGCTTGCCAAATATGCCGTGGAAAGCCAGAAGCTCGCACAGCGGCGCGGACGCGACCTAGTCAGTCTGGCTGAAGCTAACCGACTCGTGATGCGAGACATGCAAGACGGGGTGCTGGTTATTGACGGGCGGGGCATGATCATGCAGATGAATGTTAGCGCTGAGCGATTGCTCCGAAAGAGTATCAATAAGGAAAGTCCGCTTTCAGATACTTTCCCGATCCTGTTCGGGGAATATTCGCTGTGGAAAAAGAACGGTAGCACCAGTCGGGATATCCTTCAGTTGGATGAGGGTTTGCAAGCTAGGTTGCGGTTCGTGCAGATCGAGCGAGATGCTGAGCAGGGAGCAGTAATATTTCTTGAGGATATGCGTCGTGTTAGGGCCGAAGCTCAACAAATCAAGCTGGCTGCACTTGGACGATTGACCGCGAACATCGCCCACGAAGTACGCAATCCGTTATCAGCAATCAGCTATGCTACGGAGCTGTTGCATGAGGAACTCGGAGATCCCAAGCAACAGCGCTTGCTCAATATCGTGCTGGATAACACACGGCGTATCAATCAGATCGTCCAGGACGTGATGCAATTGAACCGGCGCGACCGAGCATGTCCTGAAGTTTTCGATTTGGATGCCATGATGCGGGTATTCATCGAGGAATTCCGCTTAGCGGAGCGAATAGAACTGGGAATGATGGTGATGGAAGGTTTGGAAGATTATGCTGTCACATTTGATCGCGATCATTTTCGTCAAGTTTTGTGGAATCTGTGCCGTAACGGTCTCCGCTATTGCCGAAAATTGCCCGGGAGCCTTAAATTGACCATGGGCATGTTAGAGCAAAGGGTAGTGCTGGATGTGCAAGATGACGGCCCCGGGGTTACTTTTGAGCAGCAAGGAAAGCTGTTCGAGCCGTTCTTTACCACTGCAATCGATGGCACTGGCTTGGGTTTGTATATTGCCAAAGAGTTATGCGAGGCGAATGGCGCACTGCTTGAATATCACATTAACGGGAAGCGCGGTGCCTGCTTTCGTATAACCTTTTGTGAACGGGACAATAATGCCGGAGGCAATGAAAATGGCAGATAAACATAAATCAAAAAGCCCTGTGGTTTTGCTGGTGGACGACGAGCCTGATATTTTGGAATTGTTGGAGCTCGCGCTGCGCAAGATGGGATTGGAGGTGGATACTGCTGGAAACGTGTCTTCAGCTTTAACGAAGCTGTCATTACGCCGCCATGACCTGTGTTTGACCGATATGAGGTTGCCCGATGGCGATGGCTTGCAGGTGGTGCAGTATATCAACCAGCAGAATCTAGATGTGCCGGTGGCGGTGATCACTGCGCATGGCAACATGGAAAATGCCATTACTGCACTCAAGGCAGGTGCGTTCGACTATTTGGCAAAGCCGGTTTCCCTCGACCAGTTGCGTTCGCTCGTCAAGTCCGCATTAAATCTCCCTCAGACTGTCATATCTGGTAACAGGCAGTTGCTCGGCCAAGGAGCGGCCATGCAAAAGGCGCGAGACCTTATCTCGCGGGTAGCTCGTAGCGAGGCACCAGTGCATATCAGCGGCGAGTCCGGGAGTGGCAAGGAGTTGGCCGCTAGACTTATCGTGCAAAGCGGTTCTCGGCATGCTAAACCGTTTATCGCGGTGAATTGCGGTGCGATTCCGGCCAACCTGATGGAAAATGAATTCTTCGGATATCGCAAGGGCGCTTTTACTGGCGCTGACAAGGATCGGGATGGGTTTTTCCAGGCTGCACATGGGGGTACATTGTTTTTGGATGAGGTTGCGGATTTGCCGCTGGAGATGCAGGTAAAACTGTTGCGTGTGATACAGGAAAAGATGGTACGCAAGATTGGC
>JAHEDW010000040.1 GCA_024641025.1 Gallionella sp.
CGGGGCGGGACAATTGCTCCATATTTTGGGTTTGCTATGGTCAGGGGGATACGGCGTGCAGCGCAAGGTAGCAGGAGCGGCACAGGAACTTCATGGATTTGCCCAAACCGCAGGCATGGGTTTGATGGGCTTGGGTGGACTAATAGCTGTTGTAGGCGGCATCATGTTCCTTGTGGTTGTCTTCAAAGCAATGCGACGTCCGACTAGGATATGACAACAGAGTCATTCTTGTTATTCGTCATGAATGCGTGCAACGTGACTATTTTGATCAGATTATTTTTAGCGTTGATTACGCTAGAAGCAAAGTCGGTTACTGAGATCTCGTTCAATCAGTGGCTAGCAACATAGATTTGATCAAACTGAACGATATGAATGCTAATACCAGAATGATGAAAAAAAACACGACGCTGCGATGCTTGAAACGCTCCCCCCGAATTATCTCAATTCGATCAAGTAACCAGTCGGAGGCTAGGTAGAGAATTGCTGCAACCAGAGTGTAGTAGACGACTTCCAAGAATATTCCCCTTAATTGTTATAAGCATATCCATTATATGATGCCGTTGGAACATGGTGAGGATGTCACAACCAAATATTTTGGCTACAAGGAAACTTTGTGACTGCTACCAAGCAGAAGCGGTCCATGGTGCGCAGGGCACAATTTGCTCTGGAGGGTGCGCTGAACATGGTGTTCGGCAATGGCCTCAATCCCCTTTACTATCTTGGTGCGCTGGGATTCTTTTTTTTCTGGGTTGTTGTTATCAGCGGCGCATATATTTATGCCTTCTACAAGACCGGCATAGAATTATCTTATCCTTCTGTTGAATATCTCACTAACGAACAATGGTACTTTGGTGGGGTCATGCGCAGCCTGCATCGTTACGCTTCAGATGCCTTGGTGCTGGTAATGGCATTGCATCTGTTACGTGAATACATAATGGGTCGTTATAGAGGCGCACGTTGGTTTGCATGGTTTACGGGCGTGCTGTTGATTTGGCTTATATTTGCGGCTGGAATCAATGGTTACTGGATGGTTTGGGACAAGTTGGCACAGTTTTCCACAGTTTCCACTGTCGAATGGCTCGACTGGCTTCCGATATTCAGTGAACCAATGTCACGCAGTTTTGTTACTCAGGAAGTGCTCAATGACCGGTTCTTCTCGCTGATATCGTTCGCACATGTGACCCTACCACTCTTCATTCTGTTTCTGCTCTGGGTTCATATCATGCGTATCAGCAAACCAGTGGTCAATCCAAGTAGAGGGCTTGCAACGTGGATGCTGCTGGCCTTGCTAGTTCTGTCATTGGTCGAGCCTGCACTGAGTCAAGGTCCAGCAGATATGGCTCTTGAGCCGACAAACCTTAATATCGACTGGTTCTATTTATTCATTTACCCATTACTTGATGCCTGGACTGCAGGGCAGGTATGGGCGTTGGTAATTGGGTCAACTCTGCTGTTAGCTGTATTGCCATGGTTGCCCCCAAGATTCAAAAATATACCCGTACCAGAAATACACCTTAATGATTGCAGTGGATGCAGGCTATGTGTCGCGGACTGCCCCTACGAGGCGGTGATAATGAGACCGCGTAGTGATGGCATGCACTTTGCAGAAGAGGCGGTTGTAATTGCAGATCGTTGTGTAAGTTGCGGAATTTGCGCAGGAGCCTGCCCCTCATCGAATCCTTTCAGAGGAGAAGAGGATTACATGAGTGGAATTGAAATGCCCTCCATCACAATGTCGGGGTTGCGTACTTCATTGAGAAGTGATTTGGAAAAACTCTCCGGGAGGGTGCGCTTGCTGGTTGTCGGCTGCGATAATGCCGTATCAGTGCTACAGCTTCAAAGCGCTTCGGTGGCAGCAATTAGCCTTCCTTGTATAGCGATGCTGCCACCTTCATTTATTGAGTTTGCATTACATGAACATCATGTGGACGGCGTGTTGATCAGCGGATGCCGCGCAGGCGATTGTTATCACCGTCTTGGGGTGCTTTGGACTGAACAACGCCTGGCTGGCAAGAGGGAACCCAGGCTGCGTAGTCGTGCAGAGCGTAAGCGGATCAAATTATTCTGGTCTGTTTCCCTAGATATCAAGGAGTTGGAATCGGAATTGGAGTCTTTCCGCGCCAGCTTGACAAGCAATCAAACGTTAACAAAAGTTAGAGAGGAGCGATAATGTTCTATCGAAAATTCTCGGGAATTCTACTCATGACTGGGTTGAAGAAGGCAATTGAATTTGAACGGGCTGTAAAGATGAATGACAATTGCGGTGATTATACAACTGTAATTCAAAACATCCGGTTGAGTAGAATGAAAAGCCCGAACTGCAACGTCACCATGACAGAAGGCAGCACTGCATCTTGCCGCAACTTCATTTTGTCTCTTGTTTGTACGCTATTATTCGCAGGCTGTGGCGATGCGCTAACTCCACAGCCATATGTCTTTGATATGACCCGGATCAATCAAGATGGCAGCATCAATGATGGTAGTGATTTTTCCAAACGTCCTTGGATGTGTGTACGAGATAATCAATCGGGCATGACCTGGGAAGTGAAATTACCTGGACCCGGATTGCGAAGCATCGACAATACATACACTTGGTATGACCCTGATCAGACTAGCAATGGAGGATATGCCGGCAAAGCTAACGGTGGTGTGTGTAACGGCAGCGAATGCGATACGGACTCATACACAAAAGCGGTCAATGACACAGAGCTTTGTGGTTTATCCGATTGGCATTTGCCTAGCCGCTTTGAATTGAATACCATCGTTGATACAAGCATTTTCTTTCCGGGACCCACTTTGCCTAAGGCATTTTTCCCTGAACAGTTCCCAGGAAAATATTGGACCGACACGACGTTCAAAACCCGTCGTGCCGGTGCTTGGGCCTGGCGATTCGACTATGGCAACGATTACGTCGTGGAAAAATCAGAAGCACTTAGCGTAAGGTTGGTTCACGCCACTCCAAAGGTGTTGGATGGGAAGAAGGCTGAAACAAAATTCGAATAGTTACGCGTGGCCTGAAAATTAGACATATGACTCGACTGCGAATTATCATCGGGCAATACGGATCTTGTAATTCATCATTACCAGTAATATCACCAGCAACGCTGCGCCGCCATTATGTATCACTGCCAGCACTAAAGGTAATTCCAGAAATACTGTGGAGATCCCGCTTGCAAACTGCATTGTGATCACTATCAATATCCAGAGCGATGTTTTGCGCAGCCCGTCGACTGAGAGTCCTTTGGCTGAAGTCCACACAATCAGCGCTGCAGCTACAAGCGAAAAAACCCGATGCGTCCAGTGGATCGCAGTCAGTGCAGGGAATAACAGGTATTCTCCCTGGGCGTTCTTGCCCAGATCGCGCCATAACGTAAAGCCGTTGGAAAAATCCATTTGAGGAAATAATTTTCCGTGGCATAGCGGATAGTCGGTACAAGCCAGAGCCGCATAATTGCTGCTGACCCAACCGCCAAGAGCGATTTGCATCGCCAGCGCAAGAGCTGCCAAAGTCGCTGGTGCAAGCAGCGCTGAACCCGATCGCAAAATTGGCGGGTGGTCACTGAGTCGAGCGCCGAACCACGTCAACAAAGCCAGCAGTGACATACCTAACAGCAGGTGTATAGTCACAATGACAGGCTGTAGTTTCAAAGTGACTGTCCATGCTCCGAATGCACCCTGCGCACACACGAACGCAAACAGCAGCGAGGGAAGTAACGGTGAGAATTTATGCTTCTTTTGATCCGAATGCAGCCATTTTCGCCAAGAGATTGTCATCATCGCTATTATTAGTACGCCGATTCCCATCGCCAGATAGCGATGGATCATCTCGATCCAGGCTTTTACCACCGTAACGGGTCCAGTCGGTAATGCTGTTTCGGCGGCACTGATATCAGCATGTGCCTGTAATGGATTGGCTTGTCCGTAACAACCAGGCCAATCAGGACAGCCGAGACCAGAATCGGTCAGTCGCGTGAATGCACCGAACATTATCAGGTCAAACGTAAGAAAGAGTGTGACCCACACCAGTTTTCGGTATTTGTCGGTATCCGTTGAAACCCACACAACTGTCAATGGCAGCAAAGAAGCCAGAATGCCCATCGCGGCAAGTTGAATCAACATGACTTATTTCTCCGAGTTCGAGGTTCGGTAAGTCTAAGCAGACAAGTGTAGAAGGGAGAAAAAGGAAGCATGCAATTGAAAAAATTGAAGAGTAATAAATGCCATGATTGTGTCAAATCTCAGGGAAAAATCCGCTTCCCTATTTCACCGAGAATCTTTTTGGGTGATAATGACTTCATATCGAAGGGTGGAAGTTCCTGGGCATCCAGAGTGTTTTTTACCAATAAGCCAAGTTCGGTATCGCCTTCCATGCGCAGTCGCCTGCTGAAAAAAAGCGTATCAGGATCCTCCTTGCGCAAAGCAAGCATCAGGAAGTCACTCGCACTTGCGGTGATGATTAAATCCGGTTCACGGGTTCGATGGAGGGCGACCATGCCCTTGCGGTCAAACGTAAAATAATAATCCACATGGGCATCATTCACATGAATATTGATTAGCTTGCCTTGCAAGGGGAGCATTTCTTCGGAACGGAAAACGTCACCCATTGCCAGATTGGCTGCCTGGACGAACAGCAATGTCTGTGGATATCCGGGTAGTATAGACAAGATATCACCGACTGGTCTTGGAAGGGTGAAGGGCAAGAAATTCATATTGATTGGTGTTTCAGCATCCTATTCAAGTGAACCGTTTAGTCCAAGCAATTATATGTGCTTTGAACTGCGTAGTCTTCATTCAAGTTGCATGGATTTTCCAGGTTTGATCTAATCCAGGGCGGCCATGCCAGTAGCCGTTGCAAGATGATTCCGGGAATAGGGCATCGATTTGCTGCATGGCGCTGGCGCTACTTAATTTCTTATCAATGCAATCGCGGAAAAGACGGATGACAGCACTGCTGTGTTTGGATTGTGGACTGATTCGCACCACATCCACTCCGGTCTGTTGCAGGGAGTCCAGATCGCCTATCAAATTGTACGATAGTGCGGATTGGGTCTGGATACCGTTGATTGCCAGGAATGGCTTGCCTTCGCGTGTGTACATGGTTTTACCATCATGATCATTGATGCAGAGGAAGCGGCAGTCGTCTTTGGGAAGATTGTGAAAGCGTGCAGTAAAACAACGCGAAGAAAATGCCAGCGGCAATCTGCCATAGGAAAACACTTCTGTTTCAATTCCAGTTGGTCGCGCCTGTTGTAGAGATAATAATGTTTCGTGCGACATTTCTACAGGGATTACCCAGCGTCTGGCTCCCAGAGACGCGATCAGACCCAATGTTTGTGGATTATAGATATTTAAATAAGGTCCAGCGATGAAAGGCAAGCGTTTTGCCAAACGGTGCACTGCACCCATATCATTGGCTTCTACCAAAAATCCCCCGTTTTCTGTAATTCTGCGCATTGTTTTCAGATCGGATTCTGATTCAATCAACGTCAGTGTGGACAATACAACTTCCTTGCCCGCGGCAGTGAGCATCTTTGCCACTTCCAACCAGTCAGGAAGGCGCATTACATGTCGTCGAGAGCAAACTGTTTCGCCGATGTATACGATATCCACCGGTGAGTCGGAAATTTCCTCGTAGTATGCCTGCTGCTTTTCCCGAGGCCAGTAGTAAAGGTTTGGGCCGAGAGATAGTTTCATGGCGTGTTCATTTCCATGGCCGGTGATATGCTCCCAAGGTGTGTTGTTGACCTTCGGAGATCTTTCCAAGTTCAGCTGACCATGAAGGCCTGACAACAAAGGCATGTGGATTCTTCATGCATTGGTCAATCGCATCGCGCCAGACTCGGGTAACCTGGGCAACATAAGCAGGGCTTCTTTGGCGTCCCTCGATCTTGAGACCGCGCACTTTTATACGCAGCAATTCTGGCAATAGTTCCAGGGTATTCAAGCTGGTCGGTTCCTCCATGGCATAGTATGTTTCGCCATCAACTACAAAGCGGCCTTTGCAGAGGGTGGGGTAGCCTGCATTTTCTTCATCAGTGTAACGATCGATGAGCACACCATTAAGGCGTGATTCAAGGCCTTTGGTTGTTTGTTGCCACCGAACAGCTTTGGGCGGGGAACATACACCGCAATTATTCGGTGATTCACCTGTTGCATAGGAAGAAAGGGAACATCGACCTTCGACCATGACACACAAACCACCAAAGCCGAATAACTCAAGCTCCACCGGTGTGCTTCCGGAAAGCTCCTCGACTTGCGCAAATGAAAGTACGCGCGGTAAAACTGCACGGCGGATGCCAAAGTGCTCGTAATAGAAATTTATCGCCTCATAATTTGTAGCTGAGCCCTGCACCGAAAGGTGGAGGTGCAAATTGGGATGGTTATTCATCGCATATTGCATCAACCCTGGATCGGCTAGGATCACTGCATCCATTCCAAGTTCAGCAGCTTGGTCGATCGCCTTCTTCCAGCGCTCCCAACCTTGAGTCCGTGGATAGGTGTTTAGCGCTAGAAACACCTTTGCGCCCTTGCCATGAGCATATGAAACACCCTTACGGGCATTTTCCTCATCGAAATTTAGCCCAGTGAAATTGCGGGCGTTAGTGTCGTCTCGAAAGCCGAGATAGACAGAGTTTGCACCATTGTCCACGGCAACCTTTAGCGCTGGTAGATTGCCAGCAGGACAGACAAGTTCGAGTTCAGGCTGCATACAGGATGTCCCTTCGGTTGCCATGAGATTTGGCAAATTCTCCCTGACGATGGCCGCGTCGTTTCATTTCATGTTCGATTCCGTTCAGGATATTCCACTTTTGTGAACACCATGAAGGGGCAAGAAGGATGTCAGTCGAAGCAGTACCAGTGACCCGGTGGTACACGACATGAGGCGGGGTGCGTTCGATAAGGTCGGCAGCGATCCGGATATAGTCATCCACTTCAAGCGGATTGTATTTGCCTCGCCGCCACTCGATGGCAAGCACAGTGTTATTGACCACGTGTAGTGGGTGTAACTTGATTCCGTCGGTTCCCAGTGCAAGTACGGTATCGAGCGAGCTGTGGTAATGGTGCTCCGTTTCACCAGGCAGGCCTATGATCAAATGGGTGCATACTGGAATTCCCAATTTTCTAGCTGCTACCACCGTTTCTTCATATTCTCCAATGCCATGGCCTCGGTTGACCCGAATGAGTGTCTCGTCGAAAGCGGATTGTAATCCGAGCTCCAACCACACTACCAAACCACGTTCTTGATAGCTTGCAAGGAGATCGAGTACTGCTCTGGGAACACAATCAGGACGTGTTCCTATGGAAAGACCAACCATCCCTGTCTCGGACAATGCTTCTTCGTAGAGTGCAGCCAATCTGCCAACCTCTGCGAAGGTGTTGGTGTAAGCCTGGAAATAGGCAAGGAAGAGACGTGCACGGGTGCGTTTCGCTATAGCGCGCTTGCCTTGCTTGATCTGCTCTGAAAGCGGGGGAGGTTTACGTCCATTCGGACTGAATGAAGCATTGTTGCAGAAACTGCATCCCCCAGTGCCATTTGTGCCATCGCGATTTGGACAGGTCAACCCGGCATCTAGTGCAATCTTATGCACTCTTTCACCTTGCTGCTGCAACATATGTTGCCCGAAGGTTAGAATGTAGTCAGAAAGTGCCATTGACCTTAGAATTAATACTCGCCAGTTGTTTAGGCTATAGCAGGTGCGATCAACATATATTGATGTAGGTCAATCCAATGAGATCCAGCTTGTACCCTCAAGCGAATTTAGCTAACCTCATGAATTTGGGCGCCATTTCGTGACTGACTTTGCATGAACGAAGATAGACATATATTCCTATTCATGCAACATGCGGACTTGTTCATTATAGAAAGTAAAGGATTATCCAGTGAAAGCAATTGGTTGTTGGATGCTGTTTAGCACAGTTCTATTTGTTTCGACGGTTGAAGCGCGTCAAACCATCAACGGTTGTCAGATCAAACGCAGAGCGAATTGCCCTGGCGCAAATCTTTCCGGTGCGAATTTAACCAAGTCGAATTTGGCGAGTGCAGATCTAGCAGGAGCTGATTTGTCAGGTGCAGATCTTAGCGGAGACAGAATCACTGAAGCCAATCTTATGAATGCAAATTTGTCGAACGCCAATCTTTCGGGAGCAGACCTCTCTGAAACATATTTGAACAATGCCAATCTTTCGTATGCAAATTTATCCGGTGCGGATTTGACTCAAACTACTATGCCAGGTACCAATCTCAGCAAAGCCAATCTTGAAGGAGCAAAATTTACAATGGCTAATCTTGAGGGGGCAATTTTAGCCGGGGCGAATGCGACTGGCGCAGTGTTCGCGATGTCAAGTTTGGTTGATGCCAACCTCAGCCAAGCCAATCTTACAGGAGCAATAATGATTGGCGCAGATATCAGAAACGCCATCCTGGATGGTGCGAAGTTTTGCAACACCACAATGCCGGACAAAAGCATCAACAATAATGATTGCCCAAAATAGCAATATTTTTAGATAAACATTCATGTATCTGAAACTTGTCCTATTTACCTGCATCATTGCCTTTTGCGCAGTGGTATTCAGCGCCTATGCTCGGCTCTCAGATGCTGGGTTAGGATGTTCCAACTGGCCAGCATGCTATGAAGAAAATGCACTAAAGCAAAGACTCCCGCCCAAGGCAGACTTAACACGCGATCATTCTTCATGGCAATGGAAATTGCAGAATCTTGTTGGTGCGCTGCTTGGTATTTTGACTATTACGATTAGCGGATATTCATGGCGACATCGAAAGCATTGGCAGCTTTCACCAATGCTGCCAATGCTTCTGGTGGGTTTGATGGCTTTCTTGTCAGTGTTCGGAATCTTGGCATTTTCCTACCTAACGAGACCAGTCATCGTCATAGTACATTTAGCAGGTGGGATGGCTATGCTGATGATGTTGACTTGGCTCTTGTTGAGCCAGTTGAAAAATAGCAAAGTACCTCTTGTTAAAGCAAGTGGACTTCGTGTGTATGCATTGCTAGGCCTAGTACTGGTAATAGTGGTGATTATTATGGGAGGTTGGGTAAGTTCGAATTTTGCAGCTTTGGCTTGCAACGGATTGCCGCTTTGTAACGGCGCGCTGATTCCGGCAATGGATTTTTCATACAGCATAGATAATGCCGGACTACCGCTTTCCGTTGAGAGATTGACTACGATACACTGGATGCACCGTGCCGGAGCATTAGTTACCTTGTGTTACATGATATGGCTATTCCTCAAGATCATGGAGCATAAGCTTCACAGGATCGGATATTCAATATTGTTGTTGGTTATATTTCAGTTTTCGCTTGGGGCTTTCAACTTGACTTTGAGCTTACCCTTGGTTGGAGTCGTACTTCATAACGCAGTAGCCATGTTGTTGCTGGTTGCTTTGGTTGAGTTGAACTTTCGGATGTGGCCAAAGAAGGAATAACGAGCAAATCAGTTAGTCCCAGCTATGAATGTTGAAAGGAAAGTTAGGGATATTTCTACTTGACAAAGCTTATTTTTTACTGGAGTATATAATACGTGTATTAATCATACATGTTTACACGGCTATGATCCTTCGATTCCAGCTGAGGGTTTGGCGGATATGCATGGCCATAATATAACTTGGCAATACTTTAATATTTTTTATTGCATTGAATACTTATTGCCATGATTAACAAGGGAAGTTTACTGGGGGAGGGAATATGAAAGCAATAATCGTAAGTATGGTTGCGGCATCAAGTTTGTTTATGGCTTGTATCTCGATGGCGGCTGATATGCCAGAAGTTGCCAAAAAGTTTGGGTGTACCAATTGCCATAAGATTGACAAGAAATTGGTTGGCCCAGGGTGGAAGGATATTTCTGACAAGTACAAAGGTGATGCTGAGGCAGAAGCCAAACTGAGTACAAAGATTGTTAAGGGCGGCAGCGGTGTATGGGGGCCCATACCGATGCCGGGTAATGCAAAAATTAGCGATCCAGAAGTCAAAGAATTGGTTACATTTATTCTCGGGCTTTGAGTTGATTAGGTTTGTAGCATCAAAAAGCCGGCGATAGTCGGCTTTTTGTCTTGAGTGGAAAATCAAGGTAAATTGGATTCAAGAAATTCATTTGATCCTAATTGTGAGTGATGTGTGATTCTATTCGTCTCTCGCCAATAACTTTCAAGTTTTATTCTTTATTTCTGAGTGAATTAATCCCAGTATTATCCATTGTCATCATTGGCAGTTCTACATACGAGCCAATCTGATAATGAGGAAGTTGGTTCATCTCCGTAATGATTTTCTCAGCTGGATGTTACCAGTTGATGGAAAATGAATTCCGATTTTAGTCCTGAATTCAGGAATTCTTGACAGTTTCCATAGACTATTTAAGAATGAACATAGATGCATACCTATATATATAGCCAAATATAGATTTTGGATAAGGTTAAGGTATAAATATTGCTTTATAATTATATTAATTTGGACGCGTAAAGAGGATTTAAGTCCATAATTTAAACCCACTGACTATAGCCGGTGGTTTTTTCAGGTGATCTGCATGGAAAACGCTAAGAAAACGCTAGTCCTTATTTTCCCCCCTGTGACTGTTTCTACATCACCTCCACTTGGTATAGCGATGTTGAAAGGCTATATCGAGAAAACATTACCTGATTGGGATGTTAAATTACTGGACTTGAATCTGTGGATTCTTAATGAAATCATTACTGGACTTGAATCTGGAACCAGCAAGATTGGGGATAATGTATTTGCCCAATTCGGCGCGACTAAGGAACAATTTCTCCAATCTGTAAAGGTTTTTAGAGGGGTAGATAATGACATCCTGCTGACCCGACCAGATATCTATGAAAAATGTGGTCAGGTATTCTCAAGATTTGTTGAGTTTACAACCAAGGTTTTAGCTAAGTCTTGTGCTGAATATGAGCGGACCCAAAAACTTCCACCAATGCTGCAAGATTGCTTCAAGGAAATACTGGCATTAAACCCAAGTTGTGTCGGTGTATCAATGATATTTGCAGAGCAACTTCCTGTAGGTGCGGCTTTGGGGCGCGCACTCCGGCAGCAAGCCAAGCTGAAAGTCTTCATGGGGGGGAGTTGCCTAATAGAAGGCGCTGAGCATTTTATGAAATGGTATCCCGAAGCTGCGGATGTAATCATAGCGGGTGATGGTGAAGAACCCCTGAGACAACTTTTAAGTAACGATTGCAATCCAAAGGGTATCCCTGGAGCCGTATATTGGGATTCTGGAAAAGTAGTAAAAGAGCCACCAATATTTCTTAAAGATGTTGATCAATTCGGTATACCAGATTTTAGTGGACTCGAATTAAAAGACTACTTTTCACCTGAACCAATAATCCCACTTCTGCTTTCTCGTGGTTGTTACTGGCGGAAATGCACGTTCTGCGTTCATTACTTTTCTGCTGGAGATACATACCGAGTTCGTTCAATAGATTCGATTATCGAAGCGTTGCGTCACTTTGTCGATAAAGGCATTCGGAACTTCTCTTTCGTTGACGAAATGATTGCACCTGGTCAGTTTGTCCGGCTGGCTGAGGCAATTAAAAACGCCGGTTTGGATATTTCCTATTATGCATATTCAAAGCCTAACAGGACTTTTACCCCCGCTATACTTAAAGAGATTGCCGAATCAGGGTGCAAGTATTTATTGTGGGGTGTAGAGAGTGGCAACCAACGGATTCTTGATTTGATGGGCAAAGGGACAAAAGTCCAAGAAGTTTCTGAAGTCATGAAGAATGCACATACTGCCGGGATCGCAAATCATATATTTATAATTTGCGGTTTCCCCACAGAGACTCATAGTGAGTTTGCAGACACCCTCAACTTCTTGAATGAAAATAAAGACTATATCTACGCGATAAATAGTGGTCCTTTTGGTCTTGACGCTGGATCACCTATCAACAAGGATCCTAAGAAATTCGGTATTGTTGAAACCTGGATTCAGGCAGACACGCCCTTGGGGGGACAGTTGGCATATCGTTGCTCAAGTGGAGTGTCAATGGAGGAGGCTTGGAAGAACTTCATTAAGGCAGTGCCGTTCTTTAATCAATTCCATCCGCACGCATCATTGCTAGCGTATTTCCGTGACCATGCGATGCTGGTATACAAGCATCTTGGCCTAGACCTGTATCCTAGCTACAGAAGGTTTCCTAAAATTGACGACGTTTTGCCTGACGCTTTGAAACTCGGTACGGCAGAAAAATCGCAGAAGCAGGTGGCCTAAGGGTCTCCGGACTCTTCGCCATGAATAACCTTCAAAATCACACTTGCCCGTTGTGCGGCAAACCTAACGATTGCGCCTTGGCAAACTGCGCTACACTTAAAATTGAGTGCTGGTGTGCTAACGCGGAGGTAAGCAAGGTGGCAATCACCAAAATTCCGGAAAATCTTCGCGGCAAAGCATGTCTTTGCATCTCATGTGCTAGCAAAGATATTGTGGGTTCTGCCAAGTCAGTAATTAAGCAAACATATTCAAATTGAAACTCTCTGAATTGTCGCAAGAACGTAGCGCTCCTTTTGTTAGAGGATGCAATAGAGAATGTCGATATGGTCTTGGCATCAGTATCGCATGCACGTCAAGAATGACTGTTAAATAGACAATTTGTCGGAAAGTACGTAATTCTATTGGGCGCTACAAGCGGTTGCTTATTTGAGTGAAGGTGTGATCTTCCTGTTATATGGTAACTGTACTTTAGTACACTATTATTTTCTGCCGGATTCCGTAGAATTCTAATTCTACTAATTATTTTCGGTTTGGTAACTATGAACCGCTCTGATCTCATTGCTCGTTTAGCAGAATTACAACCCCAGTTGCAACTCAAGGATGCTGAGTTTGGAGTTAAAGTAATCATTGATGCTCTAACAAATACCCTTTCGAACGGCAGGCGTGTCGAGGTACGTGGTTTTGGCAGCTTTGATTTGAATTACAGGCCTCCACGCACAGGACGCAATCCTAAGACTGGCGCTTCGGTTAAAGTCTCGGCTAAATACGTGCCTCACTTCAAAGCTGGTAAAGAGCTCAGGGCCCGAGTGAGCGAAAGAAAGCCAGAATAATATTCACCTGATCTGATTACGCCATACTTCCAGTAGTAGCTAAGGTTGGTCAGATGTATATCGCCACGTTTTGCTTTGCTTGCCATTCTATTGGGATGGCGGATATCAATCTGCCCATGTATTCAAGTATGATAATCAGCAGTCAATTGATTGCGCTTCTACAACTGTACTTTCTCTTTCTCATGGTGCAGGTCCGCAAGTAGCCCTTCGAATATATTTCAGATAATAGTAAACTCGCAGACAAGCCAGTATTGATGTTTGTCTGATTCAGCTATTTGCTTAACATGTACTCTTTTTTCCGACTTCATATGAAGAAAATACTTTGGTCTGTTTTTGCTTTTGTTGCCATACCAACTCTTTTAGGTTGTGCAGTTGTATTGAATTCATCAGACGTGCCATCAGGGGAGAAAATATTTGTACTTGCTGAGGGAGGCTTTCCGGAGGGAGGCGTCTTTACATCGAGGCAGTCCAAAGTAATATCTACTCAGGAGGAATACGCAACAGAGCTAGCAATCTACACTAAAGCAGCACCTGTAAATATTGACTTCAAGAAAGGCAAGGTACTCTTGGTAGATATGGGGCGTAGAAGTTCCGGTGGCTATACCGTGCGTGTTGCTTCAGTAGATGAGACAGACAATTGGGTTGTAGTTAATGTCGAACTGGTCATGCCAGGGCCAAACTGTATTGTAACCATGTCACTTACCAATCCCTACCAATTTGTTTTCATTCCATCCCTCAAGGAAGTTCTGATATCTGAGAAATTGGTGGTTACTGAATGTTAAGTAAATAAATGCCATTCAAGCCAGCGTTACATTAAATGATTCCTAACTGCACTTGAATCTTATCCACCCTAAAGTCTCCAAAGATGTCATGTGTTATTAATTACATTGAATACTGTTTGCTTTGCGTCAAACTGATTAATGCTCGGCTACTGTAAGTGTTGCTGTAATATGGAATGATGGGTTTCCGAGGAGTGATATTTTCAGCCAATTGACATTAACGCGAATATGGAATGTGACTTTAGATCAGCAATTAATATGTCCAATCGTAGTATATTGAGAAGGGTCAGAGAATTCTACAAGATCTCGATGACCCACTTTGTCACAGTCCCTGTTGCATGTGCACATTTATCACCTCTTGCATCGTTGAACGCTTTGTATTCGCCGGCATTCCACATGTCGTAGGTTTTCCCCGTGAATTTTTGCTGTAACTGTCTGCAAGTAACGCCACCAAATTCTTGACGGAAACGCTCGGTGAGTTCCTTCGCCTTCTTGAAGTTATTTATGTAACGACCGCTTCCCAATTTGTCTCGATCTCGACCATACTTTGCGCTCAAAGCAAGTAGACCGCCAGTTAGGGCACCGCAGACACCCTCTCCCAGAAGACCGCCTCCACCCGAAAGGCCATGACTTGCCTTTATGGTTTGATCGTCAATGATACCAACGGTTTCCTGTACTGTCGCAAGGACACACTGCGGGCAACAACCATAATCAAGCTCATATTTCAGTGCCTTTGCATATGCTTCTTCACCGATTTCGGATTTTTGGTCTATTTCCATGTTTGCCCCCATTATTATATTAGCCATATCTAATATAATAGATCTATATTGATAAACATACAATGGAATTGCATGCTGTTAGTCTTTGGCCTTGGTTTAGTTGATTGTCAACAGATTCGAAATTTCCCCAACACCTTTTTGAATATGTAGAAATCACTATGTTAAAAGAATAAAATAAGCTCAATATACGAAATGTGCCGATATCACCTGTCAGGTATGGACCGTCACCTAGCCATTCTAAAAGGCTGTGCAATAGAGAAGGGGATGTCTTGAGCGAGAAGTCGACTGAGCAAGACAAGTTGCGGAAAGCCGCTGAGGCAAAACTCCCATATTTGCCGGATTCAACGCAATCGCCGCGCCCTGCAGAGAGACTCCTTCACGAACTACGCGTGCATCAGATCGAGTTGGAGATCCTGAACGAAGCCTTGCGGCAATCACAGATTGAGTTGGAGAGATCTCGTAGCCGATACGTGGATTTTTTTGACTTTGCGCCAGTCGGTTATCTCACCCTCAACAATGAGGCCAAGATTGACGAGATCAATCTTACTGGTGCGATGCTACTCGGAATGGAGCGTAATAAACTTCCAGAACGCAGTTTCGCCTCTTTTGTTGCCTCTGAGGAC
Organism: Gallionella sp.; assembly: GCA_024641025.1. Taxonomy (GTDB): domain Bacteria; phylum Pseudomonadota; class Gammaproteobacteria; order Burkholderiales; family Gallionellaceae; genus Gallionella. The sequence goes on from JAHEDW010000040.1 coordinate 15,252, forward strand.
ATTGAACGTTGGCATAATCACTTTCTATCTGTTCAAGCAAACGACAACAAGCGTAGCATTGAACTAGTACTTAAGAGAGATGATGGCTCACGCTTTGACGCTCAGTTAGATTGCTTGCGGATTGTCAAGGATGAAGGCGCGCCAATTGTTCGAATCGTGATGAGTAATATTACAGAGCGGAAGAGAACTGAGGAGCAACTTAGAGTCAGCAATCTGCGTTTCGAGGCTATATTGGAAGCAGTACCGGATTTATTGTTTGAGGTTGACCGAAATGGTCGCTATCTAAATGTTTGGGGCAATCGAGGCGACTTACTTGCTGCTTCAGAGAATATGTTGCTCGGACGTACCGTTGCAGAAATTCTACCTTCGTCCGCAGCCAAGGAAGTGCTCGCTGCTATTTCGGAGGCTGATTTAAAGAGTCAGTCATTTGGACGGCAAGTTAAACTGACTTCGTCCAAAGGAGTTACTTGGTTTGAATTGTCAGTAGCAAAACAATCTTTTGCTACCTCTCACAAAGCTAGATTTATTGTGGTGTCACGTGATATCACCGAGCGCAAGCTCGCTGAAGAGAAAATTCACAATTTAGCCTTCTATGACACCTTGACCCAACTTCCTAATCGCCGTTTGTTAAATGAACGGTTGGAGCAAGCCATGGTTGCCAGCAAGCGTAGCAACCTTTATGGAGCTTTGATTTTTATAGACATGGATAACTTCAAGCCACTCAATGATACATATGGACATGAGACAGGTGATTTACTTTTGATAGAAGTTTCACGTCGCATTAGTAGTTGTGTACGTGAAATTGATACGGTGGCACGTTTTGGCGGAGATGAGTTTGTCGTAGCACTTAGGGAGTTGGACAAGGATAGAGTAAAGTCCATCAAACAGGCAACCATTGTAGCCAAAAAGATTGGAGCTAATTTGGCTAAGCCATATTATCTACAAAACTTCTACGAGGGGAATGAGGACTACACCATTGAACACCATTGCACATCTAGTATTGGTGTGGTTTTGTTCATCAAAAACGAAGCTACAACTGAGGAGATTGTCAATTGGGCCGATTTGGCTATGTATCAGGCCAAGGAGGCAGGAGGCAATCAGATTCGGTTTTATGAGTCGAAAACTTAAGCGCTGTTTCTGAGAATATTGAAATGCCTGTATTTTCGCCGAAGGTTGGCAGATTCAGGTGCCGGACTGGGGGCTATTTTTTCTTTAGCCTTTGCTCTTTTAGTAACCTCTCCGATTCGATCATCGACTGCCAAAGTTTTCTTGCGGGTTTTAGCTCATTTGTATCGAATTCCACAATTATCTTGTCGCACATACTTCTAAGGCCGTTTAGCGGCCCGACACGCAATGAATTGCCATTGTAATCAACTAGCGCTGATGAGGTTATTACGGTTACAAGTTCTTTGGCTTCTTCTCTCGTGGCATCTAGAATGAATGTATTATCGAGTGGCTTCAATACGACTACTGATAATGCAACACCGTTTACCCGCCCCGCCGAGGTTGTCTCTACTGCAATGACAAGCATTTGCCATTCTGGGCTTTCATCTGTAACAATAACGTCACCTAGACTGCGAAGTTCCCTACTCAAATAACTTTCTATCTGTCCCTTAATGGTTTCTCTTGCAGTCACATCAACTTGCACCCGCCCAGAGAATGGACCAAGTCCCTCAGCTGCTGAACTCAAGGATAGAAAGAAGCAGCACAAAAACAATATGAGTTCTTTTGTCATTAAATATTGCTCTCCGTGTTGTACATGCAAATATCAAGCAAAAATACAGCTCAATACTATAACAATGTGATGACAGGTAATAATCTGAAGTAACACGTAAACTTGCTTCTTTTTAGGCTGTTACATCACCCCTGGATTTCGCCGTAGTGGTTGGTTTTTTTAGATAGGCTGAATCTGGAGTGGTTCGGACATATGCTTAAGTTGTGGCTAACTTTTTAGAAGAGCTGGCTTGGTGCTGTTTATTCGTACGGCCAATTTGCTTGTTTGGGTGAATTTCAAAACCACCTAAGACATTGAATTTAAAAGATTCAAAACCCGGTCACAAAACAGGTAAATGCGAATTGACAATTATTTGTTCCAAACTGTCGCTTATCTCAAGAAGTGGCACTAATTCGAAAGTGGTTAATTGGTGCGAAGATGATTTATTATGAGCGAATTATCAGTCGCATACTCAAGGAACACTAATCATGAAAAATATAATCATAGCACTCTCATCAATTTTCCTTTTCAGCCAATTGACTTTTGCATCTGATTCAAGCTGCGATGCTATGGCAGCAGAGAAAAAGTTATCTGGAGCCGCTAAGAGCAGCTTTTTGAAGAAATGTGAACGAGAAGCTAAAGTAAATACTGCCATGCAATTATGTGAGGGAAAGGCTGCCGAGAAGAAACTAGCTGGTGCAGCAAAAAACAGTTTCATGAAGAAATGCGAACGTGACACGAAAGCTGATACTGCAATGAAGGAATGTGAGGCCAAGGCTGCTGAGAAGAAGCTCAAAGGTGCTGCCAAAAGCAGTTATACCAAGAAGTGCGTGACCGACGAAACTATGTAGCTGCTTGAATAATTCGAGAAGGTCATAAGTACATACATTTTAGATCGGCTCACCCAAACATTTCAAATAAATGAAAATATTTGACATTGCTTCCCGATAGAAGGATTTAATGGAGCGACTTAAGTTTACTGAAAGCTGATAATACGACTTGATTTTGGCTAATTATATTTCCGAAGTATGCAGAGAGCGTTATCAAAGAAACATTATCACAACATAATTAAAAGGAGAGCAGCAAGTGACTACAGGTACTGTACGATTGCATCGTGTGCTCCGTGCAACTCCAGAGCTTGTATATCGTGCATTCCTAGACGCCGATGCGATAGCAAAGTGGATATCACCATACGGCTTTACCTGTAAAGTACACCATATGGATGCAAAAGTCGGTGGGTCGTTTCGCATGTCATTCACAAATTTCACAACTGGGAATGGTCACTCTTTCGGAGGTGAATATCTCGAACTTTTTCCTCACGAACGAATTCGCTACACCGATAAATTTGATGATCCGAACTTATCAGGTGAGATTATGGTGACAGTAGATCTAAAGAAGGTTTCCTGCGGCACTGAAATCAACATCGTACAGGAAGGTTTGCCTGAGGTTATTCCCCTAGAAATGTGCTATCTCGGGTGGCAGGAGTCACTTATGCAACTTGCAACACTTGTCGAACCTGTAATTCCGGACTAGTAATGTACTGCCAGCGATCTCACATCACCGTAAATATTTTAAGCACATTTGAATTTATTGCATATTGTGAAGTGCGGCTTTTTGGAATGCTATTAGATGCCTCCACGTCTACTTCGTGCAAGAAGCAGAGCCTCAACACAATTCATTTCGGACTTGATCTATCATATGGATAACTGATGGGCATACAATCCACCCTCAAATGAAAATTGATAGCCTTGATCACTTGGTACTAACTGTTAAAGACATTGAGACCACAGTGTCGTTCTTTTCAAAAGCATTGGGCATGTCGGCGATTAAGTTTGGCAGTGGACGTAAAGCATTAACTTTTGGCTCACAGAAGATTAACTTACATCAGCATGGAAGGGAATTCGAACCTAAAGCTCAGCAACCAACTCCCGGTTCGGCTGATTTATGTTTTCTTACTTCAGTTCCTTTATCCGATGTGGTGAGCCACCTTGTCGCTTGTGGCGTCTCTGTAATTGAGGGGCCTATAGAACGCACTGGGGCCACAGGCCCAATTCTTTCTGTATATTTTCGCGACCCAGACATGAATCTGATTGAGGTTTCAAACCGTATGCATGCCTAATGTTGAGGTCAAGAGGTGTGCATCTTCAATGTCTGCTATCTGGCAGCAATTTTGAGACACGAAGTACTACTGCGTGCCGCAAGCAGAATTTCATCACCCAAAAATAATATTCTGATCAAGGTCGGCATTTGTAAAGTTCAAAAGTGCGTCTGCCAAATTCTTGCGATTCACCTTTTACAACCGTATCTGCACCGGCGTCTACCGCATCGTTACGTGCCATTTGTAACAATTCATCTTCCACGACTTCTTCAAGTCGATTGAGAAATCCAACTTTTGCAAGAACGCTAACAATGGTTTTCCCCTTGGACTGACAGCCACCAATCTGATTTGCATCGGCTAAAGACACTCGGTCCGAGCCTTTTCGTTCCCCGATCAAGCTACTGGCACATCCGCTCAACCCAACAATCAGCGGCATTACGATACTAATAACAAACATTACTTTTGAAAATTGCATAGTAACCTCTGGTTGACTAAGTAAATATTTCCTCCGTACTCGGTAACAGAAAGTATTGATATGTATTTTTAGCGCGTTACAAATTATTATTTTACATTTTAACCAAGCACACTATGTAAAATATATTAAACAATAATTTCACATTACCAAACGGTATCTCTAAGAGTTTATAACAAGACAAAATTAGCAATATATGAAATAAAAATTGGGTTCAGCATAACATCATCCTCGTGAAATCTTAGACGATGATCTGTATGAAGATTGGCATGTATGGAAATATACCGCATAAAATCAACTGGTATTAATACAAATGCATCTAGGGATTAGTACTTTTAGTTGATTGAAGTTGAGTAGTCCGAAGGTGTATTGTAACAACGTTCAATATCAGCTAAGAGGCAACTCATTAGGTATTTTCAATAGTATGGCGGTCATAGGACCTTGGCAAGTCGGTACTACCTATGCATATAGCTAGAACAGCTTAGGTTGGGCAGGATTGGAGGTTATTCTTACTTGAGTAATCAAAGGCATGCATGAGGTCATAGCCTGACCAATTTTCGTCCTTTAAATAGAAACGGGAGCTTTGGCTCTCCTGTTTCTATTTTTTTGGAAAGAGTAAAGAGCACTGATTGCTG